>NZ_JAMPLB010000039.1:0-63866 GCF_039962325.1 Leptolyngbya sp. PL-A3
AATGTTGGTGCTTTGCCCGCGAAGCGGGCAAAGCACCAACATTCTGGGGGTAATTTCATTACTGGAAATCTCCTTAACGTAGCCCGAATTTACGCAAGCTCACCCTAACGGCTGCATTTTTGGAGCCTGTTTTACCCATCGTAAAAATGCCCCCACCATCATGGCCAAAATAGAGGTTCCACTCAGGGGAACCCTCATGCCTTAGCTGCGTTTACTGGGGACAATCTATTTAACGAAAATGAATGTGAGTATAGAGGCCAGTTTTTTGATAGCTTAACTAGTGGAGCGATGGACGGTGAGCAGAGATAGGCTTTGCCTCTATTCGGATCCGACTAAATTTGCTTTGTTGGGAAACTGCTGGGAGAACCGCTGATGTTTACAATCCTGTTTCAACTTGCCTTGGCGGCACTGGTTGCCATGTCCTTCATTATGATCGTGGGTGTGCCAGTGGCCTATGCCAGCCCCCGGAACTGGGAACAATCCAAGCGCTTGCTTTATCTTGGCTCTGGAATTTGGGTGGTGCTGGTGTTGCTAGTGGGCGCGTTGAATTATCTGGTAGTGTAATCATCGGCCCAGTTTGGCAGGGAAGGGTTAAATTCCTGACTAGGCTTCCAACCCTTTCTCTGCCAAGCTTGCGACCCTGCGTGTGAGCCTCCCACCAAGTGGAGCCGCAGTGCAGTTTCACTGAGTGTCACAAGAAACAACTATGTTTCTGGAGGAGTAACGATTCATGGCGGTTTTTGAAGGTAATTTTTCCTCGACTGAGCCTCTGCGGTTCGCGATGGTCATTGGTCGTTTTAATGACCTGATCACCAACAAATTGCTGGAGGGTTGTCAGGACTGCCTGAAACGACATGGAGTTGACCCTGATCCCCAGGGACAACAGGTCGATTATGCCTGGGTGCCTGGATGTTTCGAAATTCCGCTAGTGGCCCGGCAGCTGGCTCTGAGCGCTCGTTATGATGCCATCATCTGCCTGGGTGCTGTGATTAAAGGACAAACGCCCCACTTTGATTTTGTGGCGGCCGAAGTTTCTAAAGGTATCGCAGCAGCCTCCTTTCAGACAGGTGTACCCGTCGTGTTTGGCGTTCTAACGACCGATACAATGCAGCAGGCTTTGGAACGGGCTGGCATCAAGAGCAATAAGGGTTGGGATTACGCCATGAATGCTCTAGAAATGGCTAGCCTGATGCGACAGATGCGCTCGCTTCCTGGGTATGACCCTGCGATCGCCGCATCTAGCAACCCTGTTGCGAGTTTGAAGAGTGCTGTCGCCCCCGATTCTCCTTAAAAAAACCTTGACAAGTGCACGGTCAGTTTGGGAGGATAGTAAAGCTGAAGTTTGCGGGTATAGCTCAGCGGTAGAGCGTCACCTTGCCAAGGTGAATGTCGCGCGTTCGAATCGCGTTACCCGCTTGGTTCCCCCAAAACGGGGTTAGAGATGTATGTCATGCATCTTTCACTCCAGGAACCGCTTGAAAACTAAAGAATAAATGCGGGTATAGCTCAGCGGTAGAGCGTCACCTTGCCAAGGTGAATGTCGCGCGTTCGAATCGCGTTACCCGCTTGGTTCCCCAAAGTGGGATTACAAGTGTGTCAAGCATATTTGTATCTCCAGGAGCCTACCGGTGAAAGTTGAAATAGATGCGGGTATAGCTCAGCGGTAGAGCGTCACCTTGCCAAGGTGAATGTCGCGCGTTCGAATCGCGTTACCCGCTTAGGGAAAAGGGATGAGCCTTGCTCATCCCTTTTCTTTTAATTCGTTGAGGTAGCAGGAGAGCGTGAACTCCAGGGATAAATGTAACGGCTTTGTCCAGTTTTTCTCTATCCCCTTGAGCCTTTCGATGGGAATCGTTAGAATCGAACTGACTTAAAGCTGACCGCGTTCGTTTTTTCATCGATAGTTTTCATCTATCCGTTATTAACCCCTTATTTGCTGAAGTGGCTGCCTGTGCAAGCGCAAAAACCTCAGAAGATTGATCTCAACGAAGAATACCCCTGTCCCTGTCGGCGGCGGGGTCAGCTGACTCCAATTGCGCTGACTGAAGCCTTTGGGTGTAACCGCTGTCAGCAGATATTTGTCGTCCAAGACAACGGCCATAGTATTGAGCAACTGTCCACCAACTACCCCTACAAGCGGGTATGGCGCTGGAACGGCTATCAGTGGAATGTGGTAAACCCATCTCTGGGCAAAGGGTACATTCCCCTGACGCTATTGATTATTTTCGGCCTGGTTTTCCTACTCCTGGTCACTACCCTCCAATCGCCGCTGATTTCCAGCGTGACATTTCGGGTGATTGCAGCGCTGGCACTATCGCTTATGCTGGTGTTTATGTTGTGGTTGGCCTGTAGGCGTTAGTCATTGGTATCGGCTCTTGGACTCTGCGCCCGATTTGCTGGAAGTTGTACAACGTGCCCGTGAGGCCGCTAGTGAGCTTGCCCTGGAGAAAGGGGTCAAGCGCAGTGCGGCATTACAGAGCATGGCAAAAGCCTTACTGGAATATCAAGATCACATTCTGGAAGCTAACACCCTCGACCTGGAAGCGAGCCGGGAGATGGCTATCCCAGAGTTGATTTTGGAGTGGTTGCGCTTAACTCCGGAGCGCCTGCACAGTGCAGTTCAAATCTTGCAGCGTCTGGCCGAAACCCCCGATCCCTTTCAACAATTAATCAACGTGTCGCAGCCCCTGTCCCTTGGACAGACTTATGGCCGGCTCATGCCCTTGGGGGTGATTGCCCTCGTATATGAGTCATTTCCGGAGCTTGGGGCGATCGCTGCTGGGATGTGTCTTCGCACGGGTAACAGTCTGGTGCTACGGGGCGGGAGTGAGGCCAGCCAATCGAATCTGGCGATCGCTGAAATCCTACGAACTGCCCTGGAGAATGTGGGCCTACCCACAGGATGCCTGGAACTGCTTCCCCCAGATCAGAAGGACTCCATACGGGAACTGATTACCCAGGACGACAGTATTGACCTGGTTATTCCCTATGGTCGGGCCAGCCTGGTACAGCAGGTTGTAAGGCAAGCAAGTGTACCTGTGCTCAAAACCTCTCTGGGCAACTGCTATCTGTACTGGGCTCCTTCGGGTTCCCTAGACGTCGTGCGTTGGATGATTTTAGACAGCCATCGCAGTGAGCCTGATCCCGTCAATGCCATTGAGAAGGTACTGGTTCACCATCGTCACGACCCCACTACGCTGCAAAGCCTGTGGCGCAGTTTGCGAGAAGAAGGATTTCAGCTGCGGGGGGATGGCGATCTGGTGGCTGACTTTCCTGATCTCGTGATTGCTGAGTCAGAGGATTGGGGCCGTCCCTACCTGAATCAAACTATCGCCTTCCGAGTGGTTGATAGTCCTGAGCAAGGGATTGCCTGGATGAACCGATATAGCAGTGGTCATGCAGATGCCCTGGCCACCGAATCCTATAGCGAAAGCCAACAATTTGCCACTCACCTGAACAGCGCTACGCTGTTTATCAATGCGTCCTCGCGGTTTTATCGCAATCCCCGCCAGGCAACACCAGTCGCGTTGGGGATGTCAAATCAAAAGGGACACCACCGAGGCTTCATTACACTCAATAGTCTGATGACAGTAAAACATGTTGTTCAGGGTTCTGGCATGATTTAGTAGGCTGAGGCCTCAGTTCGCGACCTATGCTTTTGTGTGGGGTGCGAAGCACTCCACACAAAAACATAGGTGATGAATTTCCGCCGCAGCGTACTAGTTACTTTTTGGACAATCGGCTAGTACTTGAGCACACGAACTTTGACAGGTAGGATGTGGCGGGTAAAGCCCGCCACATCCTACCTGTCAAAGTTCGTAACTTAACCTCAGTTCAGGATAAGCTGAAGTGCTCATTTTGGCGTGCGCAAAGCGCACGCCAAAATGAGCGTTTTCGAGTGCCGCGCAACGCGCGGCACTCGAAAACACCCTTAACCCGAACTCAGGTTAACTTATCAAAATCGGTGGGATGAACTACTCGTTGGATGGTGGCCTTAAGCAAGGTACTCAGAGATGAGAGCGACCAGACGCTTTAGACTAACAGGTTTGGTGAGGTAATCAACGGCTCCAGCTTCGATGCAGCGTTCGCGATCGCCCGGCATTGCCAAGGCCGTCAATGCCAGGATAGGAATGCTCCGCAAATCCGCTTCTGCCCGGATTTGGCGAGTCGCTTCTAAACCATCCATCTCCGGCATTTGAATATCCATCAAAATCAAATTGGGCCGATATTGATGAGCCATCTGCACAGCTTCGATCCCATTACGGGCTAATACAACCTCAAACCCATGGGCCTGCAAGTACCCACTCAAGGTGATAATATTCGCTTCGCTATCCTCAGCTAGCAAAATTGTTGGAGCTGTGCTTACCGGCGGAGAAGTTAGCGTTGCAGCCAACTCGTTTGCTTGAGCCGTACCCAAAGCCTGGCTGAGGGTTAGCTGAAACTGTTGGCGCACAATGGGTTTGAGCAAGTAAGCTGCGGCTCCCAATTCCAATGCACAAGAGCGCTCATCCACAACGGAGACAACAATAACTGGGATGTTCTGGGTAGCTGGATTTGTTTTTAATTCTGTCAATACGTCCCAACCCGAACGATCCGGCAGCAAAATATCCAGAATAATGATGTCAGGGCGTAGTTGTATAGCGGCTTCTACGGCTCCGCTGCCTATCGGGTGAATGAGCGTGGCTGCCCCTAATTCTGTTAAGTAGCGAGCAACTTGACTAGCAGCGGCTTCCGAGTCCTCTACGATAAGGACTTGCCGAACATGCTGCGCTAATTCTCCTAAAGGAACCGCTTCCGCTGGCAATTCTGAAGTAGCTGTTCGCGATTGCCACGGCAATGTAACCGTAAAACGGCTGCCTTTTCCTTCTTGGCTTTCCAACGTCACGCTTCCTCCATGCAGTTCTGAAATGCGGCGTACTAGAGCCAGACCCAGGCCTGTCCCGGCATATCGCCTAGAGAGAGAACTGTCCAACTGCACAAAGGGTTGAAAGAGCCGGGGGATATTTTCCTGGGAAATTCCAATACCTGTATCGGTGATGCTAAAGTCAACAGTTTCGCGGAAGGCATCGGCCCGCACTTGCAGTTGGATACTGCCCCCTTCTGGGGTAAATTTGACCGCATTACTTAATAGATTGACGAGCAACTGCCGGATGCGACGTTCATCCACCTCGATCTCAGTTAATTCATCGTCAATTCGACAATGAACCTTGATGCGTTTGTGGTGGGCCTGTTGCTTGACGAAATTCAGGCTGGAATCGCATAGTGCCTGCACACTGACAGGAGCGATCGCCAACTCCATCTTGCCAGATTCGACCTTCGACAAATCGAGGATGTCATTAATCAATTCCAATAAGTGCTTGCCACTTTGCTCAATCGTAGTCAGGTGTTCTCGTTGAGCCGGGGTGAGGGTTCCAAAAATCTCTTCGAGTAAGGCTTCCGAAAGCCCCAAAATAGCGTTGAGAGGGGTTCGCAGCTCATGGCTCATACCGGCCAAAAACTCATCTTTTAAGCGGGCAGCGCGAGCTAATTCTGCATTCGCCAGACTGATGCGTTCGCTACTCAAGCGCACCTGTTCTTCGGCTTGTTTGCGCCGCTTAATATCTCGCGCAATTTTTGACATTCCAATCAGCTCACCCTTCCGATTGCGAATCGGGGAAATCGTCAGGGAAATGTCGATGAGATGGCCCTTCTTGTGCTGTCGTACGGTCTCGAAATGGTCAATGCGATCGCCGTGTTTTAACCGTTCCAAAATTTGCACTTCTTCATGGGAACGATCGGCAGGCAGCAGTTTGGTAATGGATTGGCCTATGATTTCCTGGGCGGAGTAACCATAAATTTCTTCTGCCCCACGGTTCCAGCTATTGATGGTGCCATCTAAAGTCGTACTCAGGATGCCATCACCAGATGATTCAATAATCGCAGCCAACCGGGCATGGCTCTCCTCGGCTCTCTTCCGTTCAGTAATATCATTATTGATCTCTAGAACCTTGAGGGGTTGCCCCTCATCATTGCGCTGTAGAACCCAACGGCTCGCAACCCTAATCAGACCTCCATCCCGGCGTTTATGGGTAAGCTCACCTTCCCAATAGCCATTTGCCAATAGTTCTGCCTCAACCTCGGGCTGAGGTTGAGGAAACTGAGTCTGGAGTAATTGATGAGTCAGCTGCCCCAAAGCTTCTGTCCGAGTCCACCCATACATAAGCTCAGCCCCACGATTCCAAAAGGTAATCACCCCATCAAAATCACGGGCCATGATCGTGTCATGGGCCAGGTCTAATAGATGGGTTTGTTCTTCTAGAATCTGCTGAGTGCGTTGTCGCTCCGTCAGTTCCTGCTGCAACTGATGATTCATTTGGGACAGCTCAGTGGTGCGTTCCAAAACTCGCTTTTCCAACTCCTGGTTGGCTTCCCGCAGGGCAGCTTCAGTTTGGCGCAGAATGTCTTCGGCTCGTTTGCGATCGCTAATATCCGTTAGGAAGGTCAACACAAAGCGCTCGTCTCCAACTTGCACAGCGCTTAATCCTGCTTCGATGGGGAATTCTGATCCATCCTTGCGTTGTGCAAACAGGTTGCCGGCGTGGCCCATGGAACGCCGCATGGGCTGGTTGTAGTATTCAGCTCGAAAATGCTGATGTCCCTGACGAAAACGTTCCGGCATTAAGGATTCAATAGGTTGGCCCAATACCTCGTTGAACGCATAGCCAAAGATTTCTTCGGCCTTCGCATTGAAAATAACAATCTCCCCTTGGGCATTGGAAATAATGACAGCTTCCGAGGCCATTTCAAGGAACGTACGAAATTTGGTTTCGTTCTCTTGCAGTGCAAGGTTAAGATGCTCTTGATACTGGTCCGATTGCTTACGCTCGGTAACATCCTCTGCCAAGACAACGATTTGTTCGGGTACTCCAGTCGGGCCGTTGAGAGAAGCAGAGCGAGCATAGATCCAGCGTAGGGAGCCGTCCGGGCGGATAATGCGGTACTCCTGACGATAGGAGTTTCCCTGCCCTTGGGAGGCGATCGCCTCCATCACCCTATCCCTATCCTCAGGATGCAATGCCTCCATCCACGACAGAGGATTTTCATAAAGACTGGCACACGAACGGCCCCAAACCTGTTCATAGGTTGGGCTAACCTGAAGCAACTGATTACGATTTCCAGAGTAAATAAAAAAAATGTCTTGAACGCTCTCCACCATTCGTGTCAGCCTTTCCTGTTTGGCGATCGTTCCTGCATTAGTCTAACGACAGTCTAAAGCTTGTTGTAAAAGGAAATAATTACAAGTGGCGACGGTGTAATAGGTTCTTATATTTCAACCTGATGATTTCTAGTGGTGCGATATGTTTCACATACCGTACTGAATAAGATGCGTAATTTCTGTAAATATAGCAGTTCTCAACTGAAGGCATTATGGGCCAGTTCATGGGAGAATTGCATACTACCCATAAGCCAATTCTTCATAACTACATCCTCACTATTTTTCTCAAGCCCTTGATTTTGTATATGCGTCGCACAAAATCAAGGGCTTGAGAAAAATAGCGAAAGTATTGTGATAGCAAACATCATTGAAACTCGTTGAAAGGAGAGAAAAAGAAGCAGCCGTAGGTTGCCTCTTTTTACATGGAGTTCTTGACATTCAAACCCATCACAAGAAGACAGGACTGACGCATTTGTGCTGTGGGTGGAATGCTTCACATCCCCACCTACAACACAAATGCGCCAAGCCCAAGAGGAGAAAAAGAGGCAACCTATGGTTGCCTCTTTTTACATGGAGTTCTTGACGCTGATGCAGATGACAAAGGTTAGTAGTCGGCCGAGTTCAGATTTTCTGAACTCGGCCAACCTGATAAGTTTAACGGCCTACGCCAACATATAGGAACCCAGCACTTTCTAGGGTTTCCCGGTTGAGGAAGTTACGGCCATCAATTATCACAGGATTGTTCATCAGCTTAGCCATCTTGGTGTAATCCAGGGTATTAAACTGAGCCCAATCCGTTACCAACACCAGGGCGTCGCAGCCATCGGCCAGACGCTCAGGGTCAGTTTCAACTAGTACATTAGACAGACCATGACGCAGTCCGGTTTGAGAAACCAGGGGGTCATAGGCTTTCACTTTGGTACCAAGACGGGTCAGGTGCTCAATCAAATCCAACGCAGGTGCGTCCCGCATATCATCGGTGTCAGGCTTAAAGGTGAGACCCAGTAAACCGACAGTTTTGCCCTTCAGGATCTTCAGCACTTGCTGGAGTTTCTCCAGAGCAATCAACCGCTGACGCTTGTTGACCGTAACGGCTGCATTTAGCAACTGAGTTTCATAGCCGTAGTCGCTCGCTGTATGAATCAACGCTGCTACGTCTTTGGGGAAGCAAGAACCACCCCAGCCAATTCCGGCTTGCAGGAACTTGCTGCCGATACGGGAATCCAAGCCAATCCCCTTGGCAACCTGCGTGACATCCGCACCAACGCGATCGCAAATATTCGCAATCTCGTTAATAAAGCTAATCTTGGTGGCTAGAAAAGCATTGGACGCGTACTTCACCATCTCTGCCGAACTGAGGTCGGTCACGACCACAGGAACAGTGGGAGCACTCTTGTCTTCAGCAAATTGGCGCGACACGATAGGGGCATACAGCTCCTTCATCATGGCGATCGCCTTCGGGTTGTTGCTACCCAGTACGATGCGATCGGGGTTGAAGGTGTCATACACCGCCGAACCTTCCCGCAGAAACTCAGGGTTACTCACCACGTCAAATTCCGCTTGAGGCTCAGCCAGTGCAGTACCACCACCAGCGCTTACCAGTTCAGCCTGGCGTTCCCGCACGCCATCCAGCACCAGCATCCGTACCCAGTCGCCAGAACCGATGGGTACTGTGGACTTGTTCACAATCACCTTGTAACCACCATTGAGATGGCTACCAATGCCCCGAGCTACAGCTTCCACATAGCGGGTGTCGCTTTCTCCGGTAGGGAGTGGAGGTGTGCCAACGGCGATGAACAGAACTTCACCATGCTCTACACCAGCGGCCAAATCCGTCGAGAATTCAATAGTGCCGCTCTGAATGCAGGAGGTCATCAACTCGGAGAGACCCGGCTCATAAATGGGCGATTGGCCCGACTTCATCAGCTTGACCTTCTCTTCGTTGTTGTCGATGCAGATCACATGATGACCAATGTTGGCCAAGCAAACTCCTGTGACCAAACCTACATACCCAGTTCCGATGACACAAACGCGCATTAGACTGACCTCCTTAACAACAATTAGGACGTAGCGAAGAGGCTTGCGATAGGTTCACAAGCCGGATGAAAACCTTCCCCAAATTAGAGGGCAGATACCGAGCGAGCCGGTACGACCACGCGATCGCCCAACCGCTCCCGGAAATCGTCAATCGTCAGCTTCAGACCTTCCCTTAGGGGAATGGTGGGTTCCCAGCCAAGCCAGGTTCTAGCGCGGGTGATGTCGGGTTGACGACGGCGCGGGTCATCCTGGGGCAGGGGTTCGTACTTAAGAGCGACATCAGGGTTGATCATGTCCTGAATGGTCTGCGCCAATTGCAGAATGGTGTACTCATCGGGGTTACCCAGATTCACAGGGCCCATGTGTTCACCATTCATCAACCGCATCAGTCCTTCCACCAGGTCAGATACATAACAGAAGCTTCGGGTTTGAGAACCATCTCCATACACGGTCAGAGGCTTGCCCTGGAGCGCCTGCACCACCAGATTGCTCACAACCCGACCGTCATTCTCAAGCATCCGAGAGCCATAAGTGTTAAAAATCCGGGCGACACGGATTTCCACATCGTTTTGACGATGGTAGTCAAACGCTAGCGTTTCAGCCACCCGTTTGCCTTCGTCATAACAACTGCGAATACCGATGGTATTGACATTTCCCCGATATTCTTCAGATTGGGGATGAACCTCTGGATCGCCATACACTTCTGAGGTAGACGCCAGCAGAAACCGTGCTTTAACCCGTTTGGCTAACCCCAACATGTTCAGGGTTCCCATAACGTTGGTTTTAATCGTCTTTACTGGGTTGTATTGGTAATGAACGGGGGAGGCCGGGCAAGCCAAATGGTAGATCTGATCGACTTCTAACCGAATGGGTTCCGTAATGTCATGGCGGATCAGCTCAAAGTAGGGGTGCCCTATCCATTTCAGAATGTTGCGCTTATCCCCAGTGTAGAAATTATCCAGGCAGATCACCTCATGGCCTTGTTGCATTAATCGATCGATGAGGTGCGACCCGATGAAGCCTGCGCCGCCAGTAACGAGAATTCGCATAGACCTTCCTAACTAAAGATGTTTCAGGTGCAAGAACCGAAAAGTGCCCCGCCACCGATTGAGGTAGAACGCCCTTCCCATGCATTTGGATTCGGGGCAACGATAGGTGCTGACGTTTTTTTAATAACTTTCGTCTAGCAACTTAACAGAATATAAAAAGAAGGCGAAATCAGAAAATCGAGAGTTTACGGAATCTTTACTTCTGAATGAACCGTTGCTGAAGTTCGAAGAACAATCACAAAGTTTAGAGAGGAATTCTTGATAACAAGCTATTGATAACCAAGCTAAGTTTTGATGAGCATTTTGTCAGAAAAAACTCTAAGCTTTCCACCTAAAAACCTTACAGGACAAAGCTTCTAGAACATCTCAAACAGCAGCACAAGTCGATCAAAAAAGCTTCTCTACCTAAAGACAGAGAAGCTTTTATGTCTAGAAGTATTTGCAATGACCTCAACAATAGAACTGCAATTTCCTTGCGAAATTAGCACCGTAATCTGCGTGTGTGGGAGGTCTAAAACACTACTTCAAGAAAACATTTTTCAAGTAGAGCTACTGAAGTTTTAGAACTGCCATGAACGCTTCTTGGGGCACATCTACGGTGCCAATTGCCTTCAAACGCTTCTTACCCTTGGCTTGTTTCTGGAGCAGTTTTTTCTTCCGAGAAATATCGCCACCGTAGCATTTTGCTAATACATCCTTCCGTAGGGCTGGGATATTTTCGCTAGCGATAACTCGACTCCCAATGGAGGCTTGAATGGGAATCTTAAACTGGTGACGAGGAATCAATTCCTTCAGCTTCTCCACCAGAGCTTTACCCACGTAATAGGCTTTATCCCGATGCACGATGGTAGCCAGGGGGTCAACCGGATCGCCGTTGATCAGAATATCCAGTTTCACTAGAGGGTTTTCTCGGTAACCGATGAGCTGGTACTCCATGCTGGCATAACCGCGCGATCGCGACTTCATCTGGTCAAAGAAGTCTGTCACAACCTCAGCCAATGGCAGCTCATAAGTAATCGTGGTACGGCCCTGAGCCAGGTAACGCATGTCTTTGAAGACACCCCGGCGGCTTTGCCCCAGCTCCATTAAGGTACCGACAAAGCTTTCTGGCGCGATCATCTCGACCTTGACGTAAGGCTCCTCAATTTTTTCGCGATGCTGTGGGTCAGGCAAGTGACTGGGATTGTCAATCATCAGAATTTCCCCGTCAATCTTCGTCACCCGATAAATTACCGATGGAGCTGTTGTGATCAGATCCAGGTTATATTCCCGCTCCAGTCGCTCCTGCACAATTTCCATGTGCAGCAGTCCCAAGAAGCCGCATCGGAAACCAAAGCCCATAGCGCTGGAGGTTTCAGGCTCAAATTGCAGAGCCGCGTCGTTGAGGCGCAGCTTTTCCAGGGCCTCCCGCAGGTCTTCGAACTGCTCCGAGTCCGTTGGAAAGAGGCCACAGAACACCATCGGCTTAGCTTCGGTGTAACCCGGTAGGGGTTCCGCTGCCGGAGTTTTTGCCAGTGTAATGGTATCCCCCACACGGGCGTCTTCCACCGCTTTAATTGAGGCGGCCAGGTAACCCACCTCTCCTGCATGGAGCGAGTCCACTTGGATTTGGGTAGGAGATAGTACGCCTAATTCGTCAATTTCGTACTCCTTGCCGGAGGCCATTAGACGAACACGATCGCCCTTCTGCAACGTTCCATCCATCACCCGGAAGTACACTACTACACCCCGATACGGATCGTAGTAGCTGTCAAAAATCAGCGCCCGCAACGGTTGGCTTACCGTATCCTGAGGCGGTGGCACCAAATGCACAATGGATTCGAGAATGTCTTGAATCCCAATACCTTCTTTAGCAGACGCCAGAATGGCGCCACTGCAGTCAAGGCCAACAATTTCTTCGATTTCTTCTTTGACGCGATCGGGCTCAGCCCCTGGCAGGTCAATTTTGTTCAGAACAGGGATAATCTCGAGGTCATGCTCCAGGGCCAGATAGACATTAGCCAGGGTCTGCGCTTCGACCCCCTGGGAGGCATCCACCACGAGCAACGCCCCTTCGCAGGCCGCGAGAGAGCGGGATACCTCATAGGAGAAATCGACGTGGCCCGGAGTGTCGATCAGGTTGAGGACATACTCTTCGCCATCCAGGCTGCGATAGTTCATGCGAGCAGCCTGAAGCTTGATGGTGATGCCGCGCTCCCGCTCCAGTTCCATATTGTCGAGGAACTGTTCCTTCATATCGCGATCGCTCACGGTACCCGTATATTGCAGCAAGCGATCGGCTAGGGTGGATTTCCCGTGGTCAATGTGAGCGATGATGGAGAAATTGCGAATACGTGAGACAGGTACGTCAGTCATAGTGTTTGGGAGCCAGCCCGGTGGTCATTAAGTCTCTTGGAGCTAGGATGCCGTTTGTTTTTCCCAGCTTAAGATATTGTAATGCCTTCCCCTCTTCCTGATGGAGGGTGGATGGGCTTCCATAAGCCGGAGCAATCAGCCTTTCAAGTCTTAATTCACCCTAACAGTTGGCGCGGGGCATCTCACAATGAAGGGAATAATACGGTTAGGCATGCTTCGGAAAACTCTGGGTGCACGGTCAGGCTCCGAGCTCATCAGGAGAGATGCCTTAATCGGAACTCCATCCCTTGTGGGTCTCTGTTTTCGTTGCTTTAACGACAGCATATTCATGGGATTTGATTTTAGTTAGCCATTAACCATTGATTCTGAGCCAGGAGAAACCTCAATGACCGAGTCCACCGTGCAATCTGAACCCCCGTCCGAGAAAGAATCGCCAACCACCAAAGTCGAAATCTCGGTGCAAATCGATCCCGAATTGCTGGATCAAATCAATCACCTTACCTCTGACCCGAGCAAGGTTATCGAAGTCGCTGTTCGGCAATGGCTTAAGGGGGGTAACCGCCGCGATGACGACCTGACCCGTAGCCTCCGCCGGAACCCACCCGTGCCGCCCCGAGGTGAATGGAACGATTAATCTCCTGATTCTTAAACTGTAGGCTTGAAGAACTGCTTTGATCTGCATCTTCTCAGCACAAGGTGGGAACCCTAAGCTCGTTACTGGAGCAGCAGATTTAGTCAAGTTCTGGCACGTTCTGGGTTGCCTCTCCAGTTTCAATAAACCTCGGTGGTTGATAGCCTCGGTTCCTGCCTGAAGGGGCGAATGGCTGTTCGGCATCCGTTTAGTTTTTGCGGTAGATTGATGGCTGTTCCCAATGAGTTTCTGCCCACCTTCGAGCGATCGCCCCGTATGGTAGCCACCCCCGATGTGGATATATCAGCCTCTTTCACCGACCGATTTCATGTAGCGTTGACGGTCGATGATCGGGGCGTTTACCATTCCTTCTGCTGTACAGGTGCGGAATCTCCTGAGGCAGGTCAGGGTTTTGAACCGTGGCAAGCCTTAATTGGCATGTCCGTCACGGAAGCGCAACAGGCCTTTGTGCCGATGGCAATTGCCCCCTTTCTGGAACGGATTCAGCAATCTCTCAACTTCCTGATTCCCCAGGAATTTTCCTACCCGTTCCGGTACGGTGACAAGTTGCTGTTGTTTCGCCTTAACCTCAGCCCTATTCTGATGCCGGGTATTCCACCCACATTGGTGACGCTGTTAGGGCGATCGCTCTATGAGTGCAGCCGCAGCGAAGCCTGTGAGGCGATCGAACATCTGCCACCCATCACCCCGGGCCAGTTTGCACCCTACTCCAGCCGCTACGAAAAACTCCTCACCCAAATCGCCTGGAATACACGCCGCACCCTTGACCTTGACACCATTCTGGAACAGACTGTCAAAGGGTTGGGGCAATCCCTCAACCTGCATCGCTGCTTGATCTGTCTGTACACTCCGGGGAACGATAGCGTGCGTGTGGTTGCTGAACACAGCCGCCAACCCATCGAATCGTGGCTCAATACCGAACTCCATCTTTCAGAACAAGCTCACCTGACGGAGGCGTTGGAGAACCTCAAGCCCATTCAGGTCACCCCAGTAGAGGTGGAGGAACAGGTGCGATCGCTGCTCGTGGTTGCGACCTGTTATCAGGGCCAGCCGAATGGCTTGATTCTGATGTATACCTCCGATGACTCACCCCGGTTGACCTTGGGAGAAATTGACCTGATTCGTGAGCTATCAGATCAGGTTGGAACTGGGGTAGGACATGCCAAACTATTCGCTGCCAGCCGGAAGTTAGCCACAGATCTTCAGGAAGCAAACGACAGCTTGATGCAACAGCGGCAAGAGTTAGAAACTGCTCGCCGTCAAGCAGAAGAAGCGTCTCGGTTGAAATCCGAGTTTTTGGCCAACACGTCCCACGAACTGAGAACCCCATTAAACGGGATGATCGGATTTCTTAAGCTCGTGCTGGATGGCATGGCAGACACCCCTGAAGAACAACACGAATTTATCAATGAAGCCTACCGCTCAGCCGTTCACCTCCTCAGCATCATCAACGATATCCTCGACATCGCGAAGATTGAGGCGGGCAAGATGCAGTTGGAGCTCAACCCCGTCAGACTTGAGGAACTCCTGACGGATGTGGAGAACTTCACCCGCACCCAGGCTGAACAAAAGCTATTGAAATTTGAAATTCGTATTCCAGCAACTCGCGACCCGGTAATCCTCTATGGCAACTACCAGCGGCTTCTACAAGTCATGCTCAACCTGGTCGGCAACGCAATTAAATTTACCCACGAAGGCGGTATTACGATCGCAGCCGATGTCATTCCCAAGAAGATGGTGGATCAAGAAATGACCACCAAAAAACCCGGTGATACGACTGAAGAGAAAAATGCAGGCATCGTCAAAATTAGCGTGGCCGATACCGGCATTGGAGTTTCCCTGGAGAAGCAAGATCGCCTCTTCCAATCCTTCAGCCAAGTAGACGGCTCCAGGACACGCCAGTACGGCGGCACAGGTCTTGGGCTGACTATCTCCCAGCGTCTAGTCGAAACCATGGGTGGAGTTGTTAACTTCTACAGTATGGGTGAAGGGCTCGGCTCAACGGTTACCTTCACCATCCCCCTCTACCAAGAACCTGTCATTCTTGCAGACCAGGTTGCCGAAGACGCAGACCTACCGCTGGAATTAAGCACTTAAGCTTCTCTAACGGGCTCTAGGAGAGCAGCTTAATTGACTGTAATGTCTAGGTGTGGGGTTATCCCACACTTAAACATTAGACCTTTTACATGAATCAGTTTTTGAGGGCGTGAATCGTTGTGCGGCGAAGTTGCGCAACGATTCACGCTGGAAGTCTATTCAAACCTCAATTCGGGATGAGCCTAAAAGCCCATTGTTGCGTGCGCGAAGCGCACGCAACAATGGGTTTTTTCGAGTGCCACACAACGCGCGGCACTCGAAAAGGCCCTTAACCCGAACTGAGGTTAGCTTATGCAAACAAGAAGTGCCGTAAAGCAATTCTGGCAGCAAATTGTGGTACTTAAGTACTATTAATGGTACACTTGCATTCATTCCCTGGTCGCACTTCATATTCCTGAACATTGAGCGCTGCAAGCGCGAACTCCCCTCAGGTTGAAGCTCTGCCAGTAGTTTTTGGCGTAAGGGCGGTCGGGTTGTTTGTTCCATTTTCTGTCTTTCAGGAGTTGGCTATGCAAGGAACTCAAGAAGAGATACAAGCTATTCAGGCCAGGTTGCAGGCGATTAGTGCTCGCGAGAAATCCTATCGTCCCGCTACGGCCGCTCAAATGGTCGAAATGTTTCCCGCCAGTCGTCCTACCTCTGTGCCAGGGGCATCGGCTCCTCAGGCAGCGACTACCACCGGACTGACCCAGGAACAGCCAACCCTGCAATGGCCGAGTTCGATTCCTACTCCTCCCTTCAAGCCTTCCACCCTTGGAGTTCCTGATCGCTCTACTTCTCCCGTAACCGAGCGAGCCGCCCTCACCCAAATCGATGAAACGTGGCAACAGCTCACAGCTAAAGCAGAACATATCAATCAACTCGCCTCAGCTCAGGAAAATGCTCTGTTGGAGTTGCGGGCGATCGCCCAACGCCTAGAACGTGACTGGCGCGCCACCGGACTGGAGCAATTCCCTTACGCAGACAATACCGGAGACTTTTCGCCTCTCTACCGACAAAGTTCTGCGACCTTGACTTGCGTTGAACGAGACGACGATGGCAACTTCCTCCTCGCCAGCCGCACCTTAGACCTACTCAAAGCAGAACGGGAAGCCCTGCAGATGGCTCAAGTCCTGCGTAAAAAACGGCGGCATCAGTCTACTGACTTTTTGACCCCTGTTGGAGGAATCATCTTAGGTTGGCTCAAGAGCTTGTTCTCCGGTTTCTCTCGGCACCCTTCCCGCAACGGACGCCGGGTGGCTAGCGCAACCGCCACTACCGCTCCTGAAGGATCAGGGACAATATCACTGCCCATTGCAGTCCTTTGGCTTATGGGTTCTACGGTAGCCCGTATGGCTATTGATATTGTGCTGGCATCTCATCCAGGGCTATACCTCCCCGCAGTGCTTCTGATTGCGGCTCCAGCGGCGATCGCCATGTATCGCACAACTGTAGCTCCTGAAACCAGTATCGAATGGGGTTATCGCCTACTGCTCATCATGGTTGGACTATTGCTGGGGGGCCGTTTCTAGAACCGATAAGGCAGCAATTTGCAGTTACCCAGCAGTTTTCAGCAGTTAGGAGGGCTCATCTATGAAGCGCCATACCATTGACACCCCCGGAATGCATCCTTTACTCATGGGCGGCTTGATATTTGCATTTGTGGGTTTGGTGTTTGATTTTCGGGGATTGCTGCCCGGTCGGGCAACACACACCTCCTACGAAGCTTGCCAGGGAGAGGTTAATGCCCAGGTTGCATTATCTCGAGAGCAACTCGCTCAATTGCTGGCAATTCCAGAACGCGATACAAAGGAACGGGTTACGGCGGCCATTGGAACCCCTTATTGCCAGCTTCAGACCCTACAAGTGCGGGCCGGAGTTACAGCGGAGCGGCAGGTTTATCCCCTGGCATTTGATCCAGACACCCGACTGGTAGTTCTTTTCGAAGGCAACGAGTATGCGGGGTATCGGTTCAATTTCCAGTAAGATAATCGCCTGCCTGGTCGGTCTAGCACTTCTTCTGGGAGGATGTACCAACTCCGGTACGGTGTCTGTACGCACTGTGCCAATTCAACAAAACTGGGAACTGCAACCGGGGAAGCAAATTGCCGGGTACCGTGTCGCCAGCGGGCTGGGAGATATTTCCATCGAGGTGAAGGGGGAGCCTGTCTACGCTCCCTTCGATGGGCTACTGCAACCCAATGACATAGAGGGGTGCTATGTGTACACAAGCCCAGATGTACCAGCCTATCTGTTTCGGCTATGCGGGCTAGAACGGCCCCGGGTAGGCGACGTTCAGCAGGGGCAGCCCATGGGAAGAGCACAATTTCTCTCGTTTGCGACCCTGCGACGACAACCAGACGGCAAGTGGACGATGGTAGAACCCGCTAGCGATGTTCTAAACCGGATTCTTAACCCTAACGGTATGACGATGGGAAACGCAGGGTAGCACTTCACAACATGTAGGCTTGCGATCGCCACAATGGGTTTTCAACAAGCCTAAATTTTACTATGCAAATTCATCGTGTTCCTTAGCCGGGGTTTCTTCTCTAGACCGAAGGGATACTTCAATGTTTTTAGTCATTGCCCTGTGGCACCGATAGCCGATGAAACGCCTATCCTTATATCTAGTCAGCTCTCTGGCCGTTGTCCTCTATCCTAATCTGGCTCGGGGCGATGATTTAACCACAGCTTTTCAACTGCCTCCCGTTCCTACACCGCAGCCATCACCTTCTGCAAGGGAGACGGCTGGCAGTCTTCCAATTCCACCGACCGCAGCGGAGGCTCCCATTCAGGGAATCGTGCCTCAGAAACCGTTGCCTCCGCCTCCCCCTCGGCCAGAAGCTGAGGCACCAACTATCACAGCAACCGAATCCACGGCTCCACCAATTTCCCATAATGAGGCATCTAGCCCGCCGGAACCACCACCGACCGATCCAAACGTTGTTAAACCTGTAGAACTATCCTTTGGCCTGGAGGAGGGAGGGCCAACGGTTGCAGTCGCCTCTATTGCGGCACCCGCCCCTGGGGCAGCGATCGTCCAGGGCAGCAATTCAGATCCGCTAGAGCCACTGTTTGAAGGAGGAGCCAACTCTCTAGTTGCACGAGTGGTCGGCAGTGCAGAAGGAACACGTACGGCGGAGGGCCAGCGTACCCCTGCCTTCTACGGCCACCGTGACCCCGGCAACGGAGTTTGGAATTTGGGTAGTTTCTCTTATCAGCATGGAGCCGCGTCCCCTGAAGAAGCCGATGAAAAGCAGTTGAAACGCCTCCGAAAACAAGCGGCGACCCTTCAGGAAAAGGCGGTTCGGGCCGGGATTGACATGTCTCTTGCTGAGCAGCTGAACGGTATTGATCTGGCGAACCAGTCTCCCCGAGCGGCTCTCCACCGAGGGGGATATATTGACCGGCTAGCGGAGTCCCGCCAATTTCAGATGCAAGGGGACGAAGCTATCCTCTGGTCAAGAACCCGTGCATTCTTAGATCCAGATACCCAGAAGTGGAACGCCCCTGGTTTAGGGAATACGGCCCATGGTGTTACCCGCGACCAGGAACGACGGATGCGGGCGATCGCCCGAGCTCTCAACACCTATCAACAACAAGTAACGGCTCAGGCTAACACGAGTAGTTCCCCATACAATCCATCATCTGAAGAACTGGCCACCTTACGCCTACTTAGTTTTGATATATCTCACTGAGACATTGCTATTCCTATACTCCTAGGACTTACACAATAAGAATGCGTAAGTTCTGATTCTCAACACAAACCGATTTCTTAGTGTTTGTAATGTTGATTTAGTCAGAAACCGTAATTTTTCAGCTTGGATTGGTATAAAGTCTTGCACCAGTCAGTTGAAATACGAAGCTTAATAACTGCTTTTTCAATAAATTTTGATTCATTCTTTCCGGATTTTCTAAAATCCAAAAAAGTCAGTTTTTTCCCTTAAGCGGAAGTACCGCCCTACCCAGTTGCAGCTAAGTCCGCCTTGAGGATTCCGCCGTTGAGCGGTTTATTTAGCTGTGATGAAGTGAAGGTGGATTGCCACCTTTGGAGTTCCTGGGCAATCCGGTTTTATTGAGGGAAAAGACCGGTATGAGATTTTGGCCGGATGATCTATTGTTTGATGATCAATGGTACTTGCATAACACGGAAGAGCGCAGAGCTGGGCGATCGCTACAGTCCTCCTGTGACCTTAATGTTTTAGCCAGTTGGCAGCAAGCAATCACGGGTACGGGCGTCATTATCGGCATTGTTGATGATGGAGTCGATTACCTTCACCCCGATCTCAGGGCTAACTATCGGGCAGATTTAGGCATCGATTTAGTTGATGGAGACAATAACCCCATGGCAGAGTCTGACCACGGTGACCTTCATGGCACCAGTGTTGCAGGCATCGCAGCAGGACGAGGCAACAATGGCATGGGGATTACAGGGGTCGCACCCACGGCATCCTTTACAGCTATCCGTTTAACTTCAGGCTGTGTGAGCGATCGCCAGGAAGCTCAGGTCATGAACCATCGGTTTCAATCCATTGCTATTTACAACAACAGTTGGGGCCCAATGGACGGGTACGGCCTCACGGCACCAGGTCCACTATTTCAGGCAGCTTTGGCTCGGGGAGTTCAGCAGGGGCGGAATGGCCTGGGCAGCCTCTACGTTTGGGCCGGGGGCAATGGTCGTCGAGAAGGCGACAATGTCAACTACGATGGCTACGCCAATTCTCGCTATGTGATTGCAGTCGCCGCCATTAATGCGCAGGGGCAGCAGACCGAGTACAGCGAGTCCGGAGCTTGCCTCCTCGTCTCAGCCTTTGGGGATGATGGATATGATCAGGGCATCACCTCAACGGATTTACGACGCTCAGAAGGCTATAACTTTAACGGCCTGGGCATATATGGTGCAAACTATAGCGATTTAAACTACACCAACGATTTTGGTGGCACTTCGGCAGCAGCTCCTATGGTGTCGGGGGTACTGGCACTCATGTTACAGGCCAACCCCAACCTATCCTGGCGGGATGCCCAACACATTCTGGTAGAGACAGCCCGACACAATGACCCTAGCAATACTGATTGGCAACGCAACGGTGCAGGGCGCTGGGTAAATCATAGCTATGGCTTTGGAGCCGTGAATGCAACAGCAGCAGTTAACCTCGCGCGTACCTGGCAACCTGTGGCTTCAGAGCGCTCTAGCGTGGTCTCCCCCGTGCAAGTCAGAGCCTCCATTCCCGAACAACGACAGGGAGCACGCTCAACCATACTCATGGAAGACAACTTGCAAATCGAGCGAGTTGAAGTTGTTTTTAACGCCACCCACACCCGAAGCTCAGATCTGCGTATTGTTCTTACGTCTCCCGATGGTACAGCTTCGGTGTTGGCTAAGACCAACCGTATGGCTCACTTCGGCAGTTACCGCAACTGGGTCTTTACTTCGACTCGCCTGTGGGATGAATGGTCTGCGGGAAACTGGACTCTAACCGTGAGCGATGGTCGCACCGGGCAAAGTGGTGTCTGGAATTCCTGGCAATTGCGGGTGTATGGCATTGGGCAGGGAGAAAGTACAGTCGTGGATAACCGACAGGCAACCTATCGTCAAGATACGCTCACCAGCCGAGGCGATCATCACGTACTAAAAGGGTTTGGGGGCGATGACCGGCTATTGGGGGGTGCAGGCTCTGATTACCTGATGGGAGGAAATGGTGCAGATTTACTGCGGGGCGATTACGGCAGCGATCGCTTAGTGGGCAGCTACGGCAACGATGTTTTGTTGGGTGGCAATGGAACGGATCATCTGCGAGGACAGCAGGGACAGGACTGGCTCCGAGGCGGCAAAGACCGGGACCAACTCTGGGGCGGCGCAGGAGTCGATACCTTTGTCCTGGATGCTGGCAACATGGGCACTGTCGATCGCATTTGGGACTTTCAGGCCGGTGTGGATTGTATCAAAGTGGGTTCAACGCTACAGGGTGGACCTTTGAGCTGGCAACAGAAGGGCAACAACACCCTTCTCAAAGTAGGCCAGCAAGCCCTGGCATGGTTAATGGATGTCAATGCCTCTCAGCTTTCAGGTACAGAGCTCGCATTAGCTTGAGGCAAGTAAAGCGATCGCCCCATTCTAATAAAGTCGTGTGCATTATCAATTCGTTATCAGGATTTGGGTAGTCTTCTGGAAGCCATCCCCGCCCTTCTGCTTCCACACCTATGGCATTCTTTCCCAACGATCCCCTATTTCCCGATCAGTGGTACCTGCGTAATCGAGGTCAGGCTCTCAGTACTGGGCAACCGGGAGGACGAGTGGGTGAGGACATTAACGTCTTACCGGCCTGGAATTTGGGGCTAACAGGGCAGGGCGTGTTAATGGCATTTGTGGATGACGGCGTAGAGATAGGGCACCCCGATTTAGCTCCTAACTACCGCGCTGCCTTTAGTTATGACTTTAATGACGAGGATAGTACCCCCCAAGCTAGACAGGCCAACGAAGATTGGCACGGTACCAGCGTGGCCGGTATCGCGGCCGGTCGAGGGGGCAATGGGGGCGGTATAACGGGTATTGCCCCTTACGCTTCCTTTGCTGCGCTGCGTTTAACAGCGGCGGATACCACCGACGAGCAGGAAGCTCGTGCCCTGAATTACCGTTTCCAGGCGATCGCCATCTACAACAATAGCTGGGGTCCCCCCGATAGGGCGCAGCTTCAGGCTCCAGGACCCCTACTAAGAGCAGCTCTCAGCAGGGGCGTCACCTACGGTCGGGGTGGGCTTGGCAGTATCTACGTATGGGCCGCGGGCAATGGGCGCGAACAGGAGGACAACGCCAACTTTGACGGTTATACCAACTCTCGATATGTCATTTCAGTCGCAGCCCTTGACCATAAGGGTCAGTTTTCTCCCTATAGCGAGCCAGGAGCCTGCATTTTAGTTTCGGCCTACGGGGACGACTATATTACAGGAATTGCCACAACCGACCTGCTGGGCAACTCCGGCTATAACCCCGATATCGGCTTCAGCACGGCTCCAAATTACAGCAATCACAATTACACCAATAATTTCAATGGCACCTCAGCGGCCACCCCTATGGTGTCAGGGGTGGTAGCCCTCATGTTGCAAGCAAACCCTAACCTGACCTGGCGGGATGTGCAGCACATTCTGGTACAAACAGCCCGGCAAAATGACCCGGCCAACGAAGATTGGCAGTTGAATGGAGCCGGTCATTTGATCAACCACAATTACGGCTTTGGGGTTGTAAATGCAGGAGCCGCAGTGCAACGGGCTCAAACCTGGCAGCGAGTTGCCCGTGAAGTTTCCTTCCGTTCTCCTGTTCTCCTGGAAAACCGCTCGATCTTCGATAATGGCACCGCCCTTAGCTCGACCTTTACCCTGGAGGACAATGTGCGGATCGAGCGGGTCGAACTGGTGTTTGATGCCGATCACGCTCAATCGAGTGATCTTCAAATCGAGCTATTTAGCCCAGATGGGACACCGTCAATTTTGGCGCCAGCGGGGTTTCGTCCTAACCAAGGAACTTATAATAACTGGGCGTTTACCTCCACCCGCCACTGGGATGAGCAGGCCGCAGGCACCTGGACGCTACAGGTCAGAGATCAAATGTCTCTGAATGAAGGGGTTTGGAATTCCTGGCAACTGCGGGTATATGGCACACGAACATTTCTAGCTACCGATCGCGCCGATACGCTCCGAGGAAGTGCCCGCATTGATGCGATCGCCGGCAAAGAGGGCAACGATATCTTGTACGGATTGGCAGGCCGCGATCGCCTGCTAGGCGGAACAGGGGCGGATACCCTGTCAGGGGGACTGGGGGGTGATCGGCTCTACGGTAGCTTTAGCACGGATATCCTCAGTGGAGGAGACGGTAACGATTCGCTTTATGGCGAACAAGGCAACGATAAATTGCGGGGAGGGAACGGGCACGACCTGCTCGTTGGAAGTACGGGCGCAGATACCCTGGTGGGTGGCGCTGGGGCTGACATCTTTAAGTTAGAGCGCTTCCTGAGCCCAGATCGAATTCTGGACTTTGCCGATGGCATTGATCGTCTGGGCATCTCCCCTACCCTGCAAACTGCCAATTTTAGCTTTACAGACCAGAGCAACGGCACGATGATCCGGCTCGGTGGCCAAAAGCTAGCGTTTTTAGTTGGGATCCAGAGCAGTCAAATCAGTGGGGCAGACTTCACTGCTTATTCCCCTTCAACGTGAGGGCTTACGCATGTGGGTGGTGTACGTCGCACACCACCCACATGCGTAAGCCCTAATGAAAATGTGTCTAATGTTCTACATCCTGCTGAGGGGAGGGCCTCAACTCACGCACCCTACCAACTGGGTGGGCTATGTCGAACTTTGAGTCTTACCGCCAGTAGCGGCGACCCGTCAGAAACACCCCGACAATCATGCCCATGAGAGTGGACTCGTCAAGGGTCACCAGGGAAAACCCAGGCAGGAGCTGACGAATAAACGTGACCAGAATCAGGCAGCCGATCAGAGCCCATAGCACACCGCTATTGATGATAATTTCGGGACGGAGGGTTTCTAAAAGCCAGACGGCGATCGCCCCAACTCCTACCCCAATCGCAACAATCATCAATAGACCCAGGGGAGGCGTGAACAACAGTTGCAAGACCTGCTCGAAATTAGAAACCTGAATCAAAATGCCGAGCAGCATCTCAATACCGAAGATGATGACCAGCGTCATGGCGGCGATCAGCAGCAACGGGACCCAGGGCAAAGAGCGCAAGCGTTGAAAGGGATTTCGCATCGATTCTGCAACCGAAGATTCAGATTATGCCACCACTCTAACGGACTGCTGGCTTACCGTCAGCACCTCCTGGCGAGCCCAACGATCGGCTGCGAGAATATCATCCAGGCTGGGCTGGGAGTGGTTGTCGGCCTGGTGGCGATCGCACACCGTCTCAATCAAGCGGGGAATATCAAGAAACGCAATCTTTTCCTGCAAGAACAGCTCAACGGCCTGCTCATTCGCAGCGTTCAACACGGCTGGCATGGAGCCACCGGCACGCCCTGCGGCATATGCCAGGCGCATACAGGGATATTTCTGATGGTCAGGCTCCCGGAACGTGAGTTGGCCACACTTCACCAGATCCAGCCGTTCCCATTGAGTAGGAATGCGATCGGGGTAAGACATCGCGTAGAGCAGGGGCAGGCGCATGTCGGGCAGACCCAACTGAGCTAACACTGAAGTATCTTCTAGCTCAATCAGAGAATGGATGATGCTTTGAGGATGGATGACAATTTCGATATGGTCGTAGTCCAACCCGAATAAAAAGTGAGCTTCAATCACCTCTAACCCTTTGTTCATCAGGGTGGCTGAGTCGATAGTGATTTTGCGGCCCATGCTCCAGTTGGGGTGCTTCAGGGCGTCAGCTACAGTAACACTGGCCAACTTCTCGACCGGCAGATCACGGAACGCTCCACCCGAGGCTGTGAGGAGAATGCGGCGCAACCCACCTTCAGGTACCCCCTGCAAACATTGGAAGATGGCGGAATGCTCAGAGTCAGCAGGCAGTAACTTTACACCATGCTTTTGAATCAGCGGTAGCACGACAGGGCCACCGGCAATCAGCGTCTCTTTGTTAGCCAGCGCGATGTGCTTGCCTGCTTCGATGGCTGCAATGGTGGGAAGCAGCCCTGCGCAACCAACAATGCCGGTAACGACGGCTTCTGAGTCGCCATAGCGGGCAACTTCGACAATCCCCTCTTCCCCAACTAAGAGCGTGGGGGAATGATCGAGGCCAGCGATCGCCTCGCGCACTGTCTCTAACTGCGTCTCATCGCAGATTGCCACAATCTCGGGGCGAAACTCCCGCACCTGTTGGGCTAATAACTCGGCATTGCGCCCGGCTGCCAACCCAACGACCCGAAACTGATCGGGATACTCGCGCACAATGTCCAGGGTTTGTGTTCCAATTGACCCCGTCGAACCCAACAGTGTAATGGCTTTCACAGTGGCTTTAGAATTCAGCAACCCTAATATAGAACGCCATGGGGATCAGAAACACCCCAAGTTTTTTCAAGTGATATGGAAAGGAGCCATGCAATCCCCTCCCTTGGGGGAAATTAGGCCACTCCAGCCATCACTCTCTTTTGAAGACGCCGCTTCATTGCTTTAGCTGCCAGGGTATAGCCACCATCGGCCCCATCAATGAAATGCACCTGCCGACCGTTACGCTCAAACACGACGCAGGTCATCAAAGCCCGATCGGAAATGTGCAAGCCGTAGACGAGATTGCCGGCCTGAAATTCCCGTTCCAGGTACTCGGTAAGAGCCTGGGTTTGAGCAGCGGTACTGACCAGAACCATGCGTAACATATCGTCAAATTTTTGAAAGTCTGTCGTCGCAATAACTCCTTCCTTGTAGATACCCCAACTTACCGCTCCAACGTTCAATTTGAGGGTCATGAATACCCAGCCCAGCACGTTCTGAGCCCAACTGTTGGCAAGGTAAAGCAAGCGATCGAGAAACGAGAGCGATCGCACCCGTAACTGTGTTTCAACTGCCAACTGCCGAATGTTAAATGTTAAACGCAGACGCTTCGGATGAATCGGGTTGTACTCAGTATCCGTTCCATAAATGCGCCGTAGAGCTTGGATGACACCACCATAGACTTGCTGATGGGAATGAGAACTGTGAGCCGTTGCACCAACCATCAAACTGATAGTTTGACCTGTAGCACTGAAAATGTCTTGCCAACGACATTCAAGCCCTGAAAAATTGGGATCCTTACGACTAATGGCTGAAACTTGATACGGATTGTCGGGAGAATCATCTTTGACCAAATCCGTCGCATAAGTGAGACCTTTGCCGGAAAAATTAGCCTGGGTGTAGTGTTTCGATACAGCAACCTTCGCCACTTTCACGTCGTAGTTTTTAGCCGTTACCACCGATACAGGCACAACACCCACCCGCAAGTCCAATTCAAACCGAGAGCGGGCCAAGCGGCGCAATCCAAGTAAGGCTTCGCGGGCGGCAGCTAACAAGGATGGGGGTACCACAAGGGTCATACCATCTCCCCCAAACACAAAGGGAATATCTAATCCCTTCACTTCATTCAACACAACAGCGATAGAACTGGCCCCCAAAAACGTCACCATTTTGTATTTGCCCTGGGCGATCGCTGGAGTGGAGTTTGTAATATCAGTAATCAGGATGTACCAATCATCCGGAATGGACGTAAAGTTATCGGGATTCACAATATCCCAAAAGCTTTTAAGCGTGGGTAACTCTGCATAAAAGAAATCTGTGACCATTGGATTTGCAGTCTCGTCGAAGGGAGATTGTTTCTTTCAGCAATCCGTAAAACACCCTGATTTCTATCGAAACCACGGACAGAAAGTTATTATCAGCACAAACTCTCTAAATCAGTACAGTTTTGTCAATAGAGATAGTAATCTCTCGTGCAGCGAGCCTTTGAAATTGCGACCTACAGACGACTGATAGCACCCCAAAACTGATAGATTAGTATCCTATCAGAGCAAATCGTATAGTAATCTTGCCTGACATCAATCTTGATTGATATTTTAGCGAACTCATCCCTTCATTTACTTCTGGCCGTAAAGATCTCTACAAAGACAGATTCTGACCCTGCATCAGGCACTAGATGGAGGAGTGTAACTAAAACACTCAAGCCAGTACCTATTTAAGCTATTGGGGGATGAAATTCCTGACAGATCACTGCCTTGTATATTTAGTACGTCCAGATTTCATAGATAGATGTTCCATCATTAAGCAATTTAAGGCGATGAATGTCTCTATAGAGAGGTATTAAAAAATTAGTTATTTAAGCGCTAGCCGAAGGCTTAGAAGGTGTTTGAGGAAGTTGTTGCTTCGTGCCCTTAACCCTAGGACAACAACGGGCAGGTTGCTATTCCTGACAGGATTGTAGAGAATTTTTAAGTTCAGCCATATCAGGAAACCAGAACTCTGTGAAATTCGGTGAGTCTCTTAACAGCGTCATCTTGCACGATGCTCAAACTCAGCAGTGGTTATGGTTCCACGAGCCTGTTCAACTCCATGTAGCGTCTGACATTGAGTCTGTCTCTACAGTTTTAGAAACCGTTGAACGAGAAGCGCACGCTCACCATCTCTATGCCGCTGGCTTTGTTGCTTACGAAGCGGCACCTGCCTTTGATTCTGCATTTGTCACAAAGCCTGCGGGTAACTTTCCCCTTGTATGGTTTGGCTTGTATCGGCAACCTGAAATTATTACCCTGCCAGCCATAACCGACGCTGTTATTCCCGAGTTCTCCTGGCAACGCTCCATCTCTGAGGCGGATTATCGCTCAGCACTCGACCACGTTAAGGAGTGCATTCGTCGAGGAGAAACCTATCAGGTCAACTATTCGTTTCGGTTACAGGCACCCGCAGCGTTTGGCTCCGCTACCTCAACAGACCTTACCCCTTGGGCCTTCTTCTTGCACATGATTCGTGCTCAGGGCAGTGGATACGGAGCCTTTGTACAGACGGAGGGCTGGGCGATTGCCTCTGCCTCCCCCGAACTCTTCTTCCAACGAACAGGGCGAGAGTTAATCTCCAAACCGATGAAGGGAACAGCGCCCCGAGGCCTTTGGTTTGAGGATGACCAGGCCCAGGCCGAGGGACTGCGCCACTCCGAGAAAAATCAGGCCGAAAACCTGATGATTGTCGATATGGTACGCAATGACATGGGGCAGATTGCCGACATCGGCAGTGTCACCGTACCCCACTTGTTTGAGGTGGAACAGTACCCAACACTCTGGCAAATGACCAGCACTGTCCGCTGCACCACGGATGCCAGCTTAACAGAGATTTTTCGGGCGCTTTTCCCTGCCGCCTCCATTACAGGTGCTCCCAAGGCCCGAACGATGCAAATTATTGCGGAGCTGGAGACGTCGCCACGCCACATTTACACGGGCACGATTGGGTACATTCGTCCGAATGGCGATGCTCAGTTCAATGTGGCCATTCGGACGGTGTTAAGCGATCGCCCCCAACCTCCCCAGCTCCCTCACGCTGAATACGGCGTCGGCGGTGGCATAGTCTGGGACTCTGAAAAAGCATCCGAGTTCCAAGAATGCTTCACCAAGGCCCGCATCCTTACCCACTGCCCACCCGATTTTGATTTACTGGAGTCCCTGCTTTGGACACCTCAAGACGGATATTTCTTGCTAGAGCAACATCTGCAACGGCTGCTCAAGTCTGCTCGTTATTTTGGTCGTCACGTCGATATTGCCCAGTTGCATCAAGACTGCGCAGCTTTCGTGAAGACCATGCTGCCCCAACCCCATAAAGTGCGCCTGCAGGTTCAACAATCCGGTGAAATTCTGTTACAGGCCCAACCATTAGAACCGTTTAATACCCCTTACAGCCTTCCCCTGGCCCGCTATCCTGTTAATCCAAATCATCCATTTCTCTATCACAAAACAACATATCGGCAGGTTTATCAGCAGGCGATCGCAGCAGCTCGCGCCCAGGATGTGCTGCTATGGAACGATCGCCACGAACTGACTGAATCCTGCATTGCCAACTTGGTTGTGGAATGGGATGGGCAACTCGTGACTCCGCCCCTTTCCTGCGGATTGCTTCCTGGCGTGTATCGATCCTATCTACTGGAGCAAGGAAAGATTGTTGAGCGTGTCGTTCGGGTCGAGGACTTGCCGAAGTGTTCGCGTGTATTTCTGATTAATTCCGTAAGGGGATTGTGGGAAGTTGATTTAGAGCCGTGGAAAAAGGCTCTGTAACACTACCGTTTTTCAAAGGCGCATCGGGCAATTGTTAAACGCTGCATAGCGTTGGTCATGTTTCAAACATGTGGATAGAGTGTGATGAAAGGGGCACTTCATGCCCCTTTCATCACACTCTATCCACATATCTAGAACATTACCAATAGCATTTAATGACGGCTTTGCAAAAATGCGTCAATAGCCGCGTTGCAAGAATCTGGCTCCACCAAATGAGGCCAGTGGTTACCCGGCACAGAGGTAATTTGCAATTGCGTCAGATATTGTCGGTAGGGTCTAATTTGCCATGCCTGGCGATTGAGCCCTTGTTCAGGCAGGATGAGCAGCGTAGGAATATTGACCTTCTCTATCAGTCCGGCCCGTTGTAGAGTGTCTTCAAAGACGCCATTACGAGCCGCGATCGCAAACTTACTGCCCCAAGTGCCATCCGGCTTCTGCTCCATCCCTGCCTTGAATACGTCCTGCTGACAAGTGTTCCAGTTGCGATACTGCTTGAGGGTACGAGCGATCGCCTCCGCCTCGTCGTAGTTCTTAAACGGCCCTGTCACCTTCAAAAAGGGCAACGTGCGATAGAACAGTGGGAAAGTTGGACGCAGTAAACTCGGTAGCCGATTCACAAAAAATGGATCAACCAACACTAAACTCTTAATACGTTCTGGATGCTGCCGGGCCCAGATCAACGCGATCTTAGCAGCCCAAGAATGGGCAACCACATGAGCAGCAGGAAGGTGACATTCCGTGACCAACGCTTCGAGGTCAGCGGCGATCGCATCTGAACGGTACTCCGATTCGGGCGGCTTGCTACTTTCGCCATGCCCTCGTAGATCAGGCGCAATACAGTAGAAGCGTTGGCTCAGTTGTTCTGCCAGACGACACCACACCAACGCATGATCCGCCAGGCCATGCAGCAAAAGCACAGGTTCCCCAGTTCCCCATTCCAGATAAGACAAATCCAGCCCAGGAAAATTCAAGCTTTTGCGGTTGGGTTCCATTCGCTCTAGTGCTCTTTGTGCTCACGCTTTACCCTATCCGTTATACCTGGACTGTGGACTAAATCAACGTCAGTTCGCGATAAGCCGAACCGCCCATTATTGCGTGCGCGACGCGCACGCAATAATGGGCTTTTTCGAGTGCCGCGCGAAGCGCGGCACTCGAAAAAGCCCTTAACCCGAACTGAGGTTAAATCAGGTTTTACTGAGCTGAGAAGCTTGCTACGCAAGCTTCTCAGCTCAGTAAAACCCAGAAAGCCCGCCATACAGGGAAGTGCGCTCGCAGAGCGCACTTCCCTGTATGGCGGGCAGAATGAGCCCAAACTCCAGTTATACAGCACTGTGCGGATTGGTTAAGCGTAATTCACGCATCTTCATTGCTGGATTTGGGTTGAATCTGAGCATAGAAAATGCCCAGAAAAACTGCAAATGCATAAATCAACGTGCCAATGCCGTAAGCTGTATTGCCGATCGCATCATCATTTTTGAGTTGCCACAGCATGACGAGGATAAAGTGCCAGTCGTGCAAAACATTTTCACCGCCGAGAAGGGGCAAAGCCTGTTCTTGAGCATCTTTGATGTAAATTGACACATCCCAAAAGTTCTCACCAACCCAACATAAAGCAACGGCTCCGGCATACGATTGGCGCGTGAAGAAGAAGTAACCACTCATGAATGCAGGAACAGCAATTTGCATGGCGGAACCCGCCAGCAGATGAATCAACTGTCCAAACATGCTAAATATCGTATGCCCGGCTTCATGAAAGATGAGATTCACCCCATGAATGAACCCCATCAAGGGGTTCGTACCATTCACAAAATCATCGAAATTGTAATCACGCGCACAAAACAGCCCGTAAAATGCCAGCAAACTAATCAGCGCTAGTTTTGGATAATTAAATTTGAATGTCCATACGGCAGGCGATTTTGGAGCACGAGTTTTTTGGACATTCGCACCCGGTGTCCTTTTTACAGCGGCCACAGCAACGGCCTGGGGTGTAAAAGATGTCATCCACTCAGGTTGGCTAGATTTGGACCTCTGCCCCCGCACTTCAATAACCTGAAAGCGCTGAGTTGACCAGGATGCCAGTTCCCGTTGTAGCAACGTGAGCGCTATCCGCTGATCGGGAAGTGGATCAGCGTGCAAGGTCAAAATCAGGTGCTCATCTTTGAGTTGAACCTGGGTGGTAATTTGCTTGTGGGCAAGCGCTTTGTTGAGAAGTTGGGCGATCGCCCCTTCATCTCCCCATTCGGCCAATCCCTTCAAAAGCCCCCGCTGATGACCGGTAAAGTTCACAATCCAGTCAGGTTCCGCCCCACCCAATTCGCGGGCCATGAGGGTAACCGTCCGAACTCCGGGTATTTGTAGCTTCAACAAACCCCGTACCACAAGCGGCACAAGTTCCTCCTGAGCAGGTGTTGTTGCACTTTCTAGCCCCAGTTTCAGATACCCGTCATCGAACACGACGGTAGTATCGATATGCTGAGCTTGGAGTGCATGATTGAGGAGTTGGGCGATCGCCTCCTCATCCCCCTGCCGGGCCAGTTCCACCAGAGCCGAGGTCATAGCCGTGCCAATTTCTTCAGGAGTTTGCTACTCCCAGCATTCCCCACTCAAAAAGAAATCTTTCGTTTTAACTGGTGCGGCCAAATGGATTGGAAATAAAGGCAGTGCCCTTATCTCCAATCCATGTGGCTCGATTAGCTCAGGCAATACTGCCGCGCTTACGGGCTTCCTTGTAAGAAATGGCCACATTTTTAAGCCCTGCACGAATCATCTGTTGCTCTAACAGGGCGAAGAAACGGGCGCGATCGCCCCCCCGGACTACTGCCTGGTTATGGGCCTCTGCCAGAGCCACAGGATATCCCTGCCCCTTATCGACCTGAGTCATTGTCAGGCTGAGGGCTGCATTGAGCAGTTCTGCATCCTCTGCGACCCAGGCAGGAAACTCAACCCGAGCAATCTCTGAGCCCATGTGGACGTAGCAGAAGTAGGTACGATGGTGATCGTAGTAATCCAAAATTCGAGCGGAACTACGCCAAATTGCACTTCGTTGGCCTGGTTTTAGCACGATGCCCCAGAGGGCTGTGTCGCGCAGAGGTGCAAAGACCTGACAGGGAGCAATGTCCGTTTGACCCGGGCAGTAACTCTGGCAATCCGGCTGATCCTTCGGACAGGTATGAAGCCGCAAAAAGTTAAGCGATTCGCCACTACGAGCTGCACTGAGATAGCCCACCAGAGGCACCCGCAACAGCCGCAATGTTTCCCAGGCATCCAGGATAGGCAGCAAAATGCGATCGCGTGCCTCCGCCGGCAACGGATCAAGAAACCAGTGGGTGAGGGAACCGTCAACCATGGCGAGGGTGGGAGACAGGGAGGCAGGGGGCGGGGGCGATGGCATTGCTTCTGTCTTCTGCCCTCCAGCCCTCTCTTCTACTCTTAGGCTCTCCTGTCTCAGCTCTCTACCTTCCATCTCCGCTGCGGCAAGCTCCGCCAACACCGTTGCTTCAGAAGCCGTCCGACGATAGCCCATCCACTCCTCTGTACTGATGCCCCATTGGCGAGAGCTGTAGAGATCTTCGGGGCGATAGAAAATTTCGGGCAGGCTATCGAGGAGAGGGTGGCGATTTTGACCATAGTGCAGCACAATACGCCCGACATTAATCAGGTAACAGTAGGCGATTTCGTGGTGACTGGGAGCAATTTGTGAACCATCGGTGGCCAGGACAGTATGGTTGGGTGGTGCTGGAGCAAGGGGAATGCAGGTATCCAGAGGTTCTTGAGGAATAGCGGCACTGAAGCCGAGGCGATCGCCCCACATTTGCCGCAGGTTCACCAGTTCGGCCTGCCGTCCTCGGGCTTCTTGTAAAAACTGTTGGGCTCGATCTAGCCGCTGACGGGTAGCCGCGGCTTCATCGTTGAGGTGTTGCCCAATATCTTGCATCTGCCGGGCCAGCTTGACGAGATCCAGCATGGTTCATCCGTATTACTCGCTGTTCAGCAGCATAGCTCAGTTTACGGGTGAAGTACTAGCAATCCCTTCGCCATTTTCTCAAGCCCTTATCGCGCTTTGCGCTTGAATCAGCCACGGTTGTTTTTGTGAGAGCTGCGCGAAGCACGGCTCTCACAAAAACAACCAAGTTCAGGACTTGCGCATTTGTGTTGTAGGTGGGGTGCTTCTCACCCCACCTACAACACAAATACACTACAGATAGCGGGCTTGCGTAAGTCCTGCAAGTTTTAAGCGGTTGAAAAGCGCTGTCAGAATAACAGTAATTCTCCATGGTGAGCTTTAAAGCCTGAAAACCGCTCACCTGGGACGAGCGGTTTTCAGGCTAGATTTGAAGATGAGAATTGCTGGAACAATAGCGAGCCGGTTGATCGGCAACAGCTATTGTATTTACCCGAAGTACTCAGGAGTGAAATTACCATGCAACCCATAAGGAACATGGTGTTTCAGCTTCAGTTTTGCCACGGGCTCTGATAGGTCGCGGGCATCCAAAATCACCAGTTCCGATCGCTCACTATGACCGTTATAAACCAGGGTCAGCAGCCAGCCTTCATCCTCAGCCTTGCTATCGGGGAAGGGAACAAAGACAGGTTCGCTGACATAACCCCAGGGGGCAGCGCTCCAGAGTTGGCGATCGCCCGTCTCAAAGTCAATCTTCAAAATCGCTTGCAGAGGTGCATTTCCCGTAGGGGCATGGGCAGCGCCCATGTAAAGCATTCGGTAAGAACGCCCAACCCGATCGGGGTGGGTCGCGGGAAACTCGCAACAACGCTCTTCCAACAGCTGTCGATTGACAGCACCCGTTTTGGGGTTGATGCGGGAGCGCCACAACTGACCAGGAGCCAGCTCATCAAAGTCCACATCCACAAAGTCCTGATCGGGCTTCAGCTCAGGGAAAAAGCCGTAGCAGATAGAATCCACCACAATTTCTTCACCATCCTCAAAGGCATTGGCGTGATGGAAAACAAAGCCCGCTTCTGTCGGGAAGATCTGCATCGGGCTACCATCCCGAGGTACCACGAGAATATTCGTGGGTTTATCGAGTTGGAAGGTAAGGCATTCTCCAGCACCCTTCATACCTACAGCAAAAGGAAGGGGGTTGAACAGGATGGATGCCTGGAAGAAGATTGCGTGGTTAGGGGTAATGGCGAAGTCGTGCATGAATGCGAAACCGGGGACAGCATGGCGGTGCTGTTCAACAACGGTTCCGGCTTCATCGAGTTCAAACAGGGTGAGAGTAGTGGAAAGCCCAGCTTTGATGGAGAAGTTCACCAAGCGGGGAGCACCCCCAGCGCGATCGCAGACTGGATCAATCCAGGGATGCGCCGAGAAAGAATCTCCCGGCTTTAAGACGCCATCCAGGTACTCCATGCCCAGCGTGTCCAGGGTAGCGGGGTCAAGGCGATGGGGCTCAGCGGCTTCCCAAAGAGCCAGTAGCTTATCGCCCCAATGAATGACGTTGGTATTCGCGATATTCTTCAGGCGGAAGTCGAAAGCGTTAGCCAACCATCCGCCAGGCTTTTGGGTGCCAAACACACCCCGATAAAGAATTTTTTGAGCCTTTTCTTCGGCAATAAACCCTTCTGTACGCACAAAGCGGTTGCGGAAATGAGCTTTGCCGTCCTTAAAGGCGATCGCACAGATCATCCCATCCCCATCGAAGGGATGACGGTAGCGCTGACCGCCTCTCTCTAGCAAACCTGGGCCATTGCGAAACAGCGTACCGTGGAGTTGCAGAGGAATTTCCCCTTCCACTTCATCAATGGTGTAATCAAGCTCCTCGGTGAGGGAGCGATAGCCCGTGCGCCATTCATCGCGGGTATAAGGGTTCTTAGGGGCACTCAGAAAGGGAGTTACGGTTTCCATGGATGTAGCAAGGTTAGGGAGTAAACAGCCGTGTTATGAGGATGGAAAAGTTGCGCTCGTCACAGGGGCGATCGCCGTTAAACGGCAGGCTAAACGTCAAGGGGTTGTCAATCGAAGGACTTAACCTTCGTCACGTTGGCCAACACCTGTCGGAATGCCAGGGCCAAAAGCCAGAGAATTAGCTTCCACCGGGCCATCCGGGTGCAGAGGTGCTACGCCCGACCCCGCCAGCTTCATTTCGTCACCTGAATGAATGGTGTAATTCTCCGAATCCTGTGCTGGAATTAGCCCCAGGAAGGGAAAGGGCAGCAGGGTGGAAAGGTTGGTGAGCACGACCAGCAACCAAAGGTTCGTGAAATTGGATTCGCTGATGTGCAACCAGTGCATCATGCCAGCGCCCAGTTCGTAGGACAGCAACCCAGCCAGGTTTGTTACTGACATTAGCAGGGCAAACAAGGTAGCTTCTACTCCCGGAGGGCAGAGCCGCGCCGCTAATACCAACACCGGCATGTAAGCAATCTGCCCCATGACCGTCAGAATTAAGCTGTCGCCCAGACTGAACCAGTGGTCATCAATACCGAGGGCTCGATTCGCATGGGTCACCAGCAGCAGCATGGTCATTCCCAGAGCCGAAGAAATCACCATCGTCCAGGCAAAGAGCTTGCGGAACGAAACGGCTCGGAAGAACCGTTGGAACGTCCAAATTCCAACCAGCGAGGCGAGGCTGGTGACCAGCCGCACCCGTCCTAAAAACTCCGAGGAGAAGCCGAGCTCGTTGGTAGTGAAGTAGAAGAAGGCTGATTCCGCCGTAGGGGTGGCTTGCCACAGAAAGAGAAAAGTGGTGGGCATCCAGATAGACTTTTGCCGCACAGCTCCCCACAGGCTCTTCACCTGCTCGCGCACAGCCCCCCAATCGCTCCCCCGATCAACCCGTGGCTCTTGGATGGCCCAGGCCACCATGGAAACCAGCAACGGAAAGCTAGCGGTGATCGCAAATAGGGTATTCGGGCTGAACCTTTCTAGTAGAGAGCCGCTGAAATAGGCTGTAATCAGACCGCCCAGGGCAGAGGTTCCCCAGCACAAAGCTTGCAGCGAGCCAGCGTCACTGACGGATTCGGTGCGGGCCCGCTCAACGACGAGGGAATCGACAATGACGTCACTGACGGCGATCGCCAGAGAGCTGAGGGCGATCGCTAACCCAGCCGCCCAGGCAGAATGCACGACCGTTGCCATGGCAATCCAGGCGGCGGAACCCAACAACCCTGACAAGATGAGGTAGGGGCGACGTCGATACCCAAACAGTGGCAAGCCATCCGACAGGAAACCAAACAGCGGCTTCACCATCCAGGGAATTGCGGCTACCCCTAGCAGGGCTGACATCTGGGCCGGTGTTAACCCCAGGTCATCTTTCAAGAAGAAGCTGACGGCCAACCGGGCCAGCCCAAGAATCCCCTGTACGAAGTAGACCAGAAGAATGGCCATCAACTCAGGGGTAGGTTCATTACCGAAGAAAACCCGATTGGTCAGGGAAGTCTTCAGATCCGACAAGCGGAGTGAAGCTGTCATAGAGAGAAGCGACGAAAATGGACAGGCAGTTTCAAAAAGTTTTATTAAGAAATGTAAGACTTTTCACTATGATAGCGCTCTCCCTTAATTGAGCAAGAAAGCCCAGCAGAATGAATTGTTTCAATCAGGACTTACGTATTTGTGTTGTAGGTGGGGACTTTGCACCTTACCTACAACACAAATACGCTAGCTATAGCGGACTTGCGTAAGTCCTGCCGAATTAAGCCCGGTTGAATCAGGTAGATGGAAGTCATCTATTGTGCTTCCTCCCTCCATCGGACAAAACGGGCCAACATCAGGGCTGTCATAGGTGCATTGAAATTATTCGAGAGAATTCGCTACGACTATAGGGAGAAACACCGCAAAGACAACGAAACAAGCAACGATCGCCTTATTGCTAAGCCTATGATGCCCCGATTCTTTTCGAACCCTCTTCCTGGCACTGCCATTGTGGCTCTGAGCAGTCTTGCGTTCCTGATGGGCGGCTGTGATACCACGACCACTGACCAGTATCAGGCATCTGCCATTGTGACGTACACCTGGCAGGTGGACTACATACGCCAGGGTGGAGGGAGCGATCGCCCACCCCGTATCGAAAAATTTGCCTCCACATCCCTGGAGAATAAGAATGGGCAGCGGCCTGAGAATGCCGTCACTGGCCCCGATGACAAAGGGCTCTGGTGGCCCGACTCACCCCCACGGCCTACGGTGGACGAGATGGAAGATCGGAAAAAGAATCAAGAAATCATTGGCGATCCGCGTCTACAGAAGAACGTGGAATATCAAATCACCTACCGAGTGCCAGGAGAAGCCAACCGTACTTTGCCCACTCGCTACGATGTCTACCGCCAAGTGGTCAAGGCTTACGAAGAGCGCGTTCCCCTGGAATTTGTCACGGATGCGAACGAATCAATCGTGACTCAAGCGAAACGAATCTCGAAGTAATATGACCTCCCGTTGAAGAACCCTAATATGCAGGGGTGTGGCTCATCACTGCGTATTGATATGACGGCTCAAAAGCCAAGACACCCGGTGTTTTTCGAAACACCGGGTGTCTATCAAACGAAGCACCAAATTGCTTAGTCGATATAGCCCATCAGCAATTCGCCGTCTTCCAGTTCATTGTCTGCAATGGGGCGACCACCGGGTAGCAGGGGGGCATCCATTAGACGAGCATCGCTGGCGAAGATGGGGCGACCGCCAGGCAGGGTTAGATCATCCCGAATCACGATTTCGCTGGTGAAGATAGGACGGCCACCGGGGATGGTGGTGTCAGCAACCTGAATGTGGCTAGCCTGAATGGGGCGATCGTTGAGGATGGTTCCGAAAATTTCCATATGGCTAGCAGCAATAGGACGAACACCCGCAACAGAAATGCTTTCCGCTACTTCAATCTGGCCAGGGCCAACAGGACGGTTCCAGATTGAACCGGACGGTTGCATTTCAGCATTTTTAGCGACGGCTAGAGCCGATGTTTCCTTCGCTTCAGTCTTGGTCACGGTTTCCTCCGGAGTGGGTGATGGTGCTTTGGTTGCAGGTGCTCCTGATGAGCCATTTGAATGATTAGCTTCTGTTTTTGTCTCGGCCACAGTCTCCTCCTTTGCAGCAGTTTTCGAGCTGCGCGCCCGTCGTCTGCTGGTTTCAGCGCCTTCCATGGGTCGCTCCCTCGTGCGTTTTCAAAACGGAACCTCCGGCGCACTTACACGAGCACCGAGAAGTCAGAATATCCCAACTGCCAGTTATCACAAGCGCTTATAAATCAGCCGGATGGCTTTTGATTAAATACAGGCCCAACAAGGGCCAGAGTGATCTGATTATACGGGCAAACTGGCTAGCGTAAATTTCGGGCAGGGGTTGAATTTACCTGATTTTTTTAATAACTAATTCCAATATCTTGAATCAGTTCAAGGTATCTAACCTCGATTCGGGATAAAACCAAGTGCCCATTTTGGCAGACGATCTGTGCAATCAAAATAGGCTTTTTCGAGGGGCGTTCAAGGCATGCCCCTCGAAAAAGCCCTGAACTCGACTCAGGTTATCTAGGAGGCTTATGAAATCTGTTAGGATAGCGCACTCATGCGATGTGCAGCAGTTTTTAACCCGCTACATATTGCATCAGCACGCAAAGCTAGCCTCTTAAAGCTTCCTTAAAATAAATTTATTCTTGATTGCATTTTGTAACTTTTATGCCGTGGGAATTTTGTTAAGACACAGGTATACCGCGTCTGTGCCCTAACAGAATGAATATATTGGCTGCCTAATTAGTACAGGAATCCGCACTCAACCGCTCTGTCGGGTCGGGCAGACTTTGCGTATAACAGAGGATAAGGATAAGAGTGGATAGCCATGCAAAAGGTCGAACAGGAAGTGATTGTGGAACCCTCGCGTCAGTTCTACAGCCAGGAGGAAGTGCACGAGATTTTGGAATTGGCGATCGCCCGTCAGGCAGAGAATGCCAATCAGACCGAACTGACCCGTGCCCAACTGCTCGAAATTGCTGAAGATATGGGCATTCCCATCACCGAACTGACCGTGGCTGAGCGTGACTGGGAGATTAACAAAGGGGAATCTCGCGAACGGCAAGCATTTGACCAGTTTCGGCGCGATCGCTTCCGCCACCGCTTTGTCCGTTATTTAATTGTGAATGGAGCACTTGGAGGCATTGCCCTGCTCAGTACAGGTAGCCCGCTGGGAGTGCCGTTGATCGCCTTGTTCTGGGGTATGTTCGTGGCCCTGGATGCATGGAATACGTTTTGGTCTCAGGGGAGCGATCGCTACGAGCGCGCTTTTGAGAAATGGCGGCGGCGCAAGCTCTGGCGGCGCACAATCAACAATTTTATGGAACGGCTGATGCCTCGTTAAGGCAGTTTGACGTGAGAACCGCTTGTGATAGCACAGCATTAGCAGGGCTTGATGCAGTGTGAAAACTTTTTGCTGCCTGCTGAGCTCAAACAGAGCAGATGAGAAGCAGCTCGCGCATTTGAAATGAGACCCTCCTGTGTGAATCGTTGCGCGGCTTCGCCGCGCAACGATTCACACCCTCAAAAACTGATTCATGCACGAGATCTAGTGAACTTGTTAAGCTGAAGGTTGTCCAATTCCTTTACAAACCGGACACTCATTTTTGCGCGCCGTTGCCCGGTGGGTCTACTCTACACCTCCTGGAACGCCCCGTTGAAAGGTTTGCTCAACCGACAGGGTGTCTGAATTGAATGATGATCCGGCCCGACGCTGGTCTGCTGGGGCGACATTCAACTCATCGTGTTCCACCTTATTCCTCCACACTTGTGCCTGAGTCTTCTTCCCCAAAACGACGCTTAGTCGTTGTTTGCCAAAACCGTTCCTGCCTCCGCAGTGGCTCCGATGCTGTGCTGGCCGCCTTGCAAGCTGCGGCCCCGTCTGGTACATTTGTTCAGGCGACGGGTTGTTTGGGGCAATGTGGTGCTGGGCCAATGGTGCTGGTCAATCCCGATGGCATCTGGTATTGCCAGGTGGATGTCGCCGATGTGCCCGAGATCGTATCGGAGCATTTTGAGGGCGATCGCCCTGTTCAACGGCGATTGCACCCCCGATTTCACCCGCGTTTCGATGCCTCCAGCTATAATTCCTGAGCCTGCCTTCTGACCCTTTCCTGCCGCGTCCATGCAGATTCTCTCCGTCACGCTTCAGAACTTCAAGGCGCACCGCGATCGCTTCATTGCGTTCCAGCCCGGAACGAATGCTATTTGTGGAGAAAATGGAGCCGGAAAGACCAGCATTTTGGAGGCAATCGCCTGGACGCTGTTCAATCATCGGGGCAATTATCGAACCGAAGATCTGATTCGCAACGGAACGGGTAGCGCGCAGGCCCGCGTTGCCTTCATCTCCAGCCGTGATGGTCGGACCTATGAGGTAGAACGTTGCACCTCCAAGGGGTACACCCTGTATGACCCGCAATTGGGTCAGCGATTGGAGTATCACAAGATCGAAGAGGACGTGTTGCCCTGGCTGCGAGAGCACATGGGTGTTGCACCGGGTACTGACCTGGCGCGGCTGTTTGCCAACACGATTGGCGTTCCTCAAGGAACTTTTACAGCAGACTTTTTGAAAGCTCCCGAAGACCGCAAAAAGGTGTTTGACAGCATCCTCAAGGTAGAGGAGTACAAGCAAGTCAACCAGGAAATGTTGAGCCTGGAAAAGTATGCCAGAGCCCGGGTCGATGAACTGGAGCAGGCGATCGCCCGCTATGACACCGAGCTTCAAGCGCTGGAACCGATCCAGACCCGTGTAACAACTCTGCGCGAAGAGTTAGCGGCAAATGAAGCAACCCTGGCTCAGTTGCAGGCAGAATTGGCCGGGTTACGTCAACAGCACGACCATCTGAGTGCACAAGCAGCACAGGTGCAAGCACTCGTGGCTCAGCAGCAGCAAATGGCGGCGCAGATGGAAGGGAAACGCCAGGCGATCGCTCTCTTAGAAACGGCTGTCAAAGACACGAAACTTCGCATTCAGCAATGTGAGGCAAGCCGTGCTGACTACTTAGCCTACGGGGAGCTGCAACAGACTATCCAGCACCTCGACCAGCAGTTGCAGGAACGCAGCAAGATCCAGCGACAACGAGATTCCTTCCAAAAGCAGTTGGCTACACAAAATGCCGAGATTGCACGGCTTGCCTCCCGTATGGAGCAACTTGCCCGCTACGCCGAAGAACTGGAAACCTTACAACCCTACGTAGCCCAGCAAACCCGTCTGGAGCAACAGCAGGAAGCCCTGGCAGTTGCCCTGCAAGAAGTGGGCGCTGCTCGAGCAGAAATGGATGCCCTCACCCGCCAGTTGACCAAACTCCAGAACCAGCAGAAACGGCTGAGCCAGGATGTAGGGCGGCTACAAACCCTGGCTCCCCAGGTACAACGGATTGCCGGGTTGGAACAACGGCGCGATCGCCTGCAATCCCAACTCAGCCGCATTGAGGCAGCCCGACAATTTGAAGCCGAACTACGACAACTCGTAATGGAAGGGGAGGGGCGGCGCGATCGCCATCAAATTCAGGTCAAGCAAGCCCAGGCAATTCTAAAGCAGATTCAGCAGTCAGTGCCACTACTGTCTTCCGCGTCTGTCGAGTCAGCTCTAGAGGCGGTGCAGGCGGGTGTTGAGTTAAATACTGAATTGCTAGATACCCTGCACGAAATTCTAGTGGACCTGGCTCAGCAGATTAATGTGGAACACCTCAACCACGAGTTGCACAGCCTGGGGCAACAGATCACGATCGCTCGTCAGCAGGCTGCCGATTACAGCACTCTTCCCCAAAAATCCTCCGATTTAGTTCAACTAACCCAGGAAGTCGGCCACCTCAAAAATCAATTGGAGGGGTTACAAGCCTCCTTAGAGGAGGAAAAGATGCTGCAGGGGCAACAGGCGCAACTGGTGGCGAACCTTAAGCAGTTAAATAACCCGAGAGGCCGCTGTAGCTTGTTGGCCGATGAATTGAAGCAGCAGTCAATGCTGAAAACCCAGCAGGCAATCGCCACGGAAAAAATCACATCCCTCTCCACCGCATTAACAGAGCTAGAATCCCAACTCCAACGCTTCACAGATCTGGAACAGCATCTCACCCAACAGCGGGCCAAGCTCCAGAAACACCAGGAGGGTTATCTGGCCTATCGGCAGAATGAACCTGCGATCGCCCAACTGCCTCACCAAGAGGCCGATCTGCAAAACGCCATTGCCACCCTGCAAACCTTAGAAGTGCACTATGCCGAGTTAAAGCAGGAGAGCGATCGCCTCGCGGTTGGCTTCGACCCTCTGGCCCTCAAGACTGTGGAGGCTCTCTACGCTGAAACCCAACGAAAGGCTGACCAGATCAGCGGAGCCTTGCCGCCCCAACGCACCCTGATTGCCGAGTTAGAAGATCAACTCAAAAAGCTTCAGGAGATCCAGGCAAGACGGGATTTGACTCGCAAAGACCTGAAGCAACGGGAGCAGAACCACAAGTTCATTCGATTCGCCCGCAAAGCTTATAAGGAAGCTGGCCCTCGCATTACCGAACGCTACTTGCAAAGTATTTCCCGGGAAGCCGATCGCCTGTTCCGCGAGTTGCTAAATCGCCCTAATGTAGCTCTGGAATGGACACGTGAGTATGAGATTCGCGTACAGGAAGCTCAACATACCCGCCGATTTACAAATCTCTCCGGTGGCGAGCAGATGTGTGCAGCCCTGGCAGTGCGGCTCGCTCTACTGCGGGTATTAGCAGACATTGATGTAGCGTTCTTTGATGAGCCGACGACGAATATGGACCGACAGAGACGAGTGAGTCTGGCAGAGGCGATCGCTAATATCAAATCCTTCCAACAAATTTTCGTCATCAGCCACGACGACACCTTCGAAAGCGTCACCGAAAACGTCATTGTTCTGAAACGAGAAGCATCCTAATCGTTACTCGATCTTAAAAGCTAAAACGCCCTTATTAAGGGCGTTTTAGCTTTATCAGGACTTACGCGTGTATGTTGTGAATGGTGTACGAAGCACGCCGCTCACAACACAATGCACTAGTACGCTGAGGCGGAAATCCATCACCCATGTTTTTGTGTAGGGTGCTTCCCACCCTACACAAAAACATGGGTTGCGAACTTAGGCCGCAGCCTGCTAGGTACAGTAGACGCGCGTGAACCCCAGTTATGTAAAGAGCTTAGCGGCGTCTTCTACCACCACGGAAGCTAGGACGCGGAGCCGATCGGCGGGAACCGGAACCGGAGCCGAAGGAGGGCCGATTCCGCTCGGCCTGGCGGTTGTTACGACGCAAGTTGCTGTTGCCAACACCACTACCTGAAGGACGGTTACGGTTAGTCCGCGAGCCAGTACCCACGCTGGGAGTGCGGGAGGTGCCAACAGTCGAGCGCAGTCGCCCACTTGTACGCAATTGGCGGTTCCGATATTCAGCAGGGGGTGCCTGGTAGCGGGACTGATAACGCGAAACGGCTTCGTTGTAGTTGCGGCCATAACCGCCATAACCCACCAGGGCTACACCCGGCCGATAAACCGGCGGCATGTAGTACTGTGGCCGGAAAAGTAAGCTGCCGATCGCCTGTCCTGCTAGTGCTCCAGCAAACGGAGACCAGAAGCTTGGCTCTCGGCGAACAATGACAACTTCTTCCTGCCCAGTTTGAGAATTAGTTTGGGTTTCGGTGACGTTGTGAACGTATTCAATCCGAAAATCTGATGTTAGATACAGCGCAGGTTGCCCATTCTCGACCCGCAGTTCACTGGATTTGCCAGCGGAAATTTCTTCATCTGTCAGCCGGGCCAAGGGTAAGTTTTCGCTACGAAACATGGACTGTCCAGGCTGCGTATTCAGTAACACCAGAGTATACTCACCGGTGCTGTCATCATAGGTGGCCTGCTGCAAAGGGTAAGTACCATCCGCAATAGAGTTAGTAGGAGCAGGTGCTGTTGTTTGCTCCTGCGGCGGTTGTGCCGTGGGATAAGTATCAACGGTCGAGCAGGCGACAGAAGTCCATAGGAGAGACAGCGCCATTAAGGAAGCAGAGAGTTTACGTATCATCATGGTTAGGGGGAAAAGCGTGATGAATCAGAAAAATTAGAGTGGAATGAGCTCAGGGAAGTTTTCAATCAGTTGATCAGATGTCAGTTCATCCCCTAATTGCGCTGGAGAAAAATGGATCTGAATTGCCCTTAAAACTCCCCGGTAGTGCAGATTGATGAGAGCTTTCAAACCAGCCTTTAGAGCGGTGATGTCGGCCAGATTGTCTTCTAATTCAGGGACTTCGCCCTCTAAAGCGACGGCAATCATAACAACTACATTCTGCGTCACCGGAATTGCGAAATCTTCCTGGCCATCGGAGAGGAAATCTGTCGCACTACCATACCGTGTGGCCGAATCAGTAAAGAGTTCTTCCACATAATCTCCGGCTTCGCCCTCGTCCCAAAGAACGTCGCCTTCGTTGGCGGCTGAGCGCCAAAAGGTCTCATATTCCAGCAGGCTTTCACAAACTCGCACGAGTTGCTCACCCAACACGCGCATATCGCCTTCTGCGTCGATCGCCTCCTGCCCCGCCTGATTGAGCACGCCCAACAGAGGTGCAACTTCTCGACCCGCAAGATGTATAAAAATACGACACACGACAAAACGTGTCTGCCCTGTGAACTGATTGAAGCGATCGCGCAAACTCATAGCGATTCAAGTTGCCTAAATAAAGCGCACAACTTTAAATTTTAAAGAGTGGAGTGGGCGATCGCCTTAAGCTAAAGGGCGATTAATGGTGTGATTTCCGTAATGGTTTAGGTAGAGATTTATTCTCTTCCTCCGGGCTTGGAAGTTCGACGTCTTTGAAACACGCCTTGAGAAGTAATTCCTAGCTTTTTACTGGAACCTTTTGCAGCTTGGGAATCTGGATAATGAACTCCGTGCCTCCACCTTGTGTAGCGGCACACTCTAGTTTGCCATTATGTTTTTCAGTAATGATTTGATGGCTGATAGACATCCCGATACCAGTTCCCTTTCCTACAGGTTTTGTAGTGAAGAATGGATCGAAAATGTATTTGCGCACCGATTCAGTCATTCCTATTCCATTGTCAGCAACCGCGATTTGAATCCCTTCTGAACCATTCATTGAAGTGCGAATGGTAATGCATCCGGGGTTTTCTTTATTTTCCTGGTGTGTCCGTTTAGCACTTAGTTCTTCCAATGCATCAATAGCATTTGCCAGGATATTCATAAACACCTGGTTGAGCTGTCCGGCGTAACACTCAACTAAAGGTAAATGTGCATAGTCTCGAATCACTTCAATCTCTGGACGTTCGGGTTTTGCTTTCAAACGATGTTGCAGAATTAGCAAAGTACTGTCGATGCCTTGATGAACATCAACTGCTTTGAACTCCGATTCATCCATCCGGGAAAAGTTACGCAGCGATAAAACGATATGACGGATGCGATCGGTACCTACCTTCATGGAATCTAGCATTCTGGGTAAATCGTCCTGTAAGAATTCCAGATCTAGTTCTTCTTCAGTAGCTTGAATTTCAGCAGAAGGATTGGGATAGGCGGCCTGATAACATTCCACCAAACGCATCAAATCACAGGCGTACTCCTGCACATAGATTAGATTACCGTGGATGAAATTTACGGGGTTATTGATCTCATGGGCAACTCCAGCCACCAGTTGGCCCAGGCTAGACATTTTTTCTGCTTGAATGAGCTGAGACTGGGTTTGCTCTAACTCCTTAAAGCTCTGAATGATTTCGACTTGAGCCTGTTGAAGTTGTTGGTTCTTCTGAGCTAATTCCTGAGATTGGCCTTCTATTCGATGCGCTTGCTTAAAACGCTTACCAATGAGTGAAGCAATGATGCCTGCGAACGTAATTCCCAGCAAAGTACTGATGATGACCAGTACTTTTAAGTTAAACAATGCGCTTCTTAAAGCTTGAGAATGGTTGTCTAATAATTGCTCTTGACGAGAGTTAAAGTCACTATAGTTACGATCTACCTCATTCATGCGGACAAGAGGTATCTGGGCAGTTGCCTCTTCAATACGTTGCTGTTTAAGTAGTTCAAAAACCTCTCGGGCAAGCTGATCATGCAGCTCTCCCTCAGCGATAATATGCAGCAAACGCTCTCGCTGTTGAGGCTCTTCCACGGTAGTTTTCAGGAAATCAGCTTCTTCCTGAAAAGCCACAAACCCTTCATTATAAGATTGTAAATAGCTTGAATCTTGAGGGAAGAGTACTTGCCCCCGAACATTTCTCACCATCCTTGAGAGACCATAGATCATCTCGTTCATGGCTTGTATAGTCGATTGCTCCGATTGAGCTGCCTCCGATAGCTTTGTTACCCGCTCAACCGTTGTGTAAACGGCGATCGCCGATATACCTGACAAAAGAACCGGAATTGCATAGAAGGTCAACAATTTATAACCGAACTTAAACCGCCGTGCCACGCTCTAGCCTGTCTACAAGTTGTAATAATGTTGATTTTCCTTGAGTATTCCCGTGAATCCAGCACGAATCACTACCAGATAATATTTAGTATTTTCAGTTTCGAATATTAATATCACGGCGTGTTAACTATTGATCATTACTTATACCGTTTTTATATGAAGCTGCACAGAATGAGAGTTGGGGCGGGTACCCGCCGCAACTCTCATTCTGTGCAGCTTCACATTGATTTGGTATTACAGTAAAAAGTAGTGTAATACTTTGCGTCACTTTTCAGCACAATTATTTAACCTTGCTTGATACAGAAGTATATTTCTCAACAGAAGCCTCAAGGAAACTAATAATTCATCTCAAATTATTTAAGTAGTTAAAATTGGGTTGTGCAACAGCGTTTTGCGTCATCGTTTACTGTAGTAATTCAAAGGATTTCACATCGTATGGCGATGGCTAGTCGAGGATTACTGTACATAAAGCGAACATAGCCAAAGCTCATTTCTGATACTTCTCGTTGTAGCGTATAACGGTTAGCAGTCACAAAGATTCTGTTACCAGGTGCAGGGAACGGTGCGTTTTTCCTCATTGCTCTGGACCGCAAGTTCGATAATACGAATAGTATCTCTTGCTTCTTCAGGTTCAACAGCCAGTTCAGCTCTCCCACTCATAGCATGCACCAGGTTTTCATAGTAGGCCTGATAGCATCCAGGAAGGGTTTCGATATGTCCTTCAAAGTGCAGGCCCTGAATCTGAGTGATGAGGTTTCCCCAGTGCTCCTTCGGTTCTGTACCCCAATCGACTTCTAAAGGGGTATGGCCTTGTTTCAACGCGTTTTCTTGAGGGTCATAGCCATATTTAATAAATGACCCCTCTGTACCATGCAGAATAAACCGTGGACAAGGCTCTCGCACGAGCATTCCCGCCTTCAGGGTGACCTTTAGCTGGTCATAATGCAGGATTAACTCAAAATTATCATCTGCACTCCCTCCATCCCGCTGTACACGAATGTCTGCAGTAACCATGCTGGGCAAACCAAACAACACTTGAGCCTGATCAATTAGGTGGGAGCCAAGGTCAAACAGGATGCCGCTTCCTTCCCCGCTCTTTTCCTTCCAGGCGTTAGGTCTTATATAATTTCTAAAACGATCAAAGTGAGATTCATACTCGACTAAACGGCCTAAGAGTTTATTCTCTAACAACCTCTTGACAGTTAGGAAATCCCCATCCCATCGTCGATTGTGATTAACGCTGATAATTTTGCCTTGCTGACGAGCTAGTTTAATGAGCACCTGTGCCTGCTTTGAGCTAGCTGTGAAAGGCTTTTCAACAACCACATGTTTCCCGGCTAGTAAGGATTTTTGAGCTAGATCAAAATGTGATGCATTGGGCGTTGTAATTACTACCACATCGATCGCGCTATCTTCTAGAAGAGTTTCAATGTGGCGAACGACCTCAACATCGGGATAGCGAGTTTGAGATTCATTACTGTGCCTTTCAACAACGGTTTTCAGACGAAGCTCTGGCACCGCTTGAATCAGAGGCGCATGAAAGACACGAGCCGCACTCCCATAGCCAACCAAACCTACATTGATTTCCTTGCCCATGGTGCACCGACCTAAAAAATCATTCTTTCCCCACAGTAGAGTGAGTCATTAAAAATTGAATCTCCGTTTTGACAGGAAATTCCATACTCACACCTTGTACTTTACTAAAAACCAAAAACCGGGTTTTCCCATTGTGATGGCGACGCGCCACAACGGGAGAATCTCATTTTTAGAGAGTTTCATTTTTTGCCCTGTACTAAGAGTATTTCTACAGGATCAGGACTTACGCAAGTCCGCTATATCTAGAGCATTTATGTTGTAGCTGGGGTGCTTCGCACCCCAGCTACAACATAAATGCATAAGTCCTGATGATTTGTGAAATGTTTTTGAGAGGGGTCGGTATACCCACTCCTCTCAAAAAACATTTCGGATGCCTAGTATTGCCTCAAAACCAGCCCCTGATTTTGCGACCCCAACCCTATATCGCAATTCAGACCTGAGTTCTGAGGGCACGATGTGAAGAAAGCTATATGAAGTAACCGCCCCATTCTGAAAGTCCTGTGGCATCATGCCAGAGGAACGGAGTCATCATTTTTGGATTGCTATGGTTCAGGCTACTGTTACCCAAACTCTGTACGTTAACCCGGTCAGCGGCGATGATCGCGGCAGTGGAAGCCAGTCAGCTCCCTACAAGACCCTCACCCGAGCGTTACGGCGGGCAACTTCAGGCACGTTGATTCGACTGGTGCCGGGACGCTATGGGGCAGCTAACGGTGAAACGTTTCCTCTGGAACTTGGAGCGGGAGTGCAAATCTTTGGCGAACTTGCCAACCGGGGCCAGAGCGTCGTGTTTGAAGGCGGCGGCGACTTCCTCAGCCCCATCTTTGCACGGCAGAATACTGCCCTCCGGATGGGAAATGGGGCAACAGTGCAGGGAATTACAGTGACAAATCGCAATCCTCGTGGCACTGGAATTTGGGTAGAAGACGGGGCGGGGGCGATCGCCAACTGCACCTTCCTTAACTGCGGTCGCGAAGGCATCCTCACTACAGGCAACGCCAACGTAAGCATCACTGACAGTACCTTTCAAGGGAATGCAGCCAGTGGGATTTCCCTCACCCGCAACAGCAAAGGAGAACTTCGCCGCAACCTGTTTCAGCAGACCGGCTATGGCATTGCCATTAGTGACACTGCAGCTCCGCTACTAACAGAAAACCGTGTTATCAACAACCGGGCTGGCATCGTCATTTCTGGCTCAGCTCGACCCGTATTGCGGAATAATCAGGTAGAGGGAAACCAGGCTGATGGCCTCGTTGTCATGAACAACGCGGTCCCAGATTTAGGACAACCTCAAGATCCCGCAGGCAATATTTTCCGTCGGAATGGCGAATCAGATGTTCGTAATGCCAGTGCGGCTCCATTGCTATCGGTCGGAAACGACCTCAGCCCTACTCGCGTTAACGTTAACATCAGTGGCAGTAGCCAGGGAGTTGAATTTCAGGCTAGCGAAGTCAACGAGCAAATCCGTACCGTGATTCCCCGCCCGGTTCCGGCTCCCCCGACCGAACAACCACCCGTAACGCCACCCCCACCGACCACCCCTCCACCTACCCAGCCTTCTCCAGGTACCCTGCCTGACGTCGTTGGGCACTGGGCTGAGCCCTTCATCCGAGCCCTGGTAGAACGGAGCCTGATTGGGGGTTACCCCGATGGCACCTTTAAACCCGAAATCAGCATCAACCGAGCACAGTATGCCGCTCTGATTGCACGTGCTTTCACCTTACCCGATCGCCGTTCCAGCTCCAGTTTTGTGGATGTGCCTGCCAACTTCTGGGCGGCGGAGGCGATCGCTAAGGCCGAGGCCATGGGTTTCATTGTTGGATTTCCCGATGGCACCTTCCGGCCCACCCAAAATCTCACCCGTGTGCAAGCCACCGTTTCCCTGGTCGGCGGATTAGAGCTGAGCGGTAGCACTCCCGAAACTCTGAATGTATATCGCGATCGCGCCGAAATTCCGACTTACGCGACAGTACCTGTGGCGATCGCCACGCAAAAACGTCTGGTCGTGAATCATCCTGACCCCAGCCGCTTTGAACCGCTAATCGACATCACTCGCGCGGAAATTGCAGTGATGATTTACCAGGCTTTGGTGGCAACGGGAAAGGCCCGGGCAATCGGTTCACCCTACATAGTCATGCCGAGCGCCGCCGCTGTTTCCTTTTCAGATGTTCGCAGCCACTGGGGCGAAGACTTCGTGCGGGGTTTGGCCAGCCAGGGTTTCATTAGCGGCTTTGAAGATGGTCGCTTTCAGCCGGATGGCCCAATTACGAGGGCACAGTATGCAGCCATCATGGTCAATGCTTTCAATCCGGTCCCAGAACGGGCTGTGATGCCATTCAGCGATGTCCCCGAAAATCACTGGGCGGCGACAGCAATTCAACGAGCCTACCGAGGACGGCTACTTTCAGGCAACGCCGATGGCACCTTCCGGCCTGACCAAAACATCCTCCGAATTGAGGTCATCCTATCTCTGGTGAATGGCTTGAAGCTGCCTACCGGCGCTCCTACACTGGTCGAGCGATATCGCGATCGCGACACCATTCCTTCCGTTGCCCATACCTCCGTTGCCAGCGCCACTGCCAACAACCTGGTGGTTAGCTACCCTGATGTGACACAGCTCAATCCCACAAGGGCAGCCACCCGCGCCGAGGTTTCAGCCATGGTATATCAAGCCCTGGTGTACTGGGGGCGATCGCCTGCCATCCCCTCACCTTACATCGTTACACCAACTACCACTCCGCCCGATTCGGGTACCCCGACCTCATCATCGGACACTACGCCGCTAATCGTGATCGATCCTGGCCATGGGGGTACGGATACAGGCTCCATCGGCCTGAACTATTTGCTTGAAAAAAACGTGAATCTAGCAATTGCGCTTGAAACCGCTCGCATTCTTCAAGAATTCAAATTCCGAGTGTTGCTAACCCGAAAGGATGATCGTGTGCTCGCATTGGAGGAGCGAGTAGCGATCGCAGAACAGGCTAAGGCTGATCTATTCATCAGCATTCATGCCAACTCAGCGGGCAGTGATCACCCCGAGGTCAATGGGACTGAAACCTATCACTATCCCAATTCTACCGAAGGTGCTGAGTTGGCCCAGTCGATTCACAACAATATTACACAGGCGATAGAGACAACGAATCGAGGTGTAAAGACAGCCAATTTTTTAGTGTTAAGGCAAACCACAATGCCAGCGGTGTTGGTAGAAACCGGGTTTGTGACGGGGGCAGCGGATGCCCCACGACTGGCAAATCCTACGTTTCAGAATACAGTGGCACGGGCGATCGCCGTCGGAGCGTTCCAATTTCTAGAAGACCCCGTTGGGTAGCACAGCCTTAGCAAACGGCTGTATCCCGATTGTATAAGTGCGTTTGGCATTACCTATCGGGCTCTCACAACTGGGGTGCAGCCTAATAATTGTGCGTAAAAATTCTGAATATTGGAATATTCAAGTTGATAGAATGCCAATTTCTACTGATAAATTCCTTATTTTTTTAGAGTAAGTGCTGCCATTTTTCTTAAAGTCTTTAACTCAAGATACTAGAGAAATATAAAATCCAAAATATTGCTTGAACAAGCTATGACACACTAAAGCAATAAATTAACGCCCGTAAAAACACATACTATTTGCATTTTCAAGTTACTAAAATGCCTGATTTTACCGAAAAATTCCTTGCTTCTTAAAGTAAGTATTGCTGAAATTTTTCAGCTTAAAATAGAAATAAAATTAAAGAAAAAGGATTGGTAAAGCTATCGAGTTTGACAGTGAGCGAGCTGTTTCATTGGGTATATTAATGAAGTGAGAAGTTCATGGGTAACTACACAAGCGTAGAGATTGCTCTGAAAGATCACTGCTGAAATTTAAGCGGCTCAGCGCTCCTCTCATCCTCCTGAGACATGAGAAAACTGAATCCTCAGCCTCATGTCACAGAAGCATAAGAGGTAAATACTGCTTATATCAGCAAAAAATTTAGAGCATTCTTCAATGCCTAATTCTATTTGGTTAAGCCATGCCCAACTCATTCACTTCATGCTCTGTAACGTACAGTTGCCCTATTTCCCAATGTGGCTCTCAAACCCTTACACAACTTCGGAAATTATTTGAAAAGTGCTGAGAAACATTCATTTTTTATTAGGTAATACCCATAAAAAATGAATGTTTCTTCATGCTCTCGCAAAGGTGCTCGTGGTGATCGTCCTCAGTAGTTCTTTAGATAGCGATCGCATATCGAATTCCTTCTCATCTGGATCTTCTAGATAGTGAACTCTCGGTTCACCTGGCTTTGCCACGAGACTTTCTATTTCAGTGTAGTTATTCAATAAATTCCAGCATGATTTGCTCGGCTCTGACTCCGTCCAGAAGCCGCTCACTGCAGCTGCCTTACGCTGTTTCTAACAATGCGTCATTGGCATTGCACCAGCGGCTTGATAGTAGGTCTCCTCCTAGGTGGAATGACTTATGCTTCCCTCCGCCTTGTGGCCAGAGGCAATGTAACTGAAGAATGGCTCAAAAGCTGATGACCTGACAAGAACATGTGCCTGCCTCAACAACATCTAACTGCAGTGCCACATTCAGTACAACTCACAGCTTGATGTAATAGCTCACCCGCCCATAAGTAACAGCATTTCTAGGGCGATCGCAAACTTTGCAACCCATAAAAGGATACTCTCATGGCATTACCTGGTGTTAGTACTCTCTTCAATTTCAACGGCACTGCTACCTCTCTAAGCACTAATGAAGTTCGGCTCACTGAGGATGTAGGAAGTCAAAGTGGCTCAGTCTTTTCTAAAACCCGTATTGACGTTACCACCAACTGGACCCTTTCATTTGAAGTCTACTTGGGCACCAATGATAGAGGTGCAGACGGCATTGGTTTCGTACTTCATAATGACCCGCGTGGTGCATCCGCAATTGGTTCTACTGGCGCAGGCTTAGGTATCGCAGGTGTTCAGAACGCTTTTGGGATTGAATTTGACACTTTTCAAAATACTGGCGATCCCGCTGCAGATCACACAACCTTTGTCGACCCAGACACCAATACCCAAAATTTATCCACCCTAAAGACATTAAGTAATATTGAAGATGGTCAATACCATACCGTTGTCGTCAATTGGACTGCTAGCACACAAACTCTGAGCTATACATTTGATGGCGTCGCAATGTCGTCGCAAAGTGGGCTAGGTAACCAATTTGGGACAAACCCCTCTTCAGTCTACTGGGGTTTTGGTGCTGGAACGGGAGGTTCCACAAATGAACACCGCGTTAGACTACTAGACTTTACGGGGACTTTGTATGACGGGTCTGGCAGTGTTATTGATACAACGCCTCCCAATGCACCTAGCATCACAGGTTCGCCGCTGACCAATGATACGACTCCTACCCTTAGCGGTACAGCAGAACCGGGGTCTACTGTCAGAATTTATGACGGTGGAGCACATATTGCCTCTGTCGTCGCTACGGATGGTAACTGGTCTTATACTCCGTTGGCCCCATTGTCCCAAAATCTCCATAGCTTTACCGTTCGAGCTGCCGATGCGGCTGGAAACATCTCTGCTGCATCCAATCCCCTGAATGTCAGCATTGATGCGACTCCTCCTGGAATCCCTGTCTTTACAGGTCAGGCTCATACCAACGACACCACTCCTGCTCTAAGCGGTCTAGCGGAACCCGATGCCGTAGTGGAAATCTTTGATGAGCAAGGTGGTTCGCTGGGTACTGTAACGGCAAGTGGAAGCGGTAGTTGGTCCTTCCCTATTACTACGACTTTGAGCGAGGGGGGGCATGTTTTTACGGCTCAAGCAAGAGATGCGGCTGGAAATCCTTCAAGCCCATCCAATCTATTCCTCCTCACTGTTGATCTAACAAACCCTAATGCGCCGACCATCCAAAGTTCTGCCGAGACGAATGATACAACTCCCGAACTCAGGGGGTTAACGGAACCCGGTGCAACGGTAGCAATTTTCGATGGTGATATGCCCTTGGGAACGACCACGGCTGATGAAGCTGGCCGCTGGTTCTTCAGCCCGAGTGAAAGGTTGAATGATGGCTCCTATCCCTTTAAAGCCAAAGTAACGGATCTTGCAGGTAACTCTTCAGGTTTCTCCGAATTTATAACCGTTTCCATTGATGGAACGGCTCCGGGTGCACCCACGCTCTCAGGGAATGCCAATACCAACGACACCACACCTGGACTTAGCGGCTTAGCAGAAGCCGGAGCTACAGTGAATGTTTTTGATGGTGATAACTGGATTGGCTCGACTGTTGCGGATGTGTCGGGTAACTGGTCCTTCTCTCCCACAGAGGCACTGTCTACTGGCCCGCATACCTTTAAGGTTAAGGCAACGGATGGCTTTAACAATACCTCAGATTTCTCTATCCCCCTCACAGTCACGGTCGACGTGTCTGCCCCCGCTGCCCCCACTCTCAAAGGCGCCACACGAACCAACGACAACATACCTACCCTCAGCGGTAACGCAGAATCTGGGGCTACGGTAGAAATCTTTGACGGAAATACCTCCCTTGGTACTGTGATTGCCGTTGATGGCCAATGGAGCTTTGCCCCTGATGCCGCTCTCAACGATGGAAACCATACCTTCACAGTGAAAGTCACGGATGCGGCTGGAAATATCTCAGAAGCATCCAATTCCTTAACAACGCAGATTGACAGTACTCGCCCTGCGACACCAACCTTGACGGGAGCAGCTCTAACCAATGACACGACTCCCGAACTGAGCGGCACTGCAGAGGCAGGAGCAGTAGTCGGTATTTTTGAGGGCGGCCTATCTGAGGACGGCACACTTCTTGGCACCGCGACAGCCGATAGCACGGGGCACTGGTCTTTCTCACCCACCGAATCACTGGCAGCAGGGCCGCATACCTTCATCGTCCTATCCAGGGATAGCTTCATAAATGTCTCAGAACCATCCTCTCCTCTAGAGATGATGATTGATGTAGCGGTTCCCAGTGTGCCAACCCTTACAGGGGCGGCCCGGACAAACGATACGACCCCTACCCTAAGCGGTGATGCAGAAAGCGGTGCAACGGTAGAAATCTTTGATGGAGATGTCTCTCTTGGTACGGTTGTAGCGGCTGATGGCCGCTGGTCATTTACCCCAGGCACAGCCTTAAACAATGGCTCCCATAGATTCACAGCTAAGGCGACTGATGCGGCTGGCAATACGTCTGAGGCATCTGCCCCGTTGACGGCAGAAATTGATGGAACAGCCCCCACAGCTCCCACCCTCACCGGAACTGCATTTACCAATGACACAACTCCCGACCTGAGTGGTGAAGCCGAAGCAGGCTCTAACTTGGAGATTTTTAACGGTTCAACCTCCCTGGGAACTGTTGTAGTCGGTGATGCAGGGCACTGGTCCTTCTCACCCAGCACGCCCCTCGACCAAGGTACCTATACGTTCACGGCACAGGCAACGGATACCTTTGGTAATATATCCGCCACCTCTATTCCTCTAGCGGTCACCATTGACACGATGGCCCCAGAGGTTCCTGCTTTCACAGGCGATCCATCCAGGTACAACAACTTGCCGACCTTCACGGGCACAGGAGAAGCCTCCGCCACCCTGCAAATCCTTCGTGGAACAACTGTCCTGGGTACAACAACTGTAGACGATACAGGCCATTGGACGTTTACGCCCGCAAACCCACTGGTTGCAGGACAGTACACACTGACCTGCCGAGCCATTGATGCAGCAGGCAACATGAGTGGTGAATCGGCTCCCCTATCATTCAACGTCTTCCCCTGGGGTGTGACACCATTTGACGACGTCGTTACTGGAACCGCAAACGCAGATGTGATCTCTTCCCTCGCTGGAGATGATGTCATTTACGGCCTGGGTGGTGATGATCAACTAGTTGGTGAGGAAAATAATGACCGTCTATACGGCGGTGAAGGCAACGATAGCTTGCTAGGCCGTTCAGGGGACGATCGCCTAGAGGGCGGCCTTGGTAACGACGTCCTCACGGGCGGAACGGGCTCTGACACCCTACTGGGTGATGAGGGACGCGATCGCCTGAGCGGTGACACGGAGAATGATCGCCTCGATGGTGGCAACAATGACGACACCCTTTTTGGCGGAACGGGCTCTGACACTCTGCTGGGCGGGGCCGGGAACGATCTGCTGGCAGGTAACCGAGATGACGATCGCCTGTACGGTGGAGATGGCACAGATACCCTCTTCGGTGGCTATGGTGCTGACAACCTATTCGGTGGAGCGGGTAACGACCACCTGCAAGGGAATGGCGATAACGACCTCCTGGATGGTGGAATTGATCACGATACCCTCTTCGGTGGCAACGGAGACGATACCCTGATCGGCGGTACCGGCAACGATAACCTATACGGTCAGATCGGCAATGACACTCTTCTAGGTGGTAACGGAAATGACGTGATGGATGGCGGTCCTGGTCTAGATGTGCTGACAACGGGTGCCGGTAGCGACACGATTATCGTTTATCCCAAGGAAGGTCTCAATCAAGTCACAGACTTTGCGGATGGGATGGACCGCATTAAACTGGGTGGCAGCCTGATCTTTGGTCAACTGTCAATTCAACAACGCCAGCGTGATGTGTTAATCTCCCGTGGTGATGAGCAGCTCTTGTTGCTGCAAAACATGACAGTCGGACAAATCACTCGGGCAGACTTCACCTAAATGCTCTCCAGGATTGAGCATTGAATGCAGCTCAATCCTTAGTAAACAAAGTTGCCATACCCAAAGAGACACTGGAAGTTTTTGCGAACTCCCAGTGTCTCTTTGGGTATGGCAGCTCAGTTCAATTTCTCAAATGCTATGATTCCCACAACAAAATGACACTGAGGTACCCTTCCAGTGCTGGATGTACGGGATTTTTTCAATGCAACAAACCCCAGCCGAACGTTGAATGTGGAGAATGCGGGCGATCGCGAACTCTACATCGATTTCTCCGCTGTGCGCGGTGGGCAAATCATCCAGGAACTGAAGGACAACATCAGCTTTTTCTCGCCCAATGCGCCAACCTGCACGTTATTCACCGGGCACATCGGTTGTGGCAAATCTACCGAACTACTGCGGCTGAAGAAAGAGCTAGAAGAAGAGGGCTTCCACGTCATTTACTTTGAGTCAGATGATGACCTGGAAATGGCGGATGTGGACATTGGCGATGTCTTGCTGGCGATCGCCCGCCGCGTTAGTCAGAGCCTGGAATCTCTGCAACTGGCAGAGCCAAAGGGACTCAAATCCATCCTTCAAGGGGCTGCAAAAATCCTGACGACGGAAATTGAATTTGTGGGTGCAGAGGCGGAAGTAGCTGGTATGGGAGCTTCCGTCAATGGGGATGGCGAGTTTTCCCTATCCCTGGGAATTGGTAAGCTCACGGCAAAGGCGAAGAATGATTCGACCTTACGCGATCGCCTCAACAACTACCTGGGGCCACAGAAGAACAAGCTGGTGGAAGCAATCAATACAGAATTGCTGGAGCCGGCGATCGCCCGTCTGAAGCAACTTGGGAAAGTTGGATTGGTGGTGATTGTAGATAACTTGGATCGCATCGACAATCGCCCCAAAGCTCACGGACGGCCTCAACAGGAATATTTGTTTATTGACCAGAGTGATTGCCTAAAGAATCTGCACTGCCATTTGGTCTACACGATGCCCTTGGCACTGAAGTTTTCCAACCAGTACGGGATGCTCACCCAACGTTTTCCTGAAGACCCGAAGGTACTGCCGATGGTACCTGTTCAGTTTCAGGATGGGCAGCCCTGCGAAGAGGGGTTGGGCCTATTGCGACGGATGGTACTAGCACGAGCTTTTCCGGGTATGACAGACAAAGATCGATTTGCCAATCTAACCCAAATATTTGATAGCCTCGAATCACTGGATTATCTGTGTTGCATGAGCGGAGGCCATGTACGGGATCTGTTGCGGATCTTGAATGCGTGGATTAAAAAGGGAGGGAAAACCCTGCCATTAAAGCGATCGCAACTAGACGATGTCATCCGTTCTTACCGCAATGAGATGACGATGCATATTTCTGATCCAGAATGGGAACTCTTGCGACGGGTGCGTCAACGTAAAAAGGTGAGCGGCGATGATGATTATCAGACGATGATTAGCAGTCGGCTGGTATTCGAGTATCGCGATCGCGGGGAGTCGTGGTTTGATGTGAATCCGATTTTGCTGAACTCTAAAGAGCTACAGGCATGAATGACGCGCCTTTGGATGAGATTGAGATTCGCAACCGCGAAGCCCTGGAGGAGTTAGCGCAGACAATCGAATGGTCTGTGGGGGAATTTCATCTACTGTTGGCGCGTTGCAATTATGGAAATGTGCGATCGCATCTGATCACCCGTTTGCAAGAAATCTGTCCGGTTCGCATCCAGGTCGTCACCCTTACCAACGAGGCCGAAAAGCTCTACACCACCATTCGGGAAGCAATGACTGACCAAGATCCTGAAGCGGTTTTGGTCATTGGTTTTGAGCATGTTCGTGATTTAGACAAACTATTTGCCGCCGCAGATTCAGCGCGGGAGGAGTTCCGCAAAAACTTTGCTTTTCCGCTGGTCTTCTGGTTGGACGACAGCCAGTTCAACGGCTTCAAAAACCGCGCCCCTAATTTTGAGAGTTGGGCTCCGGTGGATACCCCGGTGTTTGCGATCGCCCCCTTCGCCATTCTGCAATCTCTAGAACAGGGGTGTCATGCCATCTTCAAAGCTGCTTTCAACCCAGAGGAGAAGGATTTGCCCGATGCCATTGGCCGCATCACTCACCTGGGCGACTTGCAACGTTCAGAGCTCCCCAACGCACTGCAATTCCTCGAAGATCAGGGCATTGGCCTACGCGCCGATCTCCAGGCAGATCTGGACTTTATTCAGGGTTGCCACCTGTCCCGCCGTAACAGTGCAACTTTGGAAGCGCTTGAAGCGGCAATTGAATTTTTTCAAAACACCATCATCCACTACCGCACTTACCTCCCCACTATTCTTGTCGCTCCTAATGCGCCCGTCCCGCAGTCCCTGTCCAATTTGAAACTGGGTCTTGCCCTATTTTTTCTGGGCCGTTGCCAATTTCAACAGATTGATCTGGCTCGCCGCACTAGCTATCTGCCTTACAAGCAAGCGGATTGGGAAGTAGCGCGGGCCTCTCTGACAGAGGCAGTGTTGCTGTTTGACCAGTGCGATCGCCCTGACATGAGCGCCAAAATCATCCTGCGATTACTGCGTACCTTACGTCGACTGGAGGATTGGGGTGCCCTGGAGGAAATGTCGCGACGGGCAATTTCTCTGCATGCGACCTACGATATGCCCACAAGGGCTGGAGAACCCTATGGTTTTCTGGCCGAGGCTGCGCTAGATCGAAAGCAATGGGCTCAGGCTCGGGACTATGCGCAGCAGGCGTTACAGGTGATCGCCCCCCTCGGTTGGCCGTATCACTGGCCAGAAGGCTTGTACCTCTCCTTTCAGGCGCGAGCCGAGGCAGAAATGGGCAACGTGGAGGAGGCGATCGCCCTGTTAGAACAAGCACAGGAGCTGGGCGATCGCGGCCACCCCACCACCTACTGCCGCACCCTGGAAGCATTGCGGGAGTTGTATTGGCAACAAAAACGCTACCTGGATGCTTTTAAGCTAAAACAAGCTCGTCTGGAAGTAGAGAAAATCGCCGGGATCCGTGCCTTTGTGGGAGCAGGTCGCCTGGGTGCCCAGGCACGACTTCTGACAGAAGCCAACAATCCTGACGACTTGGCTCCAGAAATTCGTGTATCTGGGCGCCAGTTGGATTTACAACGGCTGTTGGAACGGATTGGACGTAATGATTTCAAGCTGACAGTGATTCACGGTTCATCCGGTGTCGGCAAAAGTTCGCTGATGAATGCAGGGTTGATTCCGACGCTGAAGGGCCGGGCGATCGGCACCCGTGAGAATCGCGTGGTACTGGTGCGAAAGTATACGGATTGGACTGGTGATTTATCTGTGCAAGCAGCAGAAGTTCTTGCTGTACGTTCTTCACAGTTACCAGAACCACTTACCTCAACTCTCAATCAAGCGTTCTTCACGGTTGTCTCTGCTAAATCCTCTAACCATGCTCAAGCAGATTCACAGCCTGAGCTTCAAAAGCGAATGTTAGATTATGTTCTCCAGCAGTTGAGAGAATGTGACAACCAGAATCTCCGGCCTATTCTCATCTTTGATCAATTTGAAGAATTCTTCTTTGCAAATCCGAATGCGATCGATCGCCGTCGTTTTTTCGAATTTTTAGGTGACTGTTTACAGATCCCATTCATTAATGTGATTCTTTCACTTCGCGAGGATTACATTCACTACTTACTAGAAGCGAATAAGGTTAAAGGTTTAGGGGCAATCGGCAGTGATATTCTCAGCAACAATGTGTTGTATGGTTTGGGCAACTTTTCCCCCACCGATGCAAAGGCCATTATTGAGGATTTGACAAGGCGATCGCGCCTCTACTTGGAACCCGAGCTCATCAACGCGTTAGTCAACGACCTCGCCGGAGAACTTCAAGAAGTTCGTCCCATCGAACTACAAGTCGTTGGAACCCAGCTGGAAACCGAAGGGATTCACACTCTGGCCGACTACCACGCTCTTGGCCCCAAACCCAAAGAAGAACTTGTCACCCGCTACCTTCAAGAAGTCGTACAAGACTGTGGCGAGGAATATGCCGCCCTGTCAGCCCGCGTCCTCTACGAACTCACCGACGAACGCGGCACCCGCCCGCTTAAAACCCGCCCAGAACTCCTACGAGAACTGGAAACCGCTGATTTCCCCTTACCGGCTCCACCAACTGACCTATCCACTCACCCAATCAAGCATTTTAAGGACTCCCTGGACTACGTGCTACGTATGCTTTCCGGCTCTGGTCTTGTGACGTACCTGCCAGAACAACCCGATGATCGCTACCAGCTCATCCATGACTACATCGCCGAAGCAATACGTAAAAAATATGCACCCGGCAGACAAGGGCTGTTGAAGCCATTCGAGCAATCTGAAACTCTGTCCCTAAAATCTGAAGTTCAACAGGCAACCTTAGCCGAACGTCAGGACCATGATGAGCAAACACAAAAAACGACCGAAACTCTTGAAGAAGCACATAAGCTACGTTTCAAGGCCGAACGACGGTTAAAGATAGCTTCTGGAGTATTGGGTCTATCTCTATTAAGCCTGCTTCTGGCTTTAGTCGTGTCAATGGCTATGGTTTCTAAAGAAAGGAAGCAAGAAGCTCAAGCAAACAATATCAGAAGCCAGCAGCGTTTCTGAAGCGGACTTCAGCAATTCTCATTATGAGCTTCAAAGCCGAGAGTTCGCGCCCGACGGGCGCGAACTCTCGGCTTTGAAGCCTGAAAACCACTCGCTACAGGCCCGCAGTTTTCGGGCTGGATTCCAAAATGAGAATTGCTGACAATTCCTGAAAAAACTTGATTCCCTCGTTTTTTGTCCATAAAGTAATAAGACCCATGTACGAAAGGTCACACTTTCTGCGATAGTTCATGGATGAATCCTCTCCTGCGGAGCGTTATCTGCATCGGCTATGCTACGTTGTTTGCCACCTGAGCCCTTGAAAGCGGGCGATCTGCTACGAGTCGTCATTCCCAGTGGGGCCGTGCGAGAGGTAGAAATGTTCAACAAAGGCGTGGAGATCTGGCGATCCCACGGCTTTCGAGTCGAGGTGCCCCACGGGTTTGACCGTCGTTGGGGATACTTGGGCGGTAAGGATGACGAGCGGCGGCGACAGCTTCAGGAAGCATGGGATGATCCTGCATGCCGGGGAGTGCTGTGTGCCCGAGGTGGCTACGGCAGTATGCGGTTATTAGAAGCCTGGGATTGGGGCGATCGCCCTAACAAATGGATGATTGGGTTTTCTGATATCACCAGCTTGCTGTGGAGCCTCAGTCTATGTGGTGTTTCTGGAGTACATGGGCCATTGCTCACCACTCTTGCGAAGGAACCGGGGTGGTCAATACAACGATTGTTTGACTGGGTGGAGGGGGGATCGCTTTTACCCATCCAGGGCAAAACCTGGGTGAACGGACAAGCTGAGGGGCGATTGCTCCCGGCTAACTTGACCGTAGCGACCCATCTGCTCCATACGCCCCTGCAACCTGATCTGGATGGCGTGATCCTCGCCATTGAAGATGTGACAGAAGCACCCTACCGCGTCGATCGAATGTTAACCCATTGGCGATTGACTGGCTTACTGAAACAGGTCAAGGGTATTGCTGTAGGGCGCTTTAGTCAGTGTGAGCCACCCCCTAATGTTCCCAGCTTTACGGTGGAGGGGGTATTGCGCGATCGCCTTGAAGACCTGGGTATCCCGGTAGTGGCGGAGTTGCCTTTTGGTCATGATGGCCCTAATGCGGCATTACCGGTGGGTGTTCCAGTGCGGATAGATGGGGATAGTGGCAAGTTAGTTTTTCTGTAATTTTTGAGGATAGGTATCCAGGGTTGGCGATTACCTGGGTAGGAAAAGGCTGGCTATGGTGGGTGAATGCCTAGTGTAGTAGGCTCGTTGCTCACTGAGCCTGAGCCTGAATAGGCAATCCCTTATACCTGTTACATTTCTGCTAATCGGGATTGAGGGTGAGGGCTTTCCTAAGGGCTGCGCGTTGCACAACCATTAGGAAAGCCCATTTTTGCGTACACAAGGCACGTAAAACAATAGGTGATCCAGCTTGTCCCGAAGATGTTTTAGAGAATTTGAGTGAACAGCTTATCTTAACTGAGGTAAAGGCACGCTCCCTTCCCATTCACCATTTCCTCTCACTCACGGCACAATAGACCTGAGACACCCGCCTTCACTCCGTGAACCCCTAAGCCCCTACTCCTTCAACCATCCACCCATCTACTCACTCACTCGTGACCCAACCCGAAGCCCTCCAAAACCTTCTCGAAGCCGTTGCATCTGGCGCAGTCAGTCCCGAAACGGCTTTCTCCAAGCTCAAGAATCTCGACTTTGAACCGGTATCAGATTTTGCCAACATCGACCACCATCGGGCTTTGCGAACGGGTTTTCCGGAGGTGATCTGGGGACCTGGGAAAACTCCGGAGCAGATTAGCCAGATTATTCACACCATGCGGCCCCGGACGCCGGTAATTATGGCAACACGGATAGAGCCGGAGGTCTATCAGCAGGTGCGATCGCAAATTCCCGACTTACTCTATTTCGCGACCGCCCGTATTTGTGCCCTAATCCAGTCACCAACGGATTCATCAGGGATGCCCAAACCCCAGCATTCTGGCACTATCACCTTGATTTCGGCGGGAACGGCTGATCTGCCCGTAGCGGAAGAAGCCGCTATCACGGCTGAATTGTCAGGATTCCGTGTGCAGCGGTTGTGGGATGTGGGGGTAGCTGGAATTCATCGTCTGCTCAGCAACCGTCACCGGCTGCAAGCGGCGGATGTCCTGATCGTGGTGGCCGGAATGGAAGGAGCGTTGCCCAGTGTAGTCGCAGGCTTAGCAAGCTGCCCAGTGATTGCAGTGCCCACTAGTGTGGGTTATGGAGCCAGTTTCGGAGGGTTGGCGCCATTGCTAACAATGCTGAATTCCTGCGCAGCAGGGATCGGTGTGGTGAATATTGACAATGGGTTTGGGGCAGCGGTGCTGGCAGGGCAAATTCTGCGGACGGCAGAGCGGATTGGGCGATCGCCCTCTGCTTAACCCACTTGTTTATTTAACCTGATACCAAACAAATATGAAGCTGCGCCAAACTAGAAGAGTCCTCTTTGAGGTGATGGGCGATGACAGGACGTCCTTTTCAAGTCACGGTGACGGAGAGCCTGGAGCAGTTAGAG
>NZ_JAMPLB010000004.1:0-292028 GCF_039962325.1 Leptolyngbya sp. PL-A3
AACAGCAGGATGCCAGACCAGCCGACGAAGACGAATCGGTCACGCTTGAGCCAGTCATCGAGGACGTCAAACCATCCCCGCTGCTCCTGCGCCCGTCCCATTGCTATGGTCATTTCATATCCTCTTAATATGGCGTCAAGCTTTTCCTGAAACTGCCGTACCAGAGGCGCGACAATTTCGAGAGAGACGGTACCCTACCCCCTCAGGTGAGCACCGGACACTAAAACCATTTGCTCGTATTATTCCATAATTTGCCAAGGGCAAACCGGGGTCTGTCGGGGTAGGGATAATTGACTTATATGATAGATAGAGATGAAAAAATTTACAATCCGAAACTTAGATTCTCATTTGGGGAAAGGCATAGGGCAGAAGGCATAGGGCAGAAGGGAAGGCACAGAAAGTAAGCATTTTTGCTTAGAAGTATTTACATTGCTGTCACGATTTGAAAACCGCTCTATTCCTAAATTTGCTTTCCTTCCACCGTCTGCCTTCCATCTTCTGCCTTCTCTACCCCTGGCCTTGTAAAATCTATTGAGAAGCCATTTCGGGCGTACCCAATATCACTGCTTTATGACTGCATCCACAGTTTCCGAAAATAAAAAAGTTTTACGTCAGACCATTCTGGGGGCTCGCCGTTTTAGCAACTACTGGTGGGCAGCGGTCATTACCGCTGGAGGTGTCGGGTTTCTGCTGTCCAGCCTCTCCAGTTTTCTGCAAGTAAATTTGCTGCCCTTTTCTGATGCGACTCAGTTAATCTTCGTCCCGCAAGGGTTGGTGATGGGGTTTTATGGGGTAGCAGCTTTGCTATTGGCTACCTATCTTTGGCTTGTGGTGGCCTGGGATATTGGCGGCGGCTACAACGAATTTAGCCAGGAGACAGGCCAAGTTCACATTTTCCGCTGGGGCTTTCCTGGGAAGAACCGCAAGATTGATGTGACTCATAAGCTGGAGGACATCCAGGCCATCCGAGTTGACTTGCGGGATGGCGTTAACCCAAAACGTGCACTCTACCTGCGTGTTAAGGGCAAGGGCGAAATTCCTTTGACTCGTGTAGGGCAGCCTCTACCCCTTGCCGCTTTGGAGAACCAGGGAGCAGAACTGGCACGTTTTTTGGGTGTGCCTCTTGAAGGTTTGTAATTTCTCTTTCAATTCAATGCAGGTAGTGCGCAGCACAATTCGGCGCGCTATCTCTCTAGTGTTCAGTAGCTAAAGTTTTCTATTTTGCTACAGCGATACTACAAAACTTGATGCCCTACCTTTGGGCTAGCATGGGGAACGTTGAATTAGATGAGGTCTTTCCGTATGGCCTGGTTGAAGCAAATTCGGGCGTGGCTGCTGCCAGTTCTGGCGATCGCCCTGGTATTAACGGCAGGCTGTTCTGTACAATCGGCAAAGTCAACCTCCGATGGAGCATCGCCGAGTCCAGTGGCTTCTTCTACGTCTTCTCAGCAACCCTATGCCAATCTGCCGTCTCTGGCGGGTGAGGCAACTGTCGAAATGATTGTGAAGGGTTCGCCTATTACGATCAAGGTCGATGGCACCAATGCCCCTGTCACGGCCGGAAATTTTGTGGATCTGGTTAACCGGGGTGTCTACAATGGGTTGGTTTTCCACCGCGTGGTGCGGGAGCCTCAGCCCTTTGTGGTGCAAGGGGGCGACCCACAGGGCAGCGATCCGAATGTTCCGGCCAGCCGTCTGGGTACAGGTGGGTTTATTGACCCAGAAACCTCTAAAGAGCGTTCTATCCCCCTGGAAATTAAACCTCAGGGGGCGGATGCACCAGTTTATAGCCGTACGTTTGAGATGGCTCGGATTAGTTCGCCTCCAGTTCTGCGTCATACCCGTGGGGCGGTAGCCATGGCTCGTTCTCAGAATCCGGATTCGGCTTCGGCGCAGTTTTACTTTGCCCTGGCAGATTTGGGTTTCCTGGATGGTAGCTATGCCGTGTTTGGTTATGTGACCAACGGCATGGATGTGGTTGATGGGATTCAGCAGGGCGATCGCATTGAATCTGCCCGTGTAACAGCCGGTTTGGAAAATCTGCGAACTCCTGGTTCTTAAAACCCTTTTCCAACCATAGTTTCTACTGACGTAGGGGAAGGTTTAGCCGGATTTTTGGAAAATAGCAATAACTCTCAATCAGAACTTGCCTTTTTACGGTTTTGTTGAGGATATAGGAAGTGGCGTGACGCTTTGTGTTGCGCCATTTCTTTTGAGTTTCCGTTGCAGTATTTAAAGCGCTGTGCAGGTTAATTAAGTACGGTGGTGTGGGGCACTTCATGCCCCACACCACCGTTTCTGTACTTAAGCACTTGCACATTGCTATAAGTTGATTGAGAGGGAGTGTGTTACGTAACGCCATACTTCTTCTAAACCAAGCGACACGATGCTGTAGTACGTTGGGCACTTTGCTGGCTTAGTTGAAGATCTGGATTAGAGGCGCATCGCCCAGCAAACTTCCCGGTCGGTGGGCGGCGGCCTGTCCTCCAGGCCCCCTTGCCCCAGGAGGTTTTGCATAGGTGTTGTTAGGCCGCTTGGCATTACTGAAGTTTTGAAGCAGGTTTATAAGCCTATCTGAAAATCCAATTCTGAGAGGGCTTGGTGCGTCTGTACCGAGCTCTCCCAAAATTGGGTTGAATGCGTAATCTTTGGAAGTGTGGCGTTACGGGGGCTGGAAGTTATGGGCTTGACGGAGACGATTTTGGGGCAGATGCCGGGGCAACCGTTGCAGGGATTGCAGGGGGCCGATCGCCTCTGGCAACAGTATCGGCAGGGCACCCTACCTGTATCTGAGGTCATTCGGTGGAGCCTTAAAAAGATTGGGGACGTGGAATGGGATGTGGTGATCGCTGGCGGGACGTTGGGGATTCTTTTGGGCGCAGCGCTGGTGCAGCGGGGATGGCGGGTGTTGCTGCTGGAACGAGGGCAACTGCGGGGGCGAGAGCAGGAGTGGAATATTTCCCGCCGCGAGTTACAAGAGTTGGTTGAACTGGAATTGCTGACTCCGGAGGAATTGCAGGGGGCGATCGCCAGCGAGTACAACCCCGGACGCATTGCATTCCATGGAGGGGCTGAGTTTTGGGTGAAGGATGTACTGAATGTGGGGGTCGATCCAGTGATGTTGCTGGAGACCCTGAAAGCAAAGTTTTTGGCAGCGGGTGGAGTGCTGAAGGAGCATACCGGGTTTGAGGGGGCGATCGCCTACCCCGATGGCGTCCAGGTAAAAGCCAGAGAAACCTATACAGCCCGGCTTCTGATAGATGCCATGGGACATTTCTCACCCATTGCTCGGCAAGCTCGGGGGCAAACCCGACCCGATGCAGTCTGTATGGTCGTAGGCACCTGTGGTACTGGGTTTCCGCAGAACGAGACAGGAGATTTATTTGCCTCTATTACGCCACTCAGCGATAGCCAGCAATACTTCTGGGAAGCATTTCCGGCACGGGATGGCCGCACGACCTATCTATTCACCTATGGTGACACTCACCCCGATCGCCCTTCCCTGGAGACCTTATTTGACGACTACTTCCGGCTGTTACCGTCTTACCAACAGGTGGATTTAACAAACCTGAACTTTAAACGGGCACTGTTCGGCTTTTTTCCTTGTTACCGTCAAAGTCCGTTAGCATCGACCTGGGATCGGATACTGCATATCGGTGATAGTAGCGGGAGCCAATCTCCTCTAAGCTTTGGCGGTTTTGGGGCCATGATCCGGCATCTACACCGCCTCACAGATGGAATTGACGAGGCCCTTCATGCCGATGCCCTGGGGAAGAAAGATTTGTCTTTGCTACAACCCTATCAACCCAGCTTGTCAGTCACCTGGCTATTTCAGCAGTCTATGAGCGCCAGGGTTGGCCAAGCCGTAAATCCGGAACAGATCAACCAGTTACTTTCGGCTGTATTTACCGAGATGAACGCCCTGGGTGAACCAGTGCTGAAGCCGTTTCTGCAGGATGTGGTGCAGTTTATACCTCTAGCCCAAACGCTGGCTCTCACAACAGTAAATCATCCTGGTTTGGTCCTAAAAATTTTGCCGCAGGTGGGCATTCCGGCCGTGACGGAGTGGCTATGGCATTACGGCAACTTGGGGCTTTACACAGGGTTGCACGGGTTGGGGCGATCGCTCCTCCCCTGGATTCATACTCGTCCTCCTGCTAAGCAGTACCGCTGGCATCGCCGCTTAGATGCCTGGACTTACGGTTCGGGCTCAGACTATCGCGATGAGTAATCACGATAAATCTAGAAACGAAATTGGCTCCATGGGTAAAAACTCGCGTAGCTGACTTTTCAACTCATGCAATCCGCAAAGCCAGGGATCAATGGGTATGGTGACAATATTCCCTGAACAGCGGCTGCAATCGGTGGAAGGTTTATTGCGAATGTTTTCACTCCTTTTAGCATCGGGACGGTTTTCAAACTCTCTCGGTATGCTGAAAGAGCAAATGGCATTATTTAGCCGACTCCACAGCTTCAGAGCTACAGGCTGTTGCAGCGCTGGTTCTGCCCCTTGCTTGACCTGCCGCCCCCCATTCACCTTGGGTACCTACGTAAGTTAAACGCATGAGAAAAGCACTATATCTCCTGGCAGCCTTGAATGACCGGGACTTTGAATGGATTCTCAAGAATGGCAAGCGCACCCAGATTCCGGTGGGCAACACGTTGATTATTGAAGGCCAACGCATTGATGCGTTGTACATTGTTCTGGCAGGAATGTTTTCGGTTTCGGTACAGGCAAAAGGCGGCATGGAAATTGCTCGCATTGGTGGTGGGGAAGTGTTAGGGGAAATTTCTTTCATTGATTCTCGTCCTCCTTCCGCAACCGTAATGGCACAAGCAGATTCAGCAGTTTGGGTTATTTCCCGCTCTCAGCTGAATATGAAATTATCCCAGGACGTGGCGTTCGCATCGCACTTCTACCAGGCGATCGCCACTTTCCTCTCCGACCGTTTGCGCAGCACCGTTAACCTGCTGGGAGATAACAAAAGCTCTGAACCCGTTGTGGCCGAAGATACGCAAGACAGCCTGAATCCTCAGGTCGCCAACAAGCTGGAACTGGCAAAAGCCCGATTGGAATGGTTAATGAATCAGTAGGAGGGAGGGATGAACGGAGTAGAGGCCCGACAACGGTTTTCTCAGGAAATAGAGCAGCCCGAGGATGAAATCAGCTTGGCTCGGGCAGCCCTATACATCGCTGCGGAAGAATACCCAGAGTTGGATACTGACGAGTATCTCAATGCCCTGGATACGATGGCGGCAGAGGTATCAGAGCGATTGCCTGCAGAGCGTTACCCCCTCAAAACGATTCAAGCCCTTAACGGTTACCTGTTCGAAGACCTGGGCTTCGTGGGTAATACCAAGGATTACTATGACCCACGCAACAGCTACCTGAATCAAGTCATTGAGCGCCGCACAGGTATTCCCATCACGTTGTCACTGGTGTATTTGGAGGTGAGCCAGCGGATTGGCTTTCCTATGGTAGGGGTAGGGATGCCAGGACATTTTTTGATTCGGCCTACGGTAAATGAGATGGAGGTGTTCGTCGACCCATTCCACCATGGAGAAGTGCTATTCCCTGAGGATTGCCGCGATCGCCTGAGCCAGATCTATGGTCGTCCTGTAGAGTTACGGGCAGAGTTTTTACAAGCAGTCAGCCCTCATCAATTCCTCATTCGGATGCTGACTAATCTGAAGATGATCTACCTGAAGCAAGGCGATTTGGATCGAACCCTGGCATCCGTCGAGCGAATTTTACTCATCGCACCTGATGCGTTGAGCGAACGGCGCGATCGCGGCCTCCTCTACTACGAGCAGGGCCGTTGGGATGACGCTATCGGCGATCTGGAGTTTTATCTCCAACAAGTACCTGTCGAGCAGGATCAAACAACAATTCGGCGAATTCTAGACATTATGTACGAGCGCGATCGCGAAAGCTAGAACATGCTTGTGGCAGGCCTGATGCACACACCACAAGCAGGCATCAGTCCTAATCTTGCCAGTGCCGTGTTGTTATATCATGTCGGGTTCAATGCCGATATAAAAAGTGGTGCGGCCTTTTTATATCGGCATTGAACCTTACTTGTTATTAGGGCATCAGGAGCGAGCGGGAGCAGGTTTCCCACTCGCTCCTGATGCCCTAACTAACCTGAGTTCGGGTTAAGGGTGTTTTCGAGTGCCGCGCAACGTGCGGCACTCGAAAACGCTCATTTTGGCGTGCGCTTTGCGCACGCCAAAATGAGCACTTCAGCTTATCCCAAACTGAGGTTAACTAACTTGACAAAGACTATAGAGAACAAATGGAAGAGGCTCGCCGCCTCATGGGAGGAGCAACGAGCCTCTTGTTTCATATTCATGTGACTAATGGAGTGTGACTCCAGTTCTACTCTTCAGCTTGCGCCATCATGGCTTGCAGGTTATCCGGATCAACATAGTGGCAGGTGGCTTCATCAATGCAGATCAATGCCCAACCGGATTGATCGATGCCCATGAATTTGTAATCACCTTCTTGAACAAAGAAGCCACGATGGTTACGAGTATCAGGCTTAACTTGTACGTCGTTAGAAAACATGTTGACTCTCCTTGGATGACCGAATGACCGAAAAATCAACGATAAGGTGTACTCATCGTTGATTTCACAAAATCTTATCATTCGTTTTTTCTGAGCCATCATTAAATATCTTGTGTAATCATTGCGATTGCTCAATATTCTCCATCCTGAGGTTTAGTTTCTTTTGATCCCCGTGATCCCTGCGATAGACGGATTCGACGGATTTGTCCTCCGCGATCTCACGGGGATGCAATTGTTAACTGATTGTAAAGCGCGACTTATTCTTCTTCGAACAACCACCGTTTAATGCGGGTTAAGCTTTTCCACTCCGGTTTACGAGAAAGGCCGTCCTCAATATTTTGTTGCACTTCTTCCTGAAGTTCCGGAACTGCCATGATTAGTTGTGAAGCTATATCAATGTGCTCTCGGACGCCGGTTTTGGCGGTTTCTAGCATCGCGACCGCTAGATTTACCCGCGCCTGAGGATCCTGTGGGTTTAACTTCACAGCCTTCTGAGCAGCTTTATACGCTTGCGAAGGTTTATTGTCCAACAAATAGAGCCAGGCCAAGCAGGTCCATGCTGGGCTGCTCTTGGGTACGCGATCGCACAAATCCTTAAAGGTTGGAATTAAGCTAGCTGGGCTTTCTCCTGCCCGGTAACGCTCTAAACCCTGGTCAAACTGGGCTTCAGCGGTCAACTCACTCATAACGACTCAGATATTCCCAATCGCACAACCTAAAAAATATAACTCACCGGGTTCTGTTCTAGACCTGTAGACTTCCTGCGTAAGTGGTCACCTACGCCCTCAAAAACCGATTCATGCAAGAAGTCTTGTGATTACTGGTTAACCGGAGTTCAAGTGTATTCGTGTTGTGGGTGGGGTGCGAAGCACCCCACCCACAACACGAATACGTAAGTCCTGGTGAATGTACAGAGTACGCTCAACTAGACGCACAGCGACCAGCTAAAGAACCTCAGAAAGGAATGTGCCCAGCGCTAAGCACTGGGCACATTCCTTTCTGAGGTTCTTTCAGGAATTGCTTTAGGAGAAGGACTTACCGCAGCCGCAAGTTTGGGATGCGTTGGGGTTGGTAAATTGGAAGCCACCGCCAATCATTGAATCGCTATAGTCGAGCACCAGACCATAGAGATACAACATGCTCTTGGGATCACACAACACTTTGAAACCGTCGTAGTCAAATACCTCATCGTTCGGCTGCATATTGTTGGGGTCTTCAAAGTCCATTGTGTAGGACATGCCCGAGCAGCCGCCTTGTCGGACGCCAACCCGCAAGCAAAGGTCCCTGCCCTGCTTCTCCCGCAGTGCCATGACCTGCTTGATGGCAGAATCCGTCATCATAATGCCCCGTTGCTGAGAAGATGCCGTCTGTGTCATGGGGGTTCAACGCTCCTTGCTACTCAAAATCTCGATGCAAAAGCCAAGGAATAAAAATTGGCGATCGCGTTATCCTATCTCGATGGTAGCGGATAAGTAATATTAACAACCTATTTCTCCAGGGTTCGATAGATTGAAGATATGCGATGTATCGCATCAACCCAGTTAGGGTTAGGGTATCTAGCGTTGGTTGATATGTGCATGAGGGCAGCTAAGATGGATCGGCTCAACTGCCACTCAATGCTCAACGCTAGATTTTTGGTAAACGAAACCTTTGGGGTTTGTGTATGTCTGGTCTTACGCCCGCTACCCGCCGCCGTCTCAAGAAATTGCGTCAGGTGCCCAGTGTTTGGGAAGGCGATCGCCGTCTGCTAGCCACCGATGGGCTAGGTGACTTGGTGGCAGATTCTAACCTCTCAGGTGACTGCATCCTCTGGGTGGATGGGGTTGATGAAGCTGTACGCGCCATGGATATGGTCCCCCCCGATAGTGGCCCCGAAGCTTTGGTCAGAACGCTATTACGGGCCATGGAAGCCCCAAGCGGCGCGCAAATCCAACCGGCACGGCCCCAGAGAATTTTGGTGCGCGATCGCGAAGTGCAATTCTTTCTACGTGGGGTTCTACAAGACCTGGATATCACGGTGGATTACACCCCCGACCTGCCACTGATTGACGAAATCTTTCAGAGCCTCCAAGAAGTTGCCAACAAACGGCATCCTCATCTACCTGCTGAAGACGCTGATGCCCTTACCGAGGTTGCCCTCAACGTCTGGAAAGAGGCCCCCTGGCAAAATTTGGACGAAGAAAAGATTATCTCCATCAAACTCAACTACGAAGATATAGACACGTTGTATGTCTCCATCCTGGGCATGTTGGGTATGGAGTATGGAATTTTGATGTATCGCTCGGTAGACTCCCTCAAGCGGTTCCGGCAGGAGGTGTTGAGTGCCGAAGACAACCCCAAAAACCTTGAGCATGCCTTTCTGCAACAGGATTGCTTTTTTGTAACCTACGACCAGAGCACCGCCGAAAGTAATGGTCATGGGCGCGACGGTTTGCCCCCCATTGAACCCGCCTTTGGCAGCCTCCACCCGCTGGAAGGCATGCGCCCTATTTTGCATGAAGAAGAAGCCAGCGTCATGCTCGTAGCACTGCAGGCGCTATATCGATTTTTTCAGGATCATTTAGAAGAAATTGACATGGCAGAGTTTCCCCCTCTGACCAGCCGGTACCGCATCGCAGATCCACAACAGCAGGGAAAAAAGGTTTCGGTTACCGTCGCCACCCTTCCTGACCTGGCAGAGGAACTGGCGGAAATGACTGAAGACTTCAGCCTGGATGACGACCTGGAAGCCCTGGAGTTTGACGTTGTCCCGGTTTTACGGGATGACCTGATTCCTCGTGACTCGTTCTACAGCTTGGGAGCTATGCCATTCCAAGTGTTGGAAGAATTGCGTCAGTCGGTTAAAGTACACCAGCCTTCAACGACTGAGCTACCCAAAAAACTGGAATGGTTCCCCATTGTCCTGATTCAAACGACTCGTCCCAAAGCAATGAGTTTGATTGAAGGGCTCCAGGCAGCAGGCGGGCTAGAAGCCATCTGCTTCAATCCCGGAGAAGACCCCATTAATGAAATTCACTATGATTTGGGCATTCTCAAAACCCTAGATGGTGATTTTCACCTCTTTGGTGAGTTCGATGAAGAAGATCCCATTCATATTGAAGCTCGCAAAAAGTGGGATCAGCGCTGCAAGAAAACCAAAGGCCAATGTGGCCTGGTGATTGCTAAAGGATCCACGGGAGCTAGCCGCGGTAATCCCACTATGAAGGACATGCTGGCCTTTTTTGAAGTGCGATCGCTCTCTCCCAACGAGATCGGGTTAGGGCCACTAGAACTAACACATCAATTCGATGAGCTTTAGATGAAAAAATGGGGGTTAAGCCCCCATTTTTAATAGAAAAATAACTAAGAAATGTAAATCACAAAGAACTGTAACAGTTCCTGAACAATTCACTAATGCGGCTCAAACGGAGTGATACCATCCAGAAAAATGTTCAGGCAACCTTTTCAGGGAAACATTCATGACAGAAGCGCTTACTGGACAAACTCCTCTTTTCGGTGGCAGCACAGGTGGTCTCCTCACCAAAGCTGAGACCGAAGAGAAATATGCCATTACCTGGACTAGCCCGAAAGAGCAAGTTTTCGAAATGCCTACAGGTGGTGCTGCCACCATGCGGGAAGGCGATAACATTCTCTATCTGGCTCGTAAGGAGCAGTGCATCGCCCTGGGTGGCCAGCTTCGCTCGAAGTTCAAGCCCCGTATCGATAACTACAAGATTTACCGGATTTTCCCCAACGATGAAACCCAATATCTGCACCCTGCAGACGGTGTCTTCCCCGAGAAGGTAAACCCAGGCCGGGAAGCTGTAAACAGCGTTGGCCGTAATATCGGTAGCAACCCCAGCCCTGCGACAATCAAGTTCAGCGGCCGTAGCACTTTTGATTCCTAAATCAAATCTGTTACCTGTTTAACCACTTAAGTTCATTGAAGGAGTAGGGTAACCCTACTCCTTTTTTGTTCTTTTAGTGAAGATGGGGATCCCGCTGCGTGCCACGTCATCACTTCTGTACGTCGGGATCTCAATTGGGAATAAGCCCATGTGCCCGTTTTGATCTGCGCAAAGCGCACCCCTCGAAACAGCCCTTCACCCGAACTCAGGTTTCACACAGTCGTGCTACCCCGGACAAGCTATCCTGTTCAAATGCCCCGGCAACAGATAGCGTTTCTCATTCCGCTGTTCATCCTCAGTTCAGAATGAGCATTGCTGGCAGTGATATCCCTTGTAATTTTCTAGATGCATCCACGTCCATGATTTTTCCCGACTTTGAACAATTTTCCAGGCTGTCAGAACAGGGTAACTTTGTTCCGGTATACCAGGAGTGGGTGGCAGACCTGGATACACCCGTGTCGGCCTGGTATAAGGTATGCGCGGGGCAACCCTACAGCTTCTTGTTGGAGTCGGTGGAAGGGGGCGATCGCATCGGTCGCTATAGCATGGTGGGCTGCAATCCTTTATGGGTACTTGAAACATGGGGCGATCGCACCACCCAAACTTACCGTGATGGCACTCAACGCCAACTACAGGGCGATCCCTTCAACGTCCTAGCGGAATGTCTGGAACCCTACACCCCGGTTACGCTGCCGCAACTTCCCGCTGGCATCGGTGGCCTGTTCGGATTCTGGGGCTATGAGCTGATTAATTGGATTGAGCCTCGTGTTCCGGTCTACGCAGCCGGGGAAGGTGACTTGCCGGATGGGTTATGGATGCAGGTGGATCAACTGCTGATTTTCGATCAGGTGAAGCGGAAGATCTGGGCGGTGGCCTATGCAGATGTACGCGATTCAGGAACGGATCGGCAGGTTGCTTATGAGCAGGCGTGCGATCGCGTCCGACAAATGGTCGCCAAGCTCCGACTTCCCCTCTCAGGCAATGACACGGTGTTGGAGTGGACACCACCCACTTCAGACCGGGCAACCACTTCCCCCGTCAACTTCACCAGCACCGTAACCAAAGAGCAATACTGCGCCAACGTTGAGAAGGCAAAGGAGTACATCAAAGCTGGAGATATTTTTCAGGTTGTTATTTCTCAGCAACTCACCGCCCCCTATGAAGGGGATCCGTTCTCGCTATATCGCTCTCTGCGCTTAATCAATCCATCGCCCTACATGGCTTATTTCCACTTTGGCGATTGGCAAATCATTGGCTCTAGCCCTGAAGTCATGGTCAAAGCAGAGAATTCTGCGGATAGTCGCGATCGCGTTGCAACACTACGCCCGATCGCCGGAACTCGCCCCCGAGGCAGAACCACCACCGAAGACAACGCCTATGCCGAAGATCTGCTCAAGGACCCCAAGGAAGTTGCTGAACATGTCATGCTCGTAGACCTGGGCCGTAACGATCTGGGCCGCGTCTGCCAGATTGGCTCGGTCAAAGTCGATGAGTTGATGGTGATTGAACGCTACTCCCACGTGATGCACATTGTCAGCAACGTGGTGGGCCAACTTCCCCAGGAGCGTTCGGCCTGGGATTTGCTGAAGGCCACATTCCCGGCTGGGACCGTCAGTGGAGCTCCTAAAATCCGCGCGATGGAAATTATCCATGAACTGGAGGGTTGCCGCCGAGGGATTTATTCGGGGGCCTATGGGTACTACGACTTTGAGGGGCAGTTGAACACGGCGATCGCCATCCGCACCATGGTCGTCCGTAGTCAGCCCGATGGCACTTCGACTGTCACCGTTCAGGCTGGGGCAGGCTTAGTTGCCGATTCCGTTCCCGAGACTGAATACCAGGAAACCTTAAATAAGGCACGGGGAATGTTAGAAGCAATCCGCTGTTTGGGATCGGAAAGCTAAGTTGTCATGAAAAAGGGGTGGGCATTGCTCACCCCTTTTTCGTTTATGGATCTATCAATGGAGGGTTACCGCGATCGCCTGACCATTTCACCATGAAGTTGATGGGTTGAGAATGGGAGGGCGATTGCTGTGGCAAAACGAGAGCATTTGGCATTATTCAAGCGGGATGTCATTCTGTGGAATCGCTGGCGCGAAAAAAATGCCAAAGTCAGACCCGACCTCACCCATGCCGACTTTAGTGGACAAGATTTACGCGGCCTCGACCTGAGCCAGGCAGATTTGATGGAGGCAGATTTCTCAGACGCTAACTTGATCCGCACAAATTTCATGGAAGCCAATTTGAGCGGGGCGAATCTGAACAATGCAATTCTAATGAAGGCTGAACTCAACAATGCAGTTCTGCGGGGGGCCAACCTGAGTGATGCAGATCCATCCAAAGCCGATCTGAGAGATGCAGATCTGCAAGGAACTCAGATGATTAATGCTGACGCTGAACAGGCTAATGGGGTCGGAGCAAATTTGAGCAATTCGGACCTGACAGGCTCCAATTTTAGGAAAGCCAGTCTCATCCGTGCCAACCTGAGCCAGTCCGATCTGAGCAATGCTGATTTCACAGAAGCCGTCCTGGTACGCGCAAATTTGCAAGGAGCAACGCTCACAGGCAGCAATTTCACCAAGGCCAATCTATCAGGGGCCGATCTAACCGGAGCCGATCTGACAGGTGCCATTCTCAAAGGGGCAACCATGCCCAATGGCGCTATTCACCAGTAGATAACAGGGCTTATGTAAGTCCTGGTACATGCTTATGGGTTGTAGTGTGCGGAACACACTACAACAGCAATTCTCATTTTGAAATCAGGCCCGAAAACTGCGCGCCGAAGGCGCACAGTTTTCGGGCCTCAAAGCCAAGAGTTCACGCCCTACGGGCGTGAACTCTTGGCTTTGAGGCCCATACTGAGAATTGCTGACACTACAACAGCAATTCTCATTTTGAAATCCAACCCGAAAATAGCCCGCCTTCGGCGGGCTATTTTCGAGCTTCAAAGCTGAGAGTTCGTGCCCTTCGGGCGTGAACTCTTGGCTTTGAGGCCCATACTGAGAATTGCTGACACTACAACCCATAAATACTGCGTCAGTACACCCTGTGATACACTAGAAAAGTTGTCTAAATCGCACATCCGGGCTTTCGGGTGTCCTGAGTATTAAATTACTCAGTGATACTGCCGGATGGAGGATAAACCCGAAAGGAGCGTCACAATTCATGCCCGTTGTTTCATTGGCTCAACTTTTGGAGTCTGGGGTTCACTTTGGCCATCAGACCCGCCGTTGGAATCCCAAAATGTCGCCTTACATCTACACGGCGCGTAATGGGGTTCATATTATTGACCTGGTGCAGACTGCTGAACTCATGGAAGAGGCTTACGACTACGTTCGTACCGCTTCTGAGGCTGGCAAAAAGTTTTTGTTTGTTGGCACCAAGCGTCAGGCCGCTGGCATCATCGCTCAAGAAGCTTCTCGCTGCGGTTCCTACTATATTAACCAGCGCTGGCTGGGTGGAATGCTGACCAACTGGGTCACCATCAAATCTCGCGTCGAGCGCCTGAAGGAACTGGAGCGTCGCTACGAGACGGGCCAGTTCGATCTGCTGCCCAAGAAAGAAGCCGCGGTACTGCGTCGTGAGCTGGAGAAGCTGCAAAAGTACCTGGGTGGCATCAAGTCCATGCGTAAGCTGCCTGATGCCGTCGTTATCGTTGACCAGAAGCGGGAGTACAACGCTCTGCTGGAATGTCAAAAACTGGGCATCCCCATTGTGTCTCTGTTGGATACCAACTGTGACCCCGATATGGTGGATATTCCCATTCCTGCGAACGATGATGCGATCCGCTCCATTAAGCTGATTGTGGGCCGTCTTGCCGATGCTATCTATGAAGGTCGCCATGGCCAGCTAGATGGTGAAGAAGACTTCGAAGATTACGATGGTGCGGAAGAGGACGTCGATTACGACGGTGACTACTCCGAGGAAGAAACTGAAGAATAAATAGCCTTTTGGGCTAGCATTCCCACCAGCAAAGAGAATATTCTCTTTGCTGGTGGCAAATCTGAAGAATAGATAGACTTCTGGGTAGAACGGGGGCGCTTGGCTACGCCCTCCTAGCGGGATTGCCCGTCCGGGTTGATTGGGAGTCTGCCCGAACTCCGTTCTGCCCATGACCGACTACTGTTGTAGAAACTGGGATTAAACGACATGGCAGAGGTATCGGCAAAACTAGTTAAGGAACTGCGCGATCGCACTGGCGCAGGGATGATGGACTGCAAAAAAGCCCTGGCAGAAAACGATGGAGATCTAGAAAAATCCATCGACTGGCTGCGGCAGAAAGGTCTTGCCTCCGCCGGAAAGAAAGCAGGTAAAACCACCGCAGAGGGGTTGGTTGGGAGCTATATCCACACCGGTGGACGGGTAGGTGTACTGGTAGAAGTGAACTGCCAGACCGACTTCGTAGCCCGTAACGAAGCCTTCCAAGATTTGGTGAAGGATGTAGCGATGCAGATTGCAGCATCGCCTAACGTTGAGTACGTCTCTGTAGAAGAAATTCCCGCCAATGTCGTCGAGCGGGAGAAGGCCGTTGAGATGGGTAAAGATGACCTTTCCAGCAAGCCTGCTGCCGTACGTGAAAAAATCGTTGCTGGCCGCATCGATAAGCGCCTGAAAGAGCTGGCGTTGCTGGAGCAGCCCTACATTCGTGATCAGAGCATCACGGTTGCACAGCTTGTGACCGAGCGTATTGCGACCCTCGGCGAAAACATTCGTATCCGTCGCTTTGTGCGCTTCGTTATGGGTGAAGGCATCGAGAAAGAAGAGAGCGATTTCGCAGCTGAAGTAGCGGCTCAAACCGGCCAGAAGTAGGCATTCTCGTGGTGTGTAGTTGCTATATGACCACACACCCACGCCCCAATCCGCGCGTACAGCGCTATAACATGGAATTAAATTAGGGCAGGTCAGAACATTCGTTTGGCCTGCTTTTGTGTCTAATGGAACCATGGCAAGAACCGTCGAACGCATTGAAAAAGATCTGGCCGCTTTAGAAGAAACCCTGGGAGCGATCGCCCAGGAATTTGAGCAGGTCTACACGGACTATTTGCAAGATTTAAGCGAGGCTGTGTCCCGTCAACTGATCCTGGCTACCTATCATCTCTGCACCCAGGGATACCCTGAGCCTTTTCTGGCGCTTTCCCTGCAACAGCGACAGGATTTACAACAAGGAGTACGCCGACTAGCCAACACCAGTTCTGAACAACTGCTCGCCCTCCTTCACCCCCCAGAGGAAACGACGGAAAGCGAAGTCCCAGCTCCCGAAGCCGACTTACCCTTTCCCGGTGAAGAGGAGCAGGATGAGGCAAGCGACGAAGAGTTACCGCTCCTGCCACCTGCCCTGCCCGCACCGATGGGACCTGAAGAAATGATGGCATTGCTGACGATGGAGTTACCCATCCCTGAACCCTCGTCCGCAACCGCGTCAGACGACCCACTGAACCGTTTAGTGCAATGGCAGCAACGGGTGGAGGAAGGCATCGTGGAGGTGCTGCATCGCCTCTCCCATGGAACCAACCGAATTTTACATCAGGCTCACGTTCTGCCTCATCAGTTGCCAGAGCCGGTTTTAGAAGTAGCGGTAAAGTCAGGCATGATGACAGAGCCAACCCCGGGTTCGCCAAACCTGATTAATTTAGTCATTGAATCCCAGTCCGAAGAGAAAAAAGCGTCTGATGTGATTCGGGTCGTGGCTATCCGCTTGCGGTTACCTGAAGTAGAATTCGCCAACCCAATCTTGTCGAATTGGCGATCGCGCCTTCGGGCCATCAATGGCCGCCTCAGTCAGGTGGGTAAAGACTACCGCAAAAACCAGAAGGAGCGGGCGATCGCCCAGGCCGAATTAGCCTGGCGATCCAGCTGGTACGAAGACTAATCTCCGCCATCAACCGCTGCTATGGACTGGTCTCGCCTGCAAAAAGCACTAGAATTGGAAGCTGATCGAGGGTTTGGCGATCTGGTGGGCCGAGAGCATCGGTTCAGCGAATTTTTGCACTTGAGTTTGAAGGAACCACCTTCAGAATTGGCACAACCTGAACAGGAACGCTTACGGGATATGGCGTCCCGGTTCAGCCGCTACCCCGATTTGTCAGAAGGTCAACGGCGGCATCTGGTCGCAGAGACACGGCGGGTGTTGTATGAGTCGCGGCGATCGCTCGACCCACCTGCCCCTGAACCTGCACCCAAATCGCCCAAAACAACACCGCTCGTTGATAAAAAACGCCGGGTTGAGTTGGAGCAAGCCGTTACATACCTCCCTGGTATCGGTCCCAAAAATGCCGAAAAACTGAGCAAACTGGGGATTTATACAGTCCGTGACTTGCTGTTCTACTACCCCCGTGACCACATTGATTATGGTAATCAGGTCAATATCCGCCAGCTAAAAGCCGGAGAGACTGTAACCCTGGTAGCCACCGTGAAGCGGTGTACCTGCTTCGTCAGTCCCAAAAACTCTAAACTCACCATCCTGGAATTGGTGGTGCGGGATTCTACCGGGCAACTCAAAATCAGTAAGTTTCTAGCTGGAAGTCGCTTTAGTAGTCGGGGCTGGCAGGAACAACAAAAGAAACAATACCCCCCTGGTGCTGTGATTGCGGCTTCGGGCCTGGTGAAAGAAGGGCGCTACGGCATTACCCTGGACAATCCTGAAATTGAAGTCATTGACCACGTTGGCGCGTCCATCGAATCCAACAAAGTAGGTCGGGTACTGCCGATTTACCCCCTGACAGAAGGGGTAGCCGCGGATCTGGTGCGTAAGGCTGTGATTGGTGCATTGCCAGCAGTCACACAAATCATCGACCCGCTCCCGGAACCCCTGCGGGAGAAATATGACTTGATGGGATTGCAGGATGCCATTAGCCAAATTCACTATCCTCCTTCCGGTGAGGCTTTGGCAGAAGCTCGACATCGCTTAGTTTTTGACGAATTCTTCTATCTACAACTGGGGTTGCTACAGCGTCGTCAGGCTCATCAAGAGCGCATGACTGGGGTCGTGCTGCCGCCTACTGGAGCGTTGATCGATGAGTTCTACAAGGTATTGCCCTTTAGTCTGACTCAGGCCCAGCAGCGAGTTGTCAATGAAATTTTGGCGGACTTGCAGAAGCCTACGCCCATGAATCGCATTGTTCAGGGGGATGTGGGTTCTGGTAAGACCGTTGTGGGGGTAGTGGCAATTCTCGCCGCCATTCAAGCCGGTTATCAGGCGGCCTTGATGGCCCCCACAGAAGTGTTAGCAGAGCAGCATTACCGCAAACTGGTGAGCTGGTTCAACCTGCTCCACCTGCCTGTAGAGTTGTTGACTGGCTCGACGAAAACCAGCCAGCGCAGGCCGATGCTAGCTCAGCTGGCAACAGGTGAATTGCCGTTACTTGTAGGCACCCATGCGCTAATCGAAGACCCCGTACAGTTTGCCCGGTTGGGATTGGTGGTGATTGACGAGCAGCACCGCTTTGGAGTGCAGCAACGGGCACGACTCCAGCAAAAGGGCGAAAACCCCCATGTGTTAACAATGACGGCCACGCCAATTCCTCGCACTTTGGCTCTAACCCTGCATGGGGATCTGGATGTGAGCCAGATTGATGAGTTACCGCCAGGCCGAAAGGCGATTCAGACGACCGCGCTGTCTGGGAGAGAGCGATCGCACGCCTACGACCTGATCCGCCGCGAAGTTGCGCAGGGCCGTCAGGTCTACGTGGTACTGCCCCTGGTCGAGGAATCCGAGAAGCTGGATCTAAAATCAGCGATCGAAGAACACCAACATTTGCAAGAACTGGTCTTCCCTGAATTTTCAGTGGGCCTGCTTCATGGACGCATGACCTCTGCCGAGAAGGACGATGCCATCAATCGCTTCCGCAACAACGAAACACAACTGCTAGTGTCCACAACAGTGGTGGAAGTTGGGGTTGACGTACCCAACGCCACTGTCATGCTGATTGAACATGCAGAACGGTTCGGGCTCTCCCAGTTACACCAGTTGCGGGGACGTGTTGGTCGAGGAGCCGAGCAGTCCTTCTGTCTGCTGATGTCCAGCACGAAATCGGAAACCGCTCGCCAGCGACTGAAAGTGCTGGAGCAATCTCAGGACGGCTTCTTCATCTCTGAAATGGATTTGCGCTTCCGGGGGCCAGGGGAAGTGCTAGGCACCCGGCAGTCAGGACTCCCCGATCTAGCCCTCGCGAGTCTGGTAGATGACCAGGAGGTGTTACAACTGGCACGCCAGGCTGCTGAACGGGTAATGGAACTTGACCCAACCATTCAACGCTGGCTGCCCATGAAGGAAGAGTTGCGCCGCCGCTATGCCAAGCTCATGGGTGGAGCCATCCTGACCTGAGCAGATGAACGTGAGTTACTCGTTCAATCGGTTGCAGTGCGACCCAAGATACTAACCTAACTGCAGTTCGGGATAAGCTGAAGTGCTTATTTTGGCGTAAGCGTTTTCGAGTGCCGCGCAATGCGCGGCACTCGAAAACGCCCTTAACCCGAATTGAGGTTAACCTAACCTCAATTCGGAATAAGCTAAAAGGCCCTTAACCGGAACTGAGGTTAGCCTAAGGGTGGGTTGGGTGCTGTCTGGGGCAATGGATTGGAGGGATTTGCAGGCAGGGGTTCCGCAGGCAGGGGTTGAGAGGATGGTGAGGATGGAACTGTAGAGTTGGCCGGAGCCTGAGTTGCTGGGGCTACCGAAGGAGCTGCCACCGAAGGAGCTACCGCCGGAGGAGCTGTCGCTGGAGGAGGAGCTGAGGGGGCTGTCGGGGTTGTGGCTGCGGCAGGTGCTGTAGGCGATGGCGCTACGCAGGAACCCGGCGGTGGTGCCTGGGTCAGAACCGTCACAGCGCCGTAGCCTGTTGTGGTGAGGAGCTGCCGAATAGCGAGTTCAGCACGGGTATTGGCTTCCTGCAAAATACCTTCGTTACAGGCAGCGGAAACAACCTGTTGAAGGGTTTGTTGTTGCGCTAGTTGTTGCAGTTCGGGAGCTGCATCGGGGCCAAGGCCGAGGAAGCCGCGATCGTAATCGTACACCTGAGAGCGGTTGACATCAATTTTGCTATCTAAAATCTTGGGGGGTGGCAACTGAATGGTGAGGGCGTTGTTGTCGGCCAGTTGCACGTTCTCGCGCGTTATTTGAGAGAGGTCAATTCCCGCCCTCACTTCTCCATGGGCGATGTAGAGGAGAGTAGTGGAACCGACCCTATATCCAGCAAAGGTGCGATCGCGCGATGTTGGCACCACGGCCTGCATCGTAAACTTTGCTGTCGTTAACTCACTCATGCCCTGCACCTGCTGAACCACGACGGACTGCACATCCACCTTGGGCTCAGACTCCTGCACAGGGTTCTGCAACGGGGGTAGAACTCGCCTTACTCCCCCTAATAGGCTCGCTCCATCCCGCAATAGACCAGAACCGATCAGCAACCCCGTAATGACCAGCCCTCCCGTCAGCATGAGTGACAGATTGTAGAAGAAACGAGAAGCCGGATGGGAGGAGTTTGGCGGGCGGGAATTCTGTTCCATCGGTTGTCTAGGGCGTGAGCCACTACCTGAGCGTTGTTTCTATGATGACGCTTGGAAGAATCTTTGGGTTCGATGCAAGGGCTGATCTACGATAACGTAGGTCAAGCCAGTAGAATGGCAGTTAAGTTTCGTTTCGCACGACACCCTAACCATGTTTAAGTCCACCACCCGCCATATTCGTATCTTTTCTGCCGAAATCCAGAACGACGAACTGGTGCCCGTCCCTGACAAGCTCACGTTGGATGTCGACCCAGACAATGAGCTGAATTGGAATGATACGGCGTTGCAAGCGGTCTATCATAAATTTGACGAGCTGGTGGCCTCCTATGACGGAGAAGACCTGAACGACTACAACCTCCGTCGTATTGGCTCAGATCTAGAGCATTTTGTGCGATCGCTCCTCCACGAGGGCCAAATCACTTATAACCTACAGAGCCGTGTCCGTAACTATAGTCTCGGCATGCCTCGGGTTGCGGAAGACATCAACGTCTAATCTCTGTCGGTCATTCAATTGAGTGAAACGATCCGTTGTGTGGGGCACCTTATGCCGCACACAACTTGTTTTTTCAAGACTATGCAGAGTTCATCGTTCTAGGGCTTATGGAAGTCACTATCCATGGGCATTCTGGTAAATGAGTTCGGTGCTATCCACCACATCTACCAGAATGTTCAAACCCGATTGTCGTGCAATACATCCCAAAAAAATTCAATCCTATTGATAGAAAACCGATCTTCGCAGGAAATTAGCGCCATCTTGAAAGGGCTAGGCTATCCTGATAAGACCGATTCCTGTGGTATTCAGGTGCCACGCCCGGTTCATGCTGTATTGCCCCAATCCAACTTGCCAAACCCTTAACCTTGAGGGAACTCGTATTTGCCAGCAGTGTCATTCGCCGCTGCCCTATCGTTACCTATGGGCCGCAGGTCTGACATCCCCTGCACCCGAAGCAGGCCGTTTGCTGGGCGATCGCTACCTTAGCAAAGGTAACGGTATCTTCCTCGATACCCTACCCGGCTATCCTCCCATCGCCAGCATTGAAGAGTTGCCAGATTTTCTTCTGGCTTATCTGCGACTTGCGGCCCTGCGGCTGCACATCCCCCTGGCCTATGACTTGATTCCTCAAGACCCAACCTCCGGGAACGCAAACTTGCTGTTGCTGGAGGAAGCCGCCCTCTGGCAACCTGAGCGTTCGGTCAGCAGCTCTAAAGGAAATCCCTCAACAGTTGCTGTGCTTCCGGCGATCACGCCACTCTGGGAAAAGGTATCCGGACGACGGCAACTGTCCTGGCTCTGGCAAATCGCGAATTTGTGGGAACCGATGGTCCGTGAGGGAGTCGGCTCTACATTACTCACACCAGAGTTGCTGCGGGTTGAGGGCTGCCTTTTACGCATCTTAGAATTACGCTCAGACCACCCCGATCAGCCTGCTACATTGGCCCATTTAGGGCAGCTTTGGCAAACCTGGCAACGCAGCGCTCAACCTGACATTGCAGCATTTCTCAATACGTTAAGTGCAGGCCTGCTGGAGGGTAGAATCAACAGCTCGATCGCCCTGATCGAAGAACTCGACCAGCAGATTGCGATCGCCAATCGAGGTAAGCCACGCCACATTCACATTGCGACTCAGACTGATCAGGGGCCAACGCGATCGCGGAATGAAGATGCGTGCTACCCCGCCAGCGGCACACTTCAATCTGAGATTTTACAAAGTGGGCAACCCTCCAGCCCGCTGGCTATTGTGTGTGACGGGATCGGCGGGCATCAGGGCGGCGATGTGGCATCTAATTTGGCCATCGCAGCTGTTTACCAGAAGCTTCAGAACTTACCCGTCGTCACCCTGAGCCCTGAAGCAATCGCCTATGCCATCGATGAGAGTGTGGCGATCGCCAATGACCGCATCAGCCAGCGCAATGACGACGAGCAGCGGCAAGACCGCCAGCGCATGGGCACAACCCTGGTTATGGGACTGATCAAACATCAGGAGCTTTATGTCGGCCATGTGGGGGACAGCCGTGCGTATTGGATCACCCCCTGGGGGTGCCACCAGATTACCCTTGACGATGACGTGGCATCTCGCCAAATGCGGCTGGGTTACAACTTCTACCGGCAGGCTCTACAGCACCCCAATGCAGGGTCTCTGGTGCAAGCTCTGGGGATGAGTGGCTCCAGCCTGTTACACCCAACCGTACAACGGCTGCTGATTGATGAGGACAGTGTGCTGTTGTTCTGCTCGGATGGGCTCAGTGATGGCGATCGCGTCGAGGAGTATTGGGATACCAATCTCCTGCCGGTGTTGCGAGGGCAGGCCGATTTAGTGGGCGTCAGTCAACGGCTGGTTGAGCTTGCAAACACCCTCAATGGTCACGACAACGTTACCGTTGCTGTCGTTCATTACCAGGTACCCGATGCATCCGCAGATCGGGAGCTGATTACGAATTATATGAGTTCGACTTTAGGCGACGTGCCGATTCCAGTGGCCAAGGAGCCTCAAGCAGTTTTGTCTGCTCCGTCGCCGACTACGACCCCAACGGCTACCCAGGTCGTTGCGCCCACAGCGACAGTAGTCGAGCCGGCCCCTCGTCGCCCCGTGCCGCTGTTTCTCAGCCTGGTCTTTGCTACTGTGCTGGTAGGGGTGCTGGCCTATCTGCTCCTACCCATATTGAGGGGGGCCGGTTTCCTGGCATCTGATCCATCTCCTACATCTACACCTCAGCCATCACCAAGCTCGACAGCTCCCTCTCCTTTAGCCCCATCTGCTGTGATTCAGGTTGGTCGCGTAAATACGAGCAATCCTGCACCCCTGGGGCTATTTCCACAACCTCAATTAGGCGATGCTGCGGGGAAATCCATCACACCTGGGACTGTGCTTCAAGTCATTGAGAAGCCCTCTATCGAAGGCACACCCTGGCTACGGGTGCAGGTGTGCTCTCTGGGTTCCGAATCGACGGCTGCCCCTCCTCCAACGGAAGTGGCCAGCCTAACCCTTGTGCCACAACTTGGAGAAGAAGGATGGGTGCAAGAAGCTGAGCTGTTGCCCCGAGCCATGCCGGTAGCAACAGAAGCGATCGCTGGCTCACCCTGCGGCCCCACCGCTACCCCCCTCTCACCTCAAACCCCGACCCCAACTCCTCCTCCTCTCGGCTAGAGTTCTATCAACTTATTGCAAAAGCGCTGATGTCACCGGCGTTTTTGCAATAATTGCGACTGAACCTTACAGGAAGCGCAAAAGTAGCGCAAACTGAAGCAAACTCTTCATTACTGAAGAGCGCTACCGGGATTCTATGGATTTCGGGAAAGAACCGGATAAACTAGAGGGTAATCCGAATCATCGTCTGTTTTCGACGGCTGAGCAGTCCACAGTCTTCCCTTCATGCCTGAAAATCCTTGTTTAAGACTGGCGATCGACCGCCTCAATGCCACCGCCCAGTCCAACCACTACGCGATTTGGGTGATTCAGGCACCCCATCAGGCGGGCTATGCTCATAACGATCAAACCTGGACTGAACCTCTAAATAAATCCTGGCAAGCATGGCAGGCTTTGTTTTCGTCACAACCATTACCCGACGTTCAAAATTTACCCCGGTTGCAATTTCCGACCCCTGAGGGCAATGAGGAAATTCCAACCAACTACACCAGTCGCTTGATGCAATACCTGGGCATTATGCTCTGGGAGTGGCTGTTTGATGGACCGATTCAGAATAGTCTGGATCAGAGTCGAGGCATTTCCATGGGGATGGAACAACCCCTGCGGCTCCGTCTGGAAATTCGAGATCCGAACCTGGTGACGATTCCCTGGGAAATTATGCAATCTCGCCCGGGGCAACGGGCTATGGGTCTGCACCATGAGCAATTACTGTTTAGCCGTACGACCTACGACGTTGATCCCCTAGTGCTGGGGGAGGAGGATCGGAGCTTAAACATTTTGCTGGTGCAAGGGGTCAAGGCCCTCGGCACAGAGTCGCCCTTTGAGGTAGAGAAGCCACTGAACCTGGAAGCCGAGGCGGAGGCGATCGCCCAGGCCTTCCGGAGCGGCAGCGACATCTCTATCGGCGCAAACTGGCGCAATTCTGCCCACTGTGAAGTCGATATTTTGGTACAGCCCACCCCGGCAGAGTTGACGCGCTATTTAGAACGCAAACACTATAACGTATTGTTCTACAGCGGCCACGGGATGCCAGGGCCAGATGGTGGACTGCTCTATCTCCGCCCCGATGCCACGTTAAATGGCACCGAACTGGCCCAATTGCTGACCCGCTGTCGTGTCAAGCTAGCCGTGTTCAATGCCTGCTGGGGGGCGCAGCCCGACATGCGGAATGGGGCATTTATTCCTCGCAGCAGTTTAGCCGAGGTGCTCATTCACCATGGTGTTCCGGCAGTGCTGGGGATGCGCGACACCATTGCCGATAACGAAGCTTTGAGCTTTATTCAGCGGTTTGCGCGATCGCTCTCCGATCGCTCTCCCATTGATGCGGCCGTTGCTGTGGCCCGGCAACACTTACTTACGCTCTACCGCTTTAATTCCCCAGCCTGGAGTTTGCCGGTGCTGTATATGCACCCAGAATTTAACGGCGAGCTCCTCAGGCCAGTGCATGATTCTGCGACGACGCAGATGCCTCCCGACACGCCATCGCACATGATGGGTTTGCAAATTCCTCCGGCTTATTTGCGATCGCTTGAGACCATTGAAACTCCCTGGCCCATCCAGGGTGGCCGGATGCGCATTGGCTCCCTCGATAACAATGACCTGGTCTTAAGGGGGGCAGGGGTTTCTCGCCGCCACGCCGAAATTTTCTATCGGGATGCTGCGGATGGAGGAGAGATGCAGTCCGGCTACTTCCTACGAGATTTTTCGCGATTTGGAACGTTGATGCTACGGTCGGACAACCGATGGTATAAGATTCATCAACAGGAAGTTCCCCTTAGAAGCCGCACCCAACTGTGTTTTGGAACTCACAAAGTTGAGTTTCTCGTTGACGAGATGTAAGACTCGGATTAATTCTATAAGTTACTAAATCGGGTGATTTCGAGAAAATTTTTCAGCCAGTTGCGGAACTGCCACAGAAAACCCTGTAGTCAGGGATGGCGATAACGCCCGGCGCATTAGAAATTTGGAGCATGGTCCCTATGGCAAGCGATTCTGTCCGTCCCCTATCGATTCCATCTCAGGCTGTAGCAGAGTTAGAACTGATTGAGCTACTGCTCGATCAAACCTCCCCCACCTACCCCTGGAATCCTGCTGACCCCGATGTATGGTCTTACTGTGAAGCCCTGGAGCAGGAAATCGCCGATACGTGGTCGACAGAAGAGTTTCAGCCCTATGTAAGCAGCCTATCTGACCAATTTGACCAACTTTGGGAAACGGCTTCACCCGCTGTTGATTTGGGCGTTATTTTCCCAACTGAGATCTTCCAGCGGTTCTCCGCTCAGGTTCCCAGCAACTTGCTGGAAGGGATTGTGCGTCGTGCTCGTCAGGTATTGGCTGATAACCTGGCGCTGGCAGACCAACTGGTACTTTGCGTTCAAGATCTGCTTCCTACCTGGGCCGATGATGACCTCTATGTTCTGGCTCGTCCCTTTGCGGTCGCCATGCGGAGTGGAGATTCCACTATTTTGGAAGGCACTCTGCAATCTGTACGCTGCGAAGCTTGGGAGGCGCTCTCGGAGATTGAGCAGGCTCGGCTTAGCTTGGCGATCGCCCGCTACGTCCTCAATCAACAGTCTCATCCTGGCGCCTAAAATACTGGCCTCATGAACCCCCATTACTGCTGCAGCGACGTTGCTTTTCGTTCCTACAACAGCAATGGGGGTTTTCCATTTGGCAGGATTTACGCGTTGGTGGGGTGTGCGACGCACACCCCACCAACGCGTAAATCCTGATTAATCCGACGAAGGGGGCTTGAATCGAGTCGCAAAATTATTCGCACGATCAGGGGAGAGCGATCGCGCCTGTAAGATAGCGGCTCCCAAGAACGCGTAGGAAAGGCTACCTACCACTGCCAGAGCAATGGGACTGACCAAACCACTGACATTCCAGAGAGTATGGAGAAGGGCAGCTGTGAGTAAGCCGGTGCCCAGAATGCGAGGGGTGTGCGATCGCTTTAATACACTCAAGCCAATGAAATACCCGAAGGTTCCGCTATAGGCCAAGTGGCCAGAAATCGACCCCAGTACTCGGGCAATCAATACTTGCATCCCCGACAATTGCTCTAGCTCTGAGCCACTTTGAATCATCGAGGGGACATAGTAGCCAAGGCTCTCAAACAGGGTAAAACCAACAGCAGCGGCCGTCCCCAGTAGGATACCGTCAAGGGGTTCCCAGACACCAATTTGAGCCGCGAGGGAGCGAGGGGACGAGGGCGTAGAGGGGCGCAGAGCCCAACCAATGAGCCAGAATAGGAGAATAGGTAACGCTTTCAGCAGTTCCTCCATAACTCCTGTACCAATAAACATTTGGAGGAGAAACCAGAGAGGCTGTTGGGCAGCGGTACTGGGATTAGCACTGCCCGGTAGCCAGACACGGAACACCTGTATAAACCCATTCAGTACAGGGCTACGCAGAATGCCAGCCATTAGCAGAGCCGTCACGACAGGTAACCAGAGCGGCTTATGCTTGCCACACAACTGGTACACCACGTAGTAAGCAGCCAGAGCTAGATAAAGGGCCAGAACGCCATTAAAGAGACCCACATTTCCTACAGCCATGAAGAGCACAACGGCTACTGTCACAGTGATGATGCCGGGAATCAAATAAGCTTTATGCTCCAGATCACCCGCCGTAGAGAAGATGGGGAAGAGTTGGCTAAAGGTGACCGGGTCGCTAACGGGTCTTTGGACTGGCGTAGGAACTGGAGCATTCGCTTCTGTAAATACAAATTGCGGACCGTGGTGACCTAAACGGATGCGATCACCCACTCTCAACATCCGGCATCCTTGCAGCCGATGACCATTTAAGTACGTACCATTGGTACTGTTGAGGTCGCAAAGCTGCCAGCCCTCGGAATCGGAACTAAATGTCAAACGAGCATGGAAGCGAGAAACGCCACCATGCTCGAAGGGTAGAGAAATTTGACAGCTTGGGTCGCGCCCAATTAAAAAATCTCTTTGGGTCGCTAGGGGATATAGAGTGGCCGTTCCTTCAGCTGGATAGACCTGCTGCAAAACCGCTGAGGTCGGTTCGGAGCCAGCCATACCGCCTCCCCAATGTGAAGGGTTGGTTTACTGGTTTGCGCGGGCGTCTTGCACCGCTGCCAAAAAGCTACCAATGGTGACCGGAATGCTAAGGGCCAGAATGACAGAGGTAACGGGGGCTCCGAGCTGAGGTATCCCAGAAGATAACTCAAATACAGAACCAACGGCGGCGATCGCTGCCACGCAGGAAACCGCTAAAAACAGGCCACTTTTTGGGGTCATCATAAAGGTTTTGCCTCTCGCTCCTCACCACATTATCAGGCGATGGGTACAGTTCTATGATTTATAGAAATGAGCTAGGTTCATCTCTATGAAGCAAACTGTACCATTCAAAAATGCCTAAAAATTTTCAAAAAGGCTCATTTTCCGTGGACTTCGCCCACGGAAAATGAGCCCTTAGGGCTTTACTCTTCGACGGGTTTAACCGCTTGCATTGAGAAGCCGTGCTTGTCCAATTCCTGATTGAGAGCCAGGGCATTGTCTACCCGATCGACGAACATGACACCGTTCAGGTGATCCATTTCGTGCTGAATTACTCGGGCCAGCAAATCTGTTGCCACAAGTTTCTGGGGCCGCCCGTTCTCATCCTTGTAGGACACTTCAATCTCGTCAGGACGGGTCACATCCAGAAATACACCGGGAATGCTGAGACAGCCCTCCTGAATCACACATTGTTCCTGACTCGCACGAACAATGGTGGGGTTAATCATAATCAGGGGAGGCTTGGCGGGATCATCAAGCTCGATATCTACCACCAACAGTTGCTTGTTAACACCGACCTGAGGCGCAGCTAAACCAATGCCATCGTTGCTGTACATGGTTTGCAGCATATCCCGCGCCAACTGACGAATTTCGTTGTCAATTTTTGTGATGCGCTTGGCGGGCTGACGCAACACGCGATCGCCCAAATAGTGCAGTTCTAAAGGCGGTTTTGCCAGCTTTTTCTTCTCGACTAGAATTTGAGCAGTCATGAGCAGTTGCGCCAGGTTGTCATCTTTCTCTACACTTTCCATCTTAATAAATTTACCGCCCGAATAGGAGGATCATCTCCCCTCTATGATCAAGTCGGACATCTGTTCGGGCCACGCTTCTCAAATCCGGTAGTGTTCTAGACGTGTGGATGGGGTGTGGTGAAAGGGGCACGAAGTGCCCCTTTCACCACACCCCATCCACACATTTGAAACATGCCGAATTCGGTTGTGAACCCCATATGAAAATTTCTGCTAGTCCGGATGGGTAGACGGACGGACGAAAATCAGTAGACTGTAGAACAATTAATGTCAACGTCAGACATTCAACGGATTAGGACGGTTCTGCTCAGGCTCGCCTGCACCGACTTTCCATTTGAAATCACCCACTTGCTTAAGAAAATCGTCGTCGCTCTCCCCGCCCGCCATGCTGAAACTGCTGAACAAATCTGACTACTTACTACGCGAAACCTTCTTGGGCCTCAAGCGAGGCGGGTGGATGAACTGGGCCGCCGTCAGTACGGTAACTGTACTGCTCTTTCTGTTTGGCATCAGCCTACAAGCTTCCTGGCAGTTAGAAGCACTACTCAACCAATTCGGAAGCCAACTCGAAATTTCGGTTTTTCTAGACACGGGAGTACAGGCTGACACCATCGAATCTGTCGTTCGGCAATATCCCTCGGTCACTGACATTCGTATCACGCCTAAAGAGCAAGCCTGGGAATCGTTGGTGCAGGAGATGGGCATCTCCGATATTCAGGGGGCGACGGCGCAACTGAATGGAAACCCACTGGTCGATCAGATTACAGTCAAGGCACAGGAGCCCGAACAGGTATCCGGGTTAGCCATGCAGATTGGCCAAATTTCAGGGGTCGATGAGGTGCTGTATGTGGCAGAAGCGGTACAGCGCATTTCACAGTTAAACCGAGGGTTGAATTGGGTCAGCCTGGGGTTAATCTCCATGCTGTCGTTAACGGCGATCGCCGTCATCTCCACGACCATTCGCCTCATCGTTATGGCCCGTCGTCGCGAAATCGAAGTTATGCAGCTGGTGGGAGCTACCGCCACCTGGATTTATTTCCCCTTTATCCTTCAAGGCATCACCTTTGGCATTGTAGGAGCGCTCATGGCTTGGGGGCTGATCACCGGTGTGCAAGAGTTTCTGCAAGGCTTGCTAGCTCAACAGGCTGATTTCATCCAATTTCTGGCGAACGGCCTGAAGCTGAGCCCTGATAAGGCCGTGCTGCTTCCCATTTCTTTACTGAGCCTGGGCAGTTCTGTCGGCTTGATGGGAAGCTTGTTCGCCGTACGGAAGTTTGCGCTGCGTTAGTCGTTGAATGAGGCCTATCATGGCCCCCAAATTCAACAAAACTTTTTCGGCTGCTTCAATGCCGTTTTCAACAACTGTCCGTACTCTTTGTTGTTCACAATGTAGGCCCCAAAGCGTTCCAAATGAGGGTTCATCATTTGAGCATCGAAGAGAACGAACTGGCGCGATCGCAACCATTCCACCAGCTTCACTAACGCCACCTTTGAGCCTTCAGGTATGCGATAGAACATCGACTCCCCAATAAACGCGCCACCAATGACGAGACCAAGGACGCCGCCTGCCAGTTCATCTCCCTGCCAGGTTTCGAAACTGTGGGCAATACCGGCTCGGTGCAAATCCCAGTAAATTTCCTTCAGTTCATCTGAAATCCAGGTGGACTCGCGATCGGCACAACCTTCCACCACAGCGGAGAAGTCACGATCGATGGCAACCTGAAACCGTTCCTGGTTAAGGGCACGGCGGAGCGATCGCGGATAGCGAAAGCGTTCATCCAAGGGAATCAGCGTGCGTTCTCGGCTACTGTACCAGCCCAGGTTACGGCCTGTTTCGTCTGCCATGAGGAAGTAGCCACGGGCATAGTTCTGCACGATGATGGCGATATCGTAACGACTCGAAATCATTGCAATCCACAACGAGAGGCTAGGGAGTGATTTAAGGCTGGCTGTAGGAATGGTTGCTTTTGTGCGCGGTTTGCGTAGACAAAACAACTTCGAAGACAGAGGCTAGCTTCTCCAGGGTGGCATAGACTCCGGGATTTCGTACAATGCTGATCACTCGTACGTACTGGCCTCATCGTTAAGGTGCTCCTTATGGTAGAACCCATTCAACCGATTACCTTACCCCCCGCCACCAATGCCCCTCAAGAGGGGATTTGGCTTCAGCAATCCCTGCATCGCTGGCTCGATGATGAGTTTATCCCAGAGGCCGTCAACGCCTCCATTGCCGAACGGGCTGCCCAGGTCTACGTCAGACAACGGTTGGAAGGGGAAAACGATCTAGGTTCCCTTGTGATTGCACTGGTCACAGAGATGCAGGGATTTGATTTCTCCCGTAGCTTCTTTAGTGAATTTGCGGTAGCGAACGCTGTCAGTGAACTGTTATTAGACAGTTTAGGTATCGATCGATGCTGCGGGCAGTAACTGCTGTTACTGCGTTTTTCAGGTTGTGAAGTAACAAGAGATGGATGTGGGATAAAGCTGCACATCTACTTATGCCCTATAAATCGAAACGGGTTATAGGGTTTTTCCAAAACCTTACTTTGGGTATATAAAAGTTGCGCATAGTAACCTCAAAAAACTTAAGATCGGAGTAACAATCTATTGACGAAGACAACATTCTGTGGAGGCTGTTACTCCACTTTTACAGGTTTCTAAAAACCGGATAAAAATAACGAAAAGGATAGTTGTGAATGAATTGTCCTTTGATAGAATCGGCATAAATCGCGTCAAATGTAATCTTCACAACATTCCCGAGCATTAATTTATGTTGACCCTTGAGGCGGCTAATCCCTTTCAACCAGCTCTGACCCTGGGACGTGTTCTTGTGGTTGAAGATGAGGATGTGATACGCGATACCATCGCCCTTGCCCTTCAGGAAGAAGGGTATGAAGTGTTCGTGGCCGAAGATGGGCGGAGCGCCATGGACATTGTGTGCCATCCCGGTGAGGATTCAGGTAAAACGTCGATTGATCTGGTCATCCTCGATCTGATGCTGCCCTACGTCAATGGGTTAGATCTGTGCCGCCTCATCCGTAATCAGGGAAACCGAGTCCCTATTCTGATGCTCAGTGCTAAGGGCAGCGAGACTGACCGAGTGGTTGGTCTGGAAGTGGGTGCAGATGATTATTTGACCAAGCCCTTCGGCATGAAAGAGTTAGTCGCTCGGTGTCGGGCGTTGTTGCGCCGACATCGTTATGTCGAGCCGACTGCCTCAGAGGAGCGGGCTTTGCGTTTTCAGGACATTATCCTCTATCCTCAAGAGTGTCGGGTGCTCGTACGGGGCGAAGAGATTAACCTTTCCCCGAAAGAGTTCCGCATCCTGGAGTTGTTCATGACTCACCAACGGCGCGTATGGTCTCGGGAGCAACTCATCGAGCGCATCTGGGGCCCCGACTTTATGGGGGATAGCAAAACCGTTGATGTGCATATCCGCTGGTTACGGGAGAAACTAGAACAAGACCCCAGCCGGCCTGAATATTTGACGACAGTACGCGGGTTCGGCTATCGCTTTGGCTGAGGCTCAAATGTGTTGATCGGGATAATCGACTTTTTGCTAGGCCTATCCGTTGGCATTGCTCTGTTTTTATGGCAGCGATCGCGGCTCCTCCGACGGCTCCAAGGCTTGTTACGAGAAGTTCGACTTTCCCCCAATACCGATAACATCTATGGCACGGCTACCCAAATGGCTCTGGCCATTACACGGCAGCAGCGCATTCAAGCCAGTTTAAGTGAGCAAGTCGAACAGTACCGAACGATTCTGAATGGAGCCCCCATTGGGTATCTCCAACTGGATGACGAGAATCGTCTGGTTTGGTGTAACAATCAGGCGCGCTTGCTCTTGGGTATCCAACAATCCCCTGAAAATGCCCCTCGGTTATTGCTAGAGGTCGTGCGCTCCTATGAATTGGATGAATTGGTAGAGCAAACCCGCGAAACTCGACAGCCCTGCCAGCAAGATTGGACTTTCTATCCCGTTAGTCCCGATCCAAACCAACTCTCGCGTCAATTTGGGCAAACCTTGCGGGGTATTGGCTATCCCCTCAGCGATAATCAGGTGGGGATTTTTCTGGAGAGTCGTGCTGAGGCAGAGTTATTGAAACAGCAGCGCGATCGCTGGGCCTCCGATGTTGCCCACGAGCTAAAAACTCCGCTGACCTCGATTCGACTGGTGGCTGAGACCTTACAGAGCCGCGTTGAGCCGTCCTTGCAAGGATGGGTGACTCGGCTACTCAACGAAACCATTCGGCTCTCCAACCTGGTACAGGATTTATTGGATCTCGCCCAGCTGGAGCGTAGCCTACCAGAATCCCTTGCAGCCGACACCGTTCAATTACCCGAACTCATTCAGTCGGCCTGGTTAAACCTGGAGCCATTGAGCCGCAAAAAACAGGTGCAACTTGACTACAAAGGCCCTACCCACTTTACGGTTCATCTAGATCAGGCCCGGATGTACCGAGTGCTCATTAACCTATTAGATAACAGTATTAAGTTCAGCCCTCCTCTAAGCACTGTACAGGTCACCCTGCAACAGGAAGCCTCTACTGAAGAAGCACCGGATGGCTGGATAGTGCTACAGGTTATTGATGCAGGTCCCGGCTTTCCGGAAGAAGATTTGCCGTTTGTGTTTGAACGGTTTTATAAAGCTGACCCGTCGCGTTCGCGCAAATCTCTCCACTCCTCGCCCTACGCAAACAGCAGCAGCCCCTCTACTAATGACCCTGAGATTCAGGAATTGCAACGGCGAAATAGCACAGGCTTGGGATTAGCGATTGTGCGGCAGATTGTTGAAGCCCATCGGGGCCAAGTCTCCGCCCAAAACCATCCCCAAACTGGTGGAGCCTGGTTAACGGTCCGACTACCACAGGTTTAGCCTTAGACACGTGAATTTTACAAACACCTGCGTCCACCTTCTAATTTAGAATCACAAATCAAACAATCTGTCATTTTTTTTGTAGGAGTGGGGGCAAAGCCATCACTCCTACAAAGGTTAAATGCAGGATCCTTAGCAATCACTACGCACAACGCGATAAGGAGAAAAGCTCTTGGTTACGATTCGGTGCCGTAATACGCAGTTTTCAAATATTGCTGCGGTTGTCTTTGATAAGGACGGTACTCTGGCAGATGTTGAGAGGTATTTGCGATCGCTCACCCTGCGACGCTGTCAATTGCTCAATGAGGAGCTTCCGGGTCTAAAAGATCCCCTCCTGCGAGCCTTTGGGGTTGAGGGCGATCGCCTGAACCCGGCCGGCTTGATGGCAGTTGGCTCTCGTCGTGAGAATGAAATTGCTGCTGCGGCCTATGTCACAGCTACAGGTTGTCCCTGGCTAGACTCCTTACGTCTGGTACAGCGCTGCTTTCGTCAGTCTGATCAGGACTTAGCCCACCGCGCCTCCCAAACCCCTCCGTTGCTGGGTATTCCAGCGCTGATTCAGCAACTCGCAGACGCCGGGCTCAAGCTAGCTGTGTTGTCCTCTGATACGCCCCCCAATATTCGCGACTTTCTAGAAACCTATCAGCTTCATGCCTACTTTCAGGTACTGGGAGGCGCGGAACCAGGCAAACCTGAAAAGCCTGACCCTACCCTGCTCGACACGATCTGTGAACAGCTCGCGGTTACTCCAGTCCAAACGATCATGATTGGTGATGCTCAGGGTGATTTAGCGATGGCGGCAGCATTAGGAGCCGGAGCTATTGGGGTACGATGGGGTTGGCCAGGCTTCCCACCCCCTTTAGAAGGAACTGTGGTCGTGGATCGGCCTGAGGAAATTGAAGTTGTGGGATAGGGCGATCGCATCAACCCGGTTGAGTCTCCAGTTAGCACCGTTTAGCCAGCGAATAAGGCGGGAGTAAAGCGTTGTTGTTCCATATACAATTCGCTTTACAATTCCTTCACCTGGAATCATTTTTTTGCGGGTTTTGCGCTCAAGTGAGTTCTATAAGCTGCAAAACACTCTCAGGAGAAGCATTTCAAAATTTGACAGATAACGTTAGGTGAGGATTTAACCGGGAAAACTCAGGACACAGTACCGGGAGGATTTGCACGAACCTTGAAAATTCCACAACCGTTTAGCTAGGTGTCAGCAGTAAAAACGACTACACATAACACCTCTGCTACGGCCAGGGCCATTCTTCGATAACGGCTGTCACGTATCATGGTTCTTTAGACAAGGGGATTCTGTTGCGCTCAGCGCCCTCTAAATAACGATTCATATTTCGCTGTATTGAACTAGTAGGCTGCGGCCTAAGTTCGCAACCTATGTTTTGTGTAGGGTGCTTCGCACCCCACACAAAACATAGGTGATGGATTTCCAGCCTCAGCGTACTAGTAGTTCTTCATGCCGCTTTGCGCACGAAAAAACACCCCTTCTAACGAGCTTTAAAACACGTCCTTGTTAGAAAAGGTTTTTGGAGTTTGGCAGAAAGCAGACGCCAAGCAGGGGATGACTCATCAAGTGGCATAGCGCGACAGTGCAAGTGCAAACAAGCATGTATCAAAAAATACAATAATTATTTTTAGATAGAAATTTATAAACTATTTTAATGAGGCTTCATGGTGTCTTCATACCTAGCCAATCCGATCCCGATCTATGCTAAATTCCCTGAATTAGTTAAAGACGTGCAACGCAAACCCATCGTTGAGCAGAGGTCAGTCCCTTGTCCCGTCGATATCTTTTTACCTCCGAGTCGGTTACGGAAGGACATCCCGATAAAATTTGCGATCAGATTTCAGATACTATCCTGGACGCATTATTAACCCAGGACCCTCGTAGTCGTGTGGCAGCTGAAGTCGTCGTTAATACGGGTCTCGTGCTGCTAACTGGCGAAATTTCTTCCAGCGCGACCGTTAACTTTGTCGATCTGGTACGCAAGAAGATTACTGAGATTGGCTATGTCGATGCTGGCAACGGCTTCTCTGCAGAAAGCTGCTCCGTCCTGGTCGCCCTAGATGCTCAATCTCCGGACATTGCTCAGGGGGTAAACCAGGCCCACGAGCAACGGGCACAATCCAGCGATGAGGAATTGGATGCGATCGGAGCAGGCGACCAGGGTTTGATGTTTGGCTATGCCTGCAACGAAACTCCTGAATTGATGCCTCTGCCTATTAGCTTGGCGCACCGCGTTTCCCGGCAACTATCGGTAGTCCGGAAGAATGGAACGCTCCCCTACCTCTGCCCCGATGGGAAAACTCAGGTAACAGTAGCCTATGAAGATGGCAAGCCCGTCGGCATTGACACCATTCTAATTTCCACCCAGCACACAGCAACAATCGGCGACATCACTGATCCTGCCGCTGTGCAAGAACAAATCCGCAAGGATCTGTGGACGGCTGTAGTACAACCTGTGTTCGCAGACATTGCCATTCAACCCGATTCAGAGACCCGGTTCCTGGTCAACCCCACTGGCAAGTTCGTGATCGGGGGCCCTCAGGGTGACGCTGGTTTAACCGGACGGAAAATCATCGTTGATACCTATGGAGGTTACTCCCGTCATGGTGGTGGTGCCTTTTCAGGTAAGGATCCCACAAAGGTTGACCGTAGTGCCGCCTATGTTGCCCGCTATGTGGCCAAGAACATTGTCGCTGCAGGCCTAGCCGAGAAGTGCGAAGTACAACTCAGCTATGCCATCGGGGTTGCCCGTCCAGTAAGCGTCATGGTAGATACCTTTGGTACAGGCACCGTATCTGATGAGCGATTGCTGGAGCTGGTTCAGGCTAACTTCGAGATGCGCCCGGCTGGCATTATCCAAACCTTCAATCTGACCCATCTACCCGCTGAACGGGGTGGCCGCTTCTATCAAGATGTGGCTGCCTATGGTCACTTCGGTCGCCCAGATCTAGATTTGCCCTGGGAACAGACTGACAAGGCTGAGTTGCTGAAAGAGACAGCAGGCCGTGTATTGACAAGCGTTCTGAATTAACGATCACAGTGAAAAAGAGGGGATGCATCCCCTCTTTTTCAAGAGAGGTGCGTGATGCAAAGCATCGCGCACCTCCTACTTTCTATAGCCTCTTTTAAAGAACTACGCTCCTTGTGGCTCTTTAAAAATAAACTTCCTGTTTCTAACGAAAGACCGATGTGGGTAGGGCGTGTGCGTACCCTCCCCACATCGGTCTTTCGTTAAATTCTAGGAACGTAACGCTTATTAACGCCCCAGGCGATTGGGAATACCTTCGCAACCCCCGGGGATAGTTTCTCGGGTCTTGGAACCACACCAGGCACAGCAGTAACGGCGCTGCTCCTCAGACATACGCTTGGCGTCTGTGAAGTCTACCCCTTCAACTACGGCACCCGTATATTCGCCCGTCGTGTAATTGGGAAAGGTACTGCGGCTGCGGGGAGTAGCTTGCTCTAAGGTGCCATAGAACAAACGAACCCCCTGCAGATCGGCCCCAGACAAATCGGCGTCTACCAGGATCGTGCGGGCCAGGTTAGCTTTAACCAGGTCACAATGGCGCAGGTTAGCTCGAATCAGATTGGCTTCACTCAGGTCAACCCAGCGTAGGTCGGTACCCTCCAGGTTTACGCCGGTGAGGATGATTCCCAGATCAATGACTCGCATGCCATCATCCCGGTCCTCCTCGTACCCCCCGGAGCCGTCAAGGATAGCGCGCCCCAGGAGGCGATCGCGCTTCAGAGGTGTCAGTAACTTCGAACGCGAGAGAAATCGCAATACCTTTGCTTTCCCTACGGCATCGACACTACTGAGAATAGAAGCGGTGCGGGCTTCGGCGATCGCCCGCTCCTGGGGCCAATCCTCCAGCAACCCTTCGTCATCCAGTACAAGCTCTGAAATTCCTTGAAAGAAGGAATCAATGGTTTGCTGCTGGGTAATCAAATTCTGCTGAATAGTCAGATCTCGTGAAATGATGTACTGCCGCCAAGCCACATAAACCGCCAGGACAGCAATCAAAATTTGCCCTACGGCACCGATCACCTCGCCCGTAGCCCCAATCGCGTCCCAACTCAGACTGAGATACCAGGTTCCCAGAGCCTGCCCTGCTCCGGTAAATCGCAACAGGCTGATAATGGCGACAACCAGGCCAATGATGGCCAACAGCGTCACACGCTGCCGCGCAGACAACAGCTCATTCAATGCCGCACGAATATCCAGCCAGAGCACCCGCCCCGTGAGAATGAGCAGCACAATGGCGGCGGTAATTCCCATCCAGGCCAGATCAAAGATAAGACTTGTAATACCCAGGGCGATCGCTGTCAAAAAGACCAGCGCAATGGGGGGCTGGGTTGTATTGTCAAACGGCTTACGGCGACCACCACCGGGCTCGGCATAGCCAACGCTCTGTAATTCATCGACAGAGCCACGTTGGGGGGTCATGGGAAATTCGTCATCAGGCTCAATATTGAGCCAGGGTTTTGTAGGAGCGATCGCCCCATTATCGCTGCTGGGGCGCGCAGTGGAAGAATTAGGGTTTGAAGGGCTTGGCTCTGGAGTCATGGACGATAAGAGTATTGAGGGAAGCACAGATATAGGCAGGCAGCCAATCCAGTCACCCGTGATGTTTTGTAAACGCGTTGGCTACGCTAGCACTCTCACATTATCCTGTCGTGATCCGAAGAGCATGGCTCCTTCTGGTTGAAGGATAGGCACGTGCCCCGATTATGCTGCCTGCCTGAACAAAACTCAATGATAGATACAGTGCCGAGCCTAATGCTTCGGGATTGAGACATAGGCTGACTCTAAAACTGGAGACAAGATCCAGAAGATCGCAAACATTAAGGGTACTCAGAGCCTTAAATTCTTGAGGAATCCGGGAGTTTAGCAGCCACTGGTTTTTATGCGGTACATAGCGCTGTACTTAACGAACTTGCACATTGCTATGAAGTGAGCAATGCCAGATTTACACCTCACAAAGCTTAGAAATTCTAAAAATTGGTCTAAAGCCTGGGTAGAAAAGGAAAACAGTTGCTTCGTAGGGGGTTTCCTGAGGTAAACTTTGGGAAAATTTCTAACGAGAACAAACGTAGAGCCACAGAACATAGGCTGTTGGCTCACACCTGGGGAGTGAACACGGTATCTTATGGACTACCTGGAACATGTATCGCAGCCTTCGACCGTTCAAATGGCACGGTTGGGAGATTTTCGAGCGATCGCCTACTGGCTCAACGCCTGCCTGGTGCCGCAGGGAATCTACGCTCGGGTTGCCGCAGATCGCCCTGGCGTTCTGCTGGTTCTGCTAGAGTTCATGCGACTGCCTCGACGGGATTGCCTTAATAGCATTGTCTGCCACCGCCTCTGCCGCCTCAATTCAAAGGTGATTCGTGGTGTTCGCATTCTGGCAAGATTTGCGGATGATCCCGAAGTTTTATGGGATACGTCTGTCCGTCTGGTGATACCGGCTCACCGCAAAAAAGCCCTGCGTTCTTCTCGACGTTCTCGTCCCCAACGACATTCCGCCCCTCGCTCCCACCCTCCCAAACAGCCCGCTCCCGCAGCCCAAAACCGAGCTAAAGATTTACGCCGAATTCAGGCGCTCATCTCGGATACCCCTGCCGCGAAGCCCCTACCCGCACCCCCGAAAGTGGCCACCTTGCCACCCGCGCGTCAGCCTGCCCCGGCCCCTCGCCGTCGCCGTCGTGTGACTCCGCCGCCCCCTGCCCTGCGCATTACCCCCAAGTTTTTGCAACGGATTAGCAGTGCCGCTGCCGCTATTTTTGTGCTGGGGTTGGGGTTGGAAACCTGGAAGCAGTTAGATGCAGGAGCAGTCATCAGTGACTGGATGAACAACCGCACCACCATTCGGACGGCGTCTGGACGTGTTCCTGTAATTGAAGGTGGGCGTAATTCTAACAACCCGATTGTGACGCTCACCTTCGCCGGAGGTGCCCCCATTTCGCCGGGTACGAAGCCCAAAACAAGTGCCTCTCAACCCGAGCGGCCAGCCGGCACGTCCCTCCCCCGCACCGCTCAAGGGGAAACGAGCCGCCCCACGACTGCATCTACCCAGGCATCAGAGTCCACCATCCCTCGGTCTCAGCGGCTCCTGCCTCGCTCGGATGTGATGCTTGCGAACTTGAACCAGCCGTTGGCGATCGCCAATCCCGACAATGCACCCACCAACCTCAAGAGCACAGACAGCACTAGCATTCGGCTGGTTAATGTGTCAGGCAAAGGCGTAGCCGGAGCAGGAGCTACCCAACTGGAAGAGACCCTGAAAAGCTTGCAGCAGGTTGGAGCCCACCCCGTGGGCGCAGGCCGTAACCGGCAGGAAGCACGCCGCCCTGACATTGTGGAGGTGCGAGGCAAGCGGATTGCGTACCTGGGCTATTCCGACGCGGATGATTTTGCGGCTGGGCGCTGGCGGCCTGGTACCAACCCCGCCTTCAAGGAGCAAATGGCCGAAGATATTGCTGCCATTCGCAATCAAGTTGATTGGGTCATTGTGAATTATCACTGGAGCCAGGATCTCGCCAGTTACCCAGCCGATTGGCAAACTCAAATGGCCCACTCTGCCATTGACCAGGGTGCAGATCTGGTGGTGGGTTACCATCCTGAGGTATTGCAAGGAGCTGAAATTTATAAAGGCCGCGTCATTGCCTACTCCCTGGGCAATTTCATCTTTGCTGACCAGCCCCAAAGCGCTCAAAGCAGTTATGATTCCGCTGTTTTGAAGGTGTCGTTGAAGGATGACCGGATGCGGTTAGAGTTTATCCCGGTTGAAGTGCAGGATAATCAGGCGGCGATCGCCACTGGGCAGAAAGCCAAAGACATTCTCACGTATATCGAACGCTCGTCGGCCCTATTCCCTCAGCCCATGAAGTCGCCCACCATCCTGGATCGACTGGCGCTGGATCCCAACAAGCCGGCACCTCCCTCAGAATTCAATCCTCCCGCAGAATCGAACGCCCAGCCCTCCCCCTCTCCTGATTCCTTCATCACCTATCCCAATGGAACGGAAGACACTCAGGAGGCTCCTCAAAAAGCAGTTCCTCAAGAGAATCTAGAGCCTCAAGCACCCACAGACGCTACGCCAACGTCCCAGGATCTGGAATCCAATAACTCAGAATCTAATAATCCAGAACCCAGTAGTCTAGAACCCCAGGAGGCTACCCCTGAGGCCCCAGAACCTAAGGTATTAGAGCCCGAAGCGATGCTGGTGCCCGAAACTACCCCAGAACCTGAGAATCTACCCACCGAGACTTCCATCCCTGAGGAGGTGACCGATACGGTGGAGAAGCCGATTGAGGCCATTGCCAAACCAGCACCAGAGCCCTCAGACCTGGCAAGCAACGATGTGAAACCAAAGAAGTTAGAGGCTGAGACGTGGGCCTCTCAGGACCAGCCCGCTGCGACCCCAACGGAGGAAGCGGCTTTGTAATTGGAGTTCTCCCGTGTTTTCGATTACAACAGAGCAGCGACAATACATCACCTACATCCTGCGAGATGAGCAAGCCCCCGCACGGTTGGAGGTGGTGCCCGAGCGGGGTGGTATTGTAACGCGGTGGTCGGTGGGCGATCGCGAACTCCTCTATCTCGATGAGGAACGGTTTGCAGACCCCAACCTCAGCATTCGGGGCGGTATTCCTATTTTGTTTCCGATTTGTGGCAATCTGCCGAATGATACCTACACCCACAACGGCCAGAGCTACAGCTTGAAACAGCATGGGTTTGCGCGGAATCTACCGTGGGCCGTGACCACGCAATCTACTGAAAATCAGGCATCCCTCACACTGGAACTGAATAGCTCTGAAGCAACCCGTGCCGTTTACCCCTTCGACTTTCAACTGCAATTCAGCTACCGGCTCCAGGGCATGACACTGGCGATTCACCAGGAGGTGACCAATCTCGGCCCAACTCCTATGCCGTTCTCCCTGGGACTGCACCCCTACTTCCAGGCAAGCGACAAGCGTGCGCTTCAGTTCGAAATTCCCTCGGCTGAATTTCGCTCCCAGCAAGACGGCCAGGTACAAGCCTTTGCCGGCAGCTTTGACCTGGAACAGCCGGAGATTGATGTGCTGTTCGGAGAGTTATCGAGGCAACAGGCCACAGTTGTAGACCCATCTCGGGGAACAAAACTAACCCTCGACTATACGGCTCCCTACACCATGCTGGTGTTCTGGACTCTTAAAGAGAAGGATTTTTACTGCCTGGAGCCCTGGACGGCGGCGAGAAATGCCCTGAATACAGGCGATCGCCTGATCAACCTCGATCCTGAAACAACCATTGGCACAACTGTGCGCCTCACAGCCTCAAGCCTGGCTTAACAATGCTCATAAAATTTGCTGACGATTAGAAGCCGCAGTTCTTGAAGAACTGCGGCTTCTATGGCCTATCAAGTCTTGAGGCGTGATAAAAAACACAGGACTTACGCATTTATGTTGTGGTGGGGTGCGAAGCACCCCACCACAACATAAATGCACTATGGATAGCAGGCTTGCGTAAGTCCTGAAACAGATTCTTTTAAAAATGTTAGTAAATATTTCCCCATTATGTTAGGTTAGTAATTGTGCCTGAAAGGCAAGTGAGCGGGTCGCTAGCTCAGCGGTAGAGCACTCGGCTTTTAACCGATTGGTCCTGGGTTCGAATCCCAGGCGACCCATCTTTCAGGAAAGCTCTTAAGAGGGGCGTTATGGCAACGCCATAATGTCTGAGGTTACCGACGCCTGAAAGGCAAGCGAGCGGGTCGCTAGCTCAGCGGTAGAGCACTCGGCTTTTAACCGATTGGTCCTGGGTTCGAATCCCAGGCGACCCATTTTTACATTTTTAATAAATAAAATTTTTCAGGATATAGGGTGTGCCCATAGAGCATCCAAAGTCTTGAAAATTTTTTAGTTTAGGCTCACTAAAACAACCTGTAATTCTTCGTGTGAGAGGGGATGCAAAACTGCCCCTCTCACACGAAGAATTACAGGTTATTCAACGCACGCTTCTTATGAACTGGCAAGACAGCTCATAAGTACCAAAAGCTTATCCGGCAAAGGGTTGAGGAATCTTACGAAAGAAGCTTCAACAAATTTAATGAAAGTCCATCTAAAGAATCAGAAAAACAAATAGTGATTTTTGCTTATTCTCCTGTTGAGATAGAGGGGTATCTCTGATTTAATGCGGCAAATTACCTTAAGATTATCCTAAGGATTGACTCTGCCTACTAAAACTAGCTCACCCGAAGTCCAGGAGGATTTTTTATGGCGCTTGTACCAATGCGGTTGTTGCTGGATCACGCAGCCGAAAACGGTTACGGCATCCCCGCATTCAACGTCAACAACATGGAGCAAATCCAGGCGATTATGCAGGCTGCCAACGAAACCGACAGCCCTGTGATCCTGCAAGCTTCTCGCGGCGCTCGTAACTATGCCGGTGAGAACTTCCTCCGTCACCTGATTCTGGCTGCGGTGGAAACCTACCCTCATATCCCCATCGTGATGCACCAGGATCACGGTAACGAGCCAGCAACCTGCTACTCCGCTCTGAAGAACAACTTCACCAGCGTCATGATGGACGGTTCTTTGGAAGCTGACGCTAAGACCCCCGCTAGCTACGAGTACAACGTGGCTGTTACCAGTGAAGTTGTGAAGGTAGCCCACGCTATTGGCGCTTCTGTTGAAGGCGAACTGGGTTGCCTGGGTTCTCTCGAAACTGGTAAAGGCGAAGCAGAAGACGGCCACGGCTTCGAGGGTGAGTTAGATCACTCCATGCTGCTGACCGACCCCGACGAAGCGGTAGACTTCGTTGAGCGGACTCAAGTGGATGCTCTGGCCGTTGCCATCGGCACCAGCCACGGCGCTTACAAGTTCACCCGTAAACCCACGGGTGAAATCCTGGCGATCAGCCGTATTGAGGAAATCCACAGCCGTCTGCCCAACACCCACCTGGTGATGCATGGTTCCTCCTCCGTTCCCGAAGATCTGATTGAGCTAATCAACCAGTACGGTGGAACGATTCCTGAAACCTATGGCGTACCCGTCGAGGAAATCCAAAAGGGTATTAAGAGCGGTGTTCGTAAAGTGAACATCGACACCGACAACCGTTTGGCGATCACCGCTGCGGTTCGGGAAGCTCTGGCTGCCAACACCAAAGAGTTTGACCCCCGCCACTTCCTGAAGCCTTCCATTAAGTACATGCAGAAAGTATGTGCGGATCGCTATGTGCAGTTCGGAACCGCCGGTCAAGCTAGCAAGATCAAGCAAGTTGGCATGGAGATCTTCGCTGCTAAGTATAAGAAAGGCGAACTGACTCAAACCAGCGTTAAGAGCGCTGTTAAGGTCTAGTCTCTAATTACTGCTCAGATTTCTGCATAAAGTTCTGACACAAGAGCCGGGCAATGCCCGGCTCTTTTCTCTATTGATGCCGTGTAAGGAGCACTTTACCCCGTTACACACAACCATTCATACGTCTGAAACACAACCTACGGCATGATAGTTTTCGGTACATCCTCGTCTCGGCGCTGTAAGTCCACCACCATTAGTAGATAAGGACGCGGATCCGGGGGCGTGTAGGGGTGAGATCGCACGAACCCTGCCTTCTCATAGGCCCGAATCGCAGCGGTATGATGTGCAGGCACTGCCCCTTTCACAAGGGGAATGGATGGATCACGGCGGAGTTCTCCCAGGAGCAGGCGTAATGCCCGTGGCCCAATGCGTTGCCCTAATCGAGGTGCCTCTCCAATTAGGAGGCTGACAGCGATAGATCCAGCCGGAATGTGATTTAAACGGGCTTTTGCCAGACTGTTCGCGGACGCCCGTTGCCAGTAGACGTAGCCTACTGCTTGCTCATCGACAGTAATGATCGCTTGCTGGTGAGAGGAGGGAGGTTTGAGCGCGATCGCCAAATGCCGTTCTGGATGTTTCCACCATTGTGCTACATGGGGAGCCAATAACCAGTTCTTCAACAATGCCTCATGCTGTCGGCCATCGAAAGATTCTAACGCCACACGACTCTGCATCATGGTGCTCCTTCCTGGGTCGGTATGAGTTTTGTACACCGGACTTGAGAGAGACAAGGGGCGATCGCTCTCGGGGCAACTCTATTCTCTCTCAAGGTAAGAAGTTTCCAATCGGTCGCTTCTGCTTTCACTTCTTAGGTAAGAGTGACACTGTGAGCATCACTCTTACCTAAGAAGTAGATATTTCTTGGCCCCTGTAAGAGCACAAAATCTCTCTATAAATCGGTAGACAGTTTTACCAAGCAACGATTATATAGAACAGAGCCATCACGTCAGGAGTGACTGTTCCACCATGTACGACTGCATTATTGTAGGCGCAGGACCAGCAGGAGGCAGTGCTGCCTACCACTTGGCAAAGCGCGGGCGATCGGTGCTACTGCTGGAAAAAGCTACCCTACCGCGTTACAAACCCTGCGGTGGCGGTGTCTCTCCTCAAGTGGCGGAGTGGTTTGACTTCGACTTTAGCCCGGCTATCTCTCTCAAAATTGACACCATTCGCTACACCTGGGACATGGAAGACCCGGTAGAAGCAAAGCTCGATTCTCTGCAACCTATCTGGATGGTACGTCGGGATGTTTTTGATCACTTTCTAGTCAAAAAAGCCCAGGAGCAGGGTGCAGAACTGAAAGATGGGACAGAAGTGACCAGCATCAGCTTCCAGTCCGATCATTGGCAGGTTAATACCGGAACCGATCAGTTTCATGGACGTTACCTGATAGCAGCTGACGGAGCCAAGGGTTTAATGTCCCGATGGCTGGGTTTTAAGGATCGCAAGCGCCGGATGGGCGGTGCTCTGGAAGTCGAGGCTGATGTACCCATCGAGCGGCCCGACACCGTTCACTTCGAGTTTGGCATGGTGAAGAACGGCTACATCTGGAACTTCCCGAAAGCGGATGGATATTCCATCGGCATAGGGGCCTTCCGAGGTGGAGAATCTCAGGATTTTAGAGCAATTCTTACAGAATATGCTGCCTCCTTTAAGGTTGACCTGAAGGAAACTCGGCAACATGGCCACCCCCTCTGCCTCTGGGATGGCGATCAAGTTTTGCATACTCAAAATGCGCTTTTAGCTGGGGAAGCCGCTTGTGTGGTGGACCCAATGACGGCAGAAGGCATTCGTCCGTCAATCTTTACAGGGGTGAAGGCAGCGGAGGCGATTGACCGGGCTGTAGGGGGCGATCGCAACGCTTTAGAAAACTATACGGCTATCATTCAACAGGAGTGGGGCCGAGAAATGGCCTGGGCCCAAAAGCTAGCTGGCGCGTTCTACAAGGTTCCCAAGATTGGGTACAAGCTGGGAATTAAACGCCCGTCAGCCACCCAGCGGATGGCGGAAATTCTTGCTGGCAAAGTAACCTATGGAGATGTAGCGAATCGGGCTATTCGTCGACTAACAGCTGGTTTAATCTCAGGCTAGATTTTTATAAGAGCAATACAGAGTGGGCGGCGCGTAATGCGGTGCCCACTCTGTATTGCTCTTATAAAAATCTGCGCAATCTGGTAGGACAAGTTTATTAGACCTCCTGCATAAAGCGGGTTTTGAGGGCGTGCGTTGCCCAGCTTTGCTGCGCAACGATTCACGCAGGAATTTTGTTTTGAAAAGCTTTGCTCATCAAGGCTTTTCAAAAACAAAATTCCTGGTTCTGAGCGCGCAGCGCTATAAAAGTGAGCCTTGCTATATTTCTTTCACGAAGCTGTGACAATTTCGTTTTATCTGTCCGTACTTGGTGAACAGAATTTGTGCCAATTCATTTGATAATGGGAAGGTTGTATTTCTCTCAGGTTCAGGTATCATGGGTCGCGCCGAAAAGGTCGTACTGGCATATTCGGGTGGGGTGGACACCTCCGTTTGTATTCCCTATCTCAAAGAAGAGTGGGGTGTGAAAGAAGTGATTACCCTGGCGGCAGATCTGGGTCAGGGAGAAGAATTAGGACCTATTCAGAAGAAAGCCGAAGATTCTGGGGCATCTATTTCGTTGGTTGCGGATGCCAAAGCGGACTTCATTAAGGACTACGCATTCCCTGCGATCCAGGCGAACGCTCTGTACGAGAACCGCTATCCTCTTTCAACAGCTCTAGCCCGTCCTTTGATCGCAAAGCTGTTGGTAGAGGCCGCCGAAAAGTACGGTGCCGATGCCGTAGCTCATGGTTGCACGGGTAAAGGAAACGACCAGGTGCGCTTTGACGTATCCATCGCGGCCCTTAACCCTAACCTGAAGGTACTCGCCCCCGCACGGGAATGGGGTATGAGCCGGGAGCAAACCATTGCGTATGGTGAGCAGTTTGGCATTCCGGCTCCTGTTAAGAAATCGTCTCCTTACAGCATTGACCGCAACTTACTGGGCCGCAGTATTGAAGCTGGTCCCTTAGAAGACCCCTGGACAGAGCCTCTGGAAGAAATTTATGCGATGACGAAGGCGATCGCCGACACCCCCAACGAGCCCGACTATATCGAGATTGGCTTCGAGCGTGGCATTCCCGTCAGCCTGAATGGCCAGTTCTTAGCACCACTGGATCTGGTAGGTCAGTTGAATGAGCATGTGGGTAACCATGGCGTCGGCCGCATCGACATGGTTGAAAACCGTCTCGTAGGGATTAAATCTCGCGAGATTTATGAAGCTCCCGCTCTGCTGGTGCTAATCCAGGCGCACCGCGATCTGGAAAGCTTAACTCTGACAGCCGATGTTAGCCACTACAAGCGTGGTATCGAAGAAACCTATTCTCAGTTGGTGTACAACGGCCTCTGGTATAGCCCCCTAAAGGGTGCACTGGACGCCTTTGTTCAACAAACCCAGGAGCGGGTTTCGGGTACGGTGCGAGTGAAGCTGTTTAAGGGCAATGCCACCATTGTCGGTCGTAAGTCTGAAACATCTCTCTACACCCCTGACCTGGCAACCTATGGTGCTGAGGATCAATTCGATCACAAGGCCGCCGAAGGCTTCATCTACGTCTGGGGCCTACCCACCCGTGTATGGTCTGAAAAGATGCGAGGCTAAACCTATTGGGAAGATGTATTTTTCGTATCAAACAAGTATGAAAAATACGCCTTTCAAGACTGCCTTTTTAGAAGAGTAAGCCTCCTCTTAAAGCGTCCGTATATATAGCGCTGTGAACGTTGATTAAGTACGGTGGTGTGGGGCACCTCGTGCCCTACACCACCGTTGCTGTACTTAACGCACTTGTATATTGCTATAAGAAAAAGCCTCGGAGAATCCGAGGCTTTTTTGCTCTTTGGGAAGGGTTGAATTTTAATTCAGTCGCGTCTATAGCAATTCGAAGTGACAGGGGAAAAGCTAACGAACTTCACTGTAAGCGTGCTCAACATCTCGCATGGTTTCATACTGTTGGTCAGGCAAGCGCTTCAGCAGATCCAGCACTTCTTTATCTACTTTTTTTCCATTAGCATGATCCACGAGTTCTTGCTTAGATGCGGGAAAATCCATGCCACCTAAAGCCTTCGTAATGTCAATTGGAGAAACCGCCATCGCTGTAAGCTCCGTGTGGTCTGTACAGAAACAGTCTAAGAACTGCTATTATCAAACTCCTCTTTCAATAGTCGTAAAATCAATGCCCATAAAATCAAATATCCGTTCTGAAAGAGCAATGACCACTCACTCCATACATCACTCCTCTGAAGTACGCCAATAGGCGTTCCCCCTGGCAGGATCTCTAGAAATACCCGAATTTAGAAGGATAATTTTCAGGGCAACTATATAAGCCTTTATCCCTAGCAAAATTTACAAACAGCATGCACAGTCTATAAAGTACAGGAGGAGGTGTGAAACGAAGTCTCACAGCCCTCTCATACTTTATTGAATCGGGAAATGCTGCAGAAAAATAGAGTTAACTATCATGGCAAAATTAAGCCCAATAATTCGCCAGAGGTTAGCGGAGGCGATTCAACACCATATCCCTGCAAACGAGATAGAAGCCAGTCATCAAGACACTATTTTGCAGTTAATCGAAACCTGTGACGATCCCCTGGATCGCGATCGCTATTCTCCAGGTCACATCACTGCAAGCGCCTGGGTTGTGGCAGTAGACACTCGGCAGGTCGGCCTCATTTTTCACAAGGGCTTACAACGGTGGTTGCAGCCTGGAGGCCATGTTGACCCTGGCGAAACAGATATTCTTGCCGCCGCCCTTCGAGAAGTGGCAGAGGAAATGGGATTGGCCGTCGCCTCATCTCGTGCTCAGCTTTTCGATGTGGACGTCCATCCTATTCCGGCCAGACCGCCCTACCCTACCCATCAGCACTTTGACATCCGCTATCTGTGTCTGACGGAATCACAACCTATCGTTCCCGCAACGGATGTAGAGCAGGGACGATGGTTTTCCATTGAAGAATTGACACCAGACATTCTGGATAGCAGCATGCAACGGATGCTAGACAAGTGCTTTAGTGCCGGGATTCTATAGAATTGTGCATTTAATAGCCTGCAATTCCTTTGTGGGAGTGACGGCAAAACCGTCACTCCCACAAAGGAATTACAGGGTGTTTTATTTGTGGTCCTTAGGGGCTTTGGTACGAGACGGATTCATTTAAGCCAGGGCATAAGCAAATTTCGGTTTGGAAACGTCCCTACCTAAACCAAGGGGTTGGGGTTAATCCCCAACCCTTTCCTGATGTTCTAAATGTGAACAGCGATCGCGCTTAAGGCTCTTCCATGGCCTCTTCGTTCTTATCCTCAACCCGTGGGTTTGTAGGAGAACTCTGGCGAATGTCTTGCCGTAGTTCTCGATCCTCTACAGCTCCTGATTCGGGCTGCACAGTTTGAGATTGGGACTCGTTTTGAGTAGAGCGATCGTCCCCTTGAGTAGTATTCATTTAGGATTCTCCTTGATTAACAACGAAGGACAGCAGCCACAGATGTGGCATCGGGCACCTGTTCGGGTGAAACGGCATACACAGTTCCACCATTTAGCAGGGTTTAGGTAGCAGCATTGAGCAAATTTTCATGACCAGGTTCTGCTTCGTTGTGAACAGTCAGCTCGTTGTTGTCGGAGCCAAAACGGCCCCGTTGTTACACCGACTGCTACCAACAACTCCTCAATGCGCCTGAACAAGGCACATGAAACGGTTTCTTTCAGGTCAGTAGAGGTACAACCCGTGTTAGTGAGTTCGAAGTAGTGGGCGATCGCTACCTCTCGATCTTGCTCAAAAAATGTTATTGGCAAACAGTAATACCGGAAGAAATTAGACGCAATAAAAAGCGCAAGTCCTTCATTTTGACGCTCCTAAAATTCTAAGCGATCTAAATCTTGGGCTGGCTCCAAAGGATTATTGATATCTGTAGAGCGAAGGCTATAGGCTTGCAAATCGGTGTCTGCTTACCGCAGTAAATTCTTAAAGCGAATGGGATTTTGAAGCACTTCCGCACTAGCCCGATAGGTCGACATAAAAATAGAAATGTATGGGCTTTGTGATTGTGTAGCAAGTGTCTTGGGTTCATCAAGAAACATGAGGCTCATGAATAAGTCAACCCCCCACTCACTGACTCACCGATCCTAAAAAGTCTACTATTAACTTTCGTCTGTCTAATGGAAGCGATAACTTTAATTCAGGTCTGCCTAAGGAAAGGATCAATTATTTTGCATTTAGGCGAAATAGTAACTCAGTCAAAAGAATGAGGATTTTAAGGGGGCTTTAGTGAGACTCTTAAGCCAAGCTAATCTGAAGAATTAGCCTACGAGGCCGTTTGAAAAGACACCCTGACAGGGTTGTTTTTCGTGCGTGTAGAGAACGAAATACACACTTTTCAAACACCCTCTATGTTGCATCGGATTAGACACTGATTATTCAGATGACGAGGTGGACCCATGGCTAAATCACAAGCAGCAACTGATATTCTTTCCCTGATCGAAGCTGATCACCGGCAAGCTGAACAACTTTTTGAGCAGGCTGAAAAGGCAAAAGGGAAAAAACTACAAGATTGCTTTAAGCAAATCTATAAAGCATTAAATCTTCACGCCCAGGCTGAAGAAGTTGTCTTCTATCCAGCAATGCGGGAGTTCGAAGAAACTGCCCAATACATCGAAGAGGCAGAGGAAGAGCATACCTCCGTCAAAGTTATGTTGGAGCAGATGAAGGCAATGGAACCCGGCGACGAAGATTTCGCTGACATGATCATGGATCTGAAAGATGCCATGATGCACCATATCGAAGAAGAAGAAAGTGAGATCTTTGACACCATTCGCGAATGTATGGATGAAGACCTGCTGCAAAACCTGGGCCAGGAATTTCAGCAGACTAAATCTAACCTGGAAGCCGATATAGAAGCGCTTCTTGCCAATAATAGTTAGCGTCCTATCAATTTTTAGTACCGGGTATCCAGTGCTAAGTAGCTCAGCCTAATTAATAGGACCCAAAAGGCTATGCCGCCCACGACGCGGGCGGCATAGCCTTTTGGGTCCTATTAATTCTAATTACCTACCCAAAAAGTTGAGTTTGTTTTTTTGTAGGAGCTACGACCTTACAAAAATTCTGGTAGCTATTCATTAACATAAAACCCAAATATAGGATGTGCATAACGCTAAGAGTAAACGCATTCTAAAGCGTTTTCCGATCTAATAAGGTACGAAGGATGTATATGGAACTTCGTACCTTATTGTAAGAGTTATGTGTTTAGGTCTATTCACTCTCTTTTTTGCTATCTCTAGTAACAGAAAAGAGGATATTCAACTTGCACTTCCCACAAAAAACATAATCAAAGATTAATGCTCTACACTAAATATTGCCGAAATTTTCAGGGAAAATAGCCTTAAATTGTGAACAACGAAACCTGAGGCTGGGCTAAGTTTTTTGGCGAACGTGAGCTGCACAGCCATAAAAACTGTTTCTGCGTATGCTTTGCGCATACAAAAACAGGCCATTTAGCTGATTTGAAATTGACGCTGATGTAAGGTATGTTTTGTTCTTAGGCAGTAGGAGGTGCGCTTATTTAGCTATATTCCTCGTTTTTGAAGCAGGAACTCCTGGGGTGTATAGAATAAAACAGTAAGTTTGAACTTACCTATGGGGAAGGGCGATCGCACGTTCTTGCCAGGAGACCTCACGAAATTTTACAGAATATTACAGTTCCGTTGGCTGTGTTATAGTCGTAGCGTAAAGATGGTTTTGGGTTCTGGAACTCCAATTTGTTTATTACAGCAAATGTTGTTTTCTCCGGATCTAGCTTCTCTACACTCTCTTGATTCGGAGGAATCTCATGTCGATTTACGTTGGAAATTTGGCCTACCAAGTTACCCAAGAAGATCTTGAACAGGCATTCGCAGAGTACGGCACGGTTAAGCGTGTTCAGCTCCCTATGGATCGTGAAACCGGGCGATTCCGCGGTTTTGCATTCGTAGAAATGGAAACAGAAGCTCAGGAAGCCAGTGCGATCGACGCATTGGATGGTGCTGAGTGGATGGGCCGCGATCTAAAAGTTAACAAAGCAAGACCCCGGGAAGAGCGTGGCTCTTCTGGCGGCGGCTGGAGTGGCGGTGGCGGCGGAAATCGTCGTAACGACCGTCGCTACTAAGCTAAAGTTTTGAGCCAAAAGGGAAGGATTACTGCCTTGGAATTGGGTAAAATACCCGACAAGCGGTCTCCATCTCTTTTGGCTCTAGTTCTGTTGGTAGTTATAGGCTTTTAAGCTATAACTTTCACGTGACCGCTGTTAAATGTTGATTCGGAGGAGGATGCAGAGTGACCCAGGTAATTTTGGGAGAAAATGAAGGAATTGAGTCGGCACTACGACGCTTTAAGCGTCAAGTTTCTAAGGCTGGGATTCTTCAGGACGTCAAGAAAAAGAGACACTTCGAGACTCCGCTAGAGAAAGCTAAGCGGAAAGCCGTGGCAAAGCATAGACAGCGGAGACAACGTTTCCGCTACCAGTAAGTTTTGTTCGCGCCGAATCTTTGAGCTATCCCAATGAATATCCACGAGCTTTTAAGCCGATATGCCGCAGGACAGCGTGACTTTAGTCGGCTCAACTTGATTGCTGCCCGGCTCAGAAACGCGAACCTGAGAAATGTAAATTTCAACGGGGCTAATCTAACCAGCGCAAACTTGAGTTGTTCTAACCTGAGCGGCGCAGATTTTCGAAATGCAACGTTGGGAAATGTAGACTTCAGTCACTCAAACTTGACAGGGGCTGACTTCACCGGAGCCGTCTTGATTGGGGCTAATCTGACTCATGCAGATTTAACCTCTGCAAACCTCTCCAAAGCTAATTTAGATAGAGCAAACTTGGAGCAAGCTTGCTTAGATCAAACCGCTTTGGCCGCTGTAGGTACAGCTGAAGGTATTGCTTAACAATCCTCTGTTTCTTGAAGTCAATCAGTCTGCAAATTGTAGTTCTTTTTGTGACACCTCTTTAAGGGGTTTAGCAAAGGGAGCTACATTTGTTTTTGAGGCTGTTTAGTCATGTTTCAAACCCTTTATTTTTGAAAAGCTGTGCAGAGCACAGCTTTTCAAAAATTGAACTCTCTTAACAAGCCTGAGTTTGGCTTAAGAGAGTTGAGGTTAACCAGATTGTATGTAGTACAGTGCACGTTGATTAAGTACGGTGGTGTGGGGTACGAAGTGCCCCACACCACCGTTGCTGTACTTAACGCATTTGCACAGCGTTATAAGGCTATAGGGCCAGAAAATGCTGTAGGGCTATAGCCAGTTACCCACCAGGACAAAGGCACTCCAGTAGTATGGACGGCTGAAGATAACCAGGTTGGGGTCGTGGATCATCGCAACTTGTGCTTGGCGTAGGGCTTCTGCTTTCGTGATGCCCCCCTTCGAGAGTTCTTGATAAAAGCGCACCATTAGGCGTGAGGTTGCTTCGTCGCTGACATACCACAGCGAGGCGAGGGTGCTTCTGGCGCCAGAACGGACGGCTACCCCAGCTAAGCCAAGGGCAGCGCGATCGTCTCCGACTGCCGTACGGCAAGCACTGAGCACGAGCAGCTCAATAGGGCGGCGATGATTGAGATCGGTTGCTTCCAGCAACGTATTCATTTCATTGATGTTGAGGCGATCGTTCCAGGTGAGGATGAACGTATCTTCCTCAGTCGAGCCGAATTCGCCATGCGTAGCCAGATGTACCACTGGGAAGTCCACTGCATCCATCGCCGCCCGCAATTCTTCATCAGTAAATGCTTCATCTAGAATGACTTCTCCTGGAACAATCGCGTGCAATTGAGACAGCTCATCCTTCACTCCCGGCAATGGAGAGAAGCCCTGGCGCGATTGGCTCAGGCCTCCCATCAATACTGTCAGGGGTTCCTTTGACAAAGAACTCGCCTCCAGCAATTGCAGGGTAGGGGCCAGAGCCACAGCATAGTCTTCAATCAAGTAACGATCGCTATTTAACAACGCCCCCATCGGAATGCTGCGCAGCAAACCATCCGACACAAACACGAGGGTTTGAACCTGATTGACCCGCAGATCCTCCAGAGCTGGACGAATCAGCCAGTCAAACACCTGCTGGCTATCGGGGCCGGTGCGCTGGCTGAAGCGTGGGTCACGCAACTGGCGAACATAGCGGGTGATGAGGGCATTAACCTCAGTTGCAGAAATCGGGGTGGAGTAGTGGCGTAGGGGTTGAGCAGGAAGAGAAAGAATAATCTCCAGGCGATCGCTCAAGATAATCGGGTAAAACACCGCTGCGTGGGAGTCGATCGCATCAATCTGCACCTTCCGAGCATTCAGACAAGCTTCGCGGAAGAAGTTGTCCAGCTCTGCCAGTTGCAAGGATTCAATGGTGAACCGGGCCTGTTCCAGGTCTGTCTGGGTCGGTGTGGCGTCGGGAGCCAACAGCAGCGACACCAATTCTCGATGGATGGGTTCCACACTGTCGCGGAAGGAAAACTGCGCTTCTGGGTTAATGGCGGATAGGTCACGGCGCACCACTTGAAGCGTATCGATCGCCTGGGTATAAGCCGCGATCGCCCCAGAGCGATCGCCCTTTTGCTTGAGGATTTGGCCCAACTGCCACTCCCAGCGGTAGCGCAGTTCCGGAGCGTTGACCTGCCCTCCCAATAGCAAAGCCCGATCGGTGAGGGTCTGGGCTTCGTCCAGTTGCCCCGTCTTCTGGTAAAGGGCTGCCAACGTACCCAGGGCATAGGACTCAGCCCGCTTATCCTGTAAATTCTCGGCCTGCTGAGCAGCCGTGGCAAGCGATCGCGCCACAGCCTCCAGATTCTGGGCATTGGGCAAGCGGAGTTGACTATGGCTCAGACTGACACGGGCATCGATGGCGGCGCGACTGGTGGGCATTTGGTCCACCTGCTCTGCCAGCATAGGAATGAGGGCTTGAGCCTCGGCCCACCGTTCCAGATCTAACAGGACGTGCAGTTGATTGAGTTCTGCCTGAGTGCGCAGAGTCAGATTGGAAGTGGAGCTTGCCTGCTGATAATGAGCCAGAGCAGTTTTGCGATCGCCCCGAGATTGATAGGCATTACCGAGACTCAGGTGAGCACGGGCGATCGCCTCGGTTAGAGACAACCGCTCGGCCATGGTCAAACTCTCCTGCAAAACGGCTTCTGCCTGGTGGAGATCGCCTGCAACCCGCAGGGAATCTCCCAGGTTGCGGAGAATTGCCATCTGCTGGGGGGAATCTGGTTGGCTCACCTGGGATTGCCGTAGTTCGGTCAGGTATGCCACTGCTCGCCGATACATCCCCATAGCCTGCATGGCTTCTGCCTGATTGAGCTGGGATCGGAGAGCCGCCTCACCATTGCCCTCAGCCTTATAGAGAGCTGCTGCCTGTTCCCAAGTTGCCAGAGCGGCTTCAACCTGGCCTTGATGGAACTGGAGCTGTCCCTGAACCTCTAACACCTGAGCTCGGACTGCCGTTTCTTCAGGTAGAGCTTGCAGGTGTTCTAAGCTGGTGGCGATCGCGCGTTCAGCCGCTTCCCACTGGCCCAGATGCTGATAAATGAGGGAAAGGTTACTGAAGGTGATCGCAGCAGCCAGCCCATTGCTTGACTGGGATAGGGGTTCTAGCAAAGCAGCTGCTTCCGCATAGCGTCCTGCCTCGTAAAATTGACGACTCTGGGTTAATGGGTCAGACGGTTGGGCTGCAAGATTTTGAGTCGGTGAAATTTGAGCAAGACCCGGTAGGGTGAGGCAAAGCACTGCTGTGAGAATTGCCAGCCAGGAATAAAGGAGCGATCGCATCGCTCGCCTTAACCGGAATCGGACCCACTTTAATGCACTTGAGGACACGTGCCCCCCCTTTCCGCCAAGGACGGTAGGCCCAGAGCGGCCCCAGCAACGAGGTAGATGTTACCCTGAGCATCCCGAACCCAACTTTCCGCTTCGGTGATTGCGGGTGTGGGTTGAGTAGAGTGAGGTTCTGGGGTGGGCATAGAGGGGCGATCGCGCACCTCATCCTGAGACACCCAACCTGCTTCGACTTCATCAGATTCCAAAGGGTCTAGAGGGCTGGGAGGCAATCCACCACGACCCGTGACCACAAAACGCCCCAGCCTCTCTGCGGCGGCTGGCCCCGTGGGGCACACCTGACCGATCTGGTCAGAGGCATCCACGACCCCACTCGGTAATGCGACCAGGCCTTGAACTGGATCGATACCGGGAGTATCCACCACAACCGTCCCATCTAAGCCAAAGCGAGAGCTGGCTGTAATGTCACTCAGCTCAGTCAGCTCAGGTCGATATTCCAGGCCGAAAATGCCCTGAGTTGCGATGGCAATATTTCCACCACTTCCTTCGAAGGCATTGGCAACAATATCACTGTTTTCTTGAGGGATGCCCACCACAAAATCGGCGTCAATGAAGATGTCGCCGCCATTGCCCGAGCCCTCTGCCCGTCCGGCTTCTGTGGAAATTAAGCTGCCTCGTCGCAGCACCAGCGCTCGATCCACCGCTAACGCAATGTTGCCGCCATTGGTGCTGTTAGTTTGTGTGCTAATGGTGGATTCATCGTCCAGAACTAGATGATCGGCGGCGATCGCAATCTGCCCCCCCCGGCCCGTTCCCAGGCTCTCAGCGGAAATGTTGCCACCGGTCAAGGTCAGATAGCCAACAGTGGCAATAATATTGCCCGCATTGCCAGAACCAAACGCCCGTACTGCCAGGGCACCTCCATCCCGAATATCCAGAGAATCTGCCGAAATAATCACATTTCCCCCATTGCCACCTGCGTTACCGAAGCCCTCGCTGAAAATGGCGCTGCTGTTGCCGCTGATGGGGTTAGTGCCGATCACACGCAACGGCCCTTGAGTTTCGATGATCACATTGCCCGCATTACCGTCGCTTTCGGTGTCGGCCACCAGTCGGCCTCCATTCTGGAGAGTCAGCGAACCTGCCTGGATGGCTACATTGCCGCCATTACCGTTGGCACCTTCCGCCACACTCGTAAAGGCGCCGCTGAGCAACTGCCCATTTGGGCTGGCTCCATCAAACTGCACCGGCCCCCGTATTTGCAGAAACACGGCCCCCGCATCTCCCGTCCCGAGGGTATCGGCAATCAATTGCCCCCCTCCCGTCACACGAAGAGACTCAGCACTGATGAATACGCCGCCCCCCTGACCGACAGCGGTTTCCCCAATTCGGGTAAATGCAGCACTAGCGAAGCTGCCGTCAGCACTGGCCCCGTCAAAGACCACATTTCCCCGTGCGTTAATTAAGATAAATCCTGCATTTCCCATGCCTTCGCTCTGGGCGATGACCTGGCTTCCTTCCAGGACATGCAGGTTTTCTGCGTCAATAATTACGTTGCCAGCATTACCCATGCCCCGGGTCTGAGCCAAAACTCGGCTTTCGTTGCGCAGAGTGAGATCGCCCGTACCGATGACAACATTCCCCCCCTGGCCCCGCCCTGTCGATTCCAGTTCACTAGCCAGGGCAGCATTATCAAGCAGAATGCGATCGCTCACCCCCAAAATCACACTTCCGGCATCCCCAGTACTCGCATTGCTAGCGGTCAGCGAAGCCCTATCTCGCAACTCCAGAGTATTCGCCAGAATGCCAATATTGCCGCTGTGACCCACCCCTTCCGGATCTACATCTGTAAAGGCGGCACTGGCAAGCTGACCATTGGGGCTGGTGCCCTGAAAGAGGACGCGATCACGGGCCTGAATAAAGACATTGCCTGCATTTCCTCGCCCCTGGCTATCCGCAATCAATTGAGAGCCATTGAGTACCGTCACCGAGCCACTGACGATCGCCACATTACCACCTTCCCCCACCCCCGCACGGTTCACCCGGCTGAAGGCAAAGGCCTGGTCAAAGAGCACATTATCCCGTGCCTGAATCAACACATCTCCGGCATCCCCCTGGCTAAAGGTGGTTGCACTCAGTTGAGCATTATTCAGAACTCGCAGCGACCCTGTGGCAATGGAGACATCGCCTCCATCACCCTGAGCATTGCCACTCACTTCACTATTCAACGAGCTATTATCGATGACCGTGCGATCGCCTACCAACACCTGAACAGCCCCCCCATCCCCCGTACCAAAGCTGCTGGAAGACAGAGCGGCACCATTGACAACCCAGAGCCGATTGGCAGCAATTCCCACATTTCCGCCCTGCCCCACGGCTCCATCCATCAGCTGACTGGAGACAGTGCTGTTATCGATACGAATGCGGTCGCCTCCAATCAACTGAACGGTGCCTGCACTTCCAGCACCGTACATATTGGTATTGAGTTGCACACCCTCAAGCACATTCAGGTTCTGCGCCACAATGGTGATATCTCCAGCATCCCCTCGAGCGCCCGCCTGAACGTCAGCTACGATACGCGTATCCGGCCCCACTACCCTGACCGTTCCTGTGGCATTGATGGTGATATTGCCCCCTCTCAGGTCAGGCAACGCCGACCCCGGTGTGAGAGCGGAGAGCAGCGCACTCCCCTCCAAAATGTTGATATTGCCCCCATAGAGGGCGATCGCCCCCTGAGTTTGAGCCCGAGCATCCAGGGTTGAACCATTGGTCATGGTAATTCTGCCCCGCTCCAGCCCTGTAGCAGGAGGACGCAGAGCCAGGTTATGGCCTTGCACCCGTAATGGCAGAACCCCCGCCCCACTCACAGAACCTAATTCCAGCCTTCCTCCGTTGGGGAACTGAAAGGCCAGAGACGAACCATCCAATCGTACGGCTCCACCAGCCAGCACCAGACTGCGGCCTGAATCCACCGCTAAAAATGTGGCATAGCTGGTGATGTTGCCAGGGCGATCGCCATATTGCAACCCAATCGGCGCACTCACACTTAACAACCCCGGCGGTTGCGGATTTGATGCGCTGAAATTATCCCGATTGGCAAAGAGAAAACCCTCTGCCGTACTAGCCAGGAACGATCCTCGCAAATCCAACTGAGCATTGGGGCCTAAGAGAATACCATTGGGGTTGAGCAGAAACAAATTTGCATTACTACCCACTACCCCCAAAACACCTCGGATTTGGGAACCATTGCCACCTGTAACCCGAGTCAAGATGTTAGCGACCCCTGCATCCGTCCCGAAGTAGACACTTCCTCCCTCACTGACATTAAACTCACGGAAGCTATGAAAGAGGTTAGAACCGCGGCGATCGCCTCCAACAATGCCAAAGTCTATCGGTGAAAAGGGAACCACCTGGCTTGGATTATTCAGAGTGTTATCGGCTTCTAAAGGAAGTTGAGCGATAACAGCGGTTCCAGGGAAAAAACATCCTCCCAAAACCACCAACAATCCAGAAAACTTACAAAGCTTATCCAGGCCAAAGAACCGCCGCCCACAAGCGACACCATCCTTAGCTCTTATTTTTTTTAAAGACATAGAAACCAGACTTCCCGGCTGGAAAGCTGACAGCAAAAGAACACGAGGTAGCAGCAACCCTGAGGCGCGGGAGGTCACAACTCCAGGTTTAGGTTGAGAAAAATCCCCAGGCCGGTGAAAAACTAATGCGATTGTTCAAAGCTCTATATTGCATCGATTTCCCCTAAATGTCATGGGCACCCAAATTCCTCGCCCACAACTATTTCTGAGACAGAAGAGAGTGTAGGAGCAAAGCTTCCACACTCTCTTCCAGCGTTATAAAATTCATCCCACAAAAACTCCGTACCAACGGCGCATAAACCTAATTTAAAACCCACTGATGCAAAGCGCCACATTCACACACACCGATATTCCCTTGCGCAAGGGGGTCTGGGGAACGGCGCTTTGTCCTCCAGCTTGGGGGTTTAGGGGGCAGAGCGCCCCCAAGCGACAGATTTCCCTAAGACCCCATCATCCAGACACACCCATCCGAAAGGGTTGATTTTCCATGCTCAAAGGCACAAAAAACAACCCTCTTAATAACTTTAGAACCTACGCAAGCTCACCATATTTGACGCATTTATGTTGTGTGGTTGCTGCGCATATCACACAACATAAATGTATAAGTCCTGAACTTCTTAAACAACCTCAAAACGCGGCCTAAGCTGCCTTCCGCTTAAAAATCCGCAGTTGAAATTGACTTGTATCTAACCGAGCATTCGTCTCATACCAGCCCCCCCCAATTTGCTCAAACAAATTAATATCCTGATAATTTTTATGCTCCTGAGTCAGCTCCAAAAGCAACGTTGTCAACTGTTGCTTGTCCTCATCTGACATCACATCCAAATAAGACGGAAATAACACCGTATCCACCCGCTTCCGAATCGCGTAATAAGGCGCAAAATCACTATAAACAACCTCATCCGCCGCAATATTCGCCTGCACAAACTGCTCAACGCGTTGATAATCGCGATCCTGCCAATGCAATAGCCCCGGCACTAACCGATTTGGCAACCCCGGAATACTCGAAGCGATCAACAGCACAGCCACCCACAAAATCCCAGGCTTCTTCAATGCAGAACCCCGCACCCCAACCAACGCCGCGCTTATTCCAATCACCAACGGAATAATTCCCATCCAACCATAGTATTTGGGATAGTTGCGCACCAAACCCATCAATAAGGGAACCACAACTCCTGCCAACAACCCAAACCCCAAAGGCGATCGCCAATAAAACGTCTGGTTAATTCGCTGAATTGAAGCCAGAGCGATCGCCCCAGCCATCAACAACACAAAACTCCCATCCTGGAAATACCATTCCCCAATGCCCGCGAATCGGCTTACCAAAATCGGCCCCAGATTCGTCAGAGCAAACATCATTTTTTGGCCCACACCGGCATCCTTTGCCGAATCAGGCACCACGTCAAGACCACCCAACGTATGCCCACCTAACGTCTCAATAAAGGTATCCAGAACACCCTGTTGTGCATAAAGAAAAACCGTTGCGCCCAATCCCAACACCATGCCAACGCCAATCGGAATGCCTGCCTTAAGAACGGGTTTTCCCAAAAAGGGAAACAGTAACGCCGCCAAAATGACCCCATAAGGAAGCAGATGAAAACCAGCCAATGGAATCAAAAATCCAATCCCCAAAAACACAGCCGTTCGAGGCAGCGATGATGGAAACGTATAGGCCAGCATCAAGCCTGAAAAGAGAGCGATCGCAAGACAGTCATAACGGCCTGACAGGTAAGTAAAACTTACTCCATAGCTACAGAGAATGAGGGCAATTAGGATGAAGCGATCGCGCGTAGTCGAAACCAGGTTGAGCCGATACACAGCGCACCAGATCAAGACCATCGAAAGTGATATAAGGACGTAATTTAATAAACGAGTTGTCGCGACCTGTAGCCCAAATACTTTAAGCCAGGGAAACAACAACAGCGCATAAAGTGGCGCATTACAGGCCCAAACCTCATCCCGCGTTTGGTAATACCAGGCAGACGAAGTAAACCCATTTCCTAAGAACAAATTAGCTGCTGGGTCAGTCAACAACACCTCATCCATCCACACAGGCCAAAGCTGCGCAGACAGCATCGTTATAACCCCAAGAAAACCTACCAGAATCAATGCAAGTAACCCAAACTCATGACGAGCTGTAATCGTATTGATGCCCCGATAAAAGGCACCTTTTTTACGGTTCGAAAGAATAGACTCCAAAACCATAGCGCAGCTCCTGGTCAAGGGGAAAAGCAGTTGAGAGTTCGAAAAACACAACAAACCGAGAGCGTTAAAAACCACCATAAACAGTAGTTTCCAGGCTAAGCTTGGACAAGCCATCAGGTGAGTATTTGCAACACGTTGCAGCTCTACAGAAACAACACGATCAATGCAAGACCATCACCTGAAGTTTCTTAAAAACTTAGCTTTCAATCTTAAGCCAATGCAAATTCCAACCAGCGAACCAAACAACAGGCACTAACGCCAACATTTAGAACACTCTTCATCTAACGGCAGATATTGGATACTCACTACCCGCTAAAACGGTTTGATGCATCGTAAGCAGCCTATTTTTTATTGTCAATAGTTTTTTAGATGTGCTTTATAAGGAATTCACAATAAAAATTCAGAATGATTGTGTTTTAAGGGACTACAAAAACAATTTGCATATCGACCAGTAACATCACAAACACCCTTAAATTTTCTATGTTTGAGCGTTACCATCTAAGATTTTGTATCAAAAACAACTTAATCATCTTTTTGCTTGAATTTTAGAATGAACTATTTCATTAAAACCAGCAGTAAAACTTTGTACGTATTGCGCAAACCCTTTGTCTTACAAAGCTTTCGACTCAACCGGATCTTCTTGCAATACCACCTCATCTCTAAGTAAAAAGTTCTGTTGGCAACAAATTAGCGCCTTAAAAACTTTCCTTAAAAGGATATAGAAGCTACTTTTTTATGCATAGGACGAACTAAAAAGTAACCATTTTTTCCCTCACCTGTTTTTGAAGATTACATGAAGCTGCGCAATACCGTTGGATCTCTTTCGGGGAAATTACGTAGGCTATTGAGCAAACAAAACAGGGGGTTCCGACCTATGGTTTCCTCAAAACCTAAAGGTTCGCTGCCGAGTTCAGAAGATCCTCAACCAAGTCACAAGAAGGTCTATGCCTCTGGTATCTGGGTGGCTTATCTCAAGGCGCTCAGACCACGCCAATGGACTAAAAACCTCATTATCTTTGCCGCTCCTTTGTTTGCCTTTGCAATTAATTGGCGAACCATTTCTGGAAGCCTTCTCGCATTTACCCTCTTTTGTTGCATCTCAAGTAGCTTTTATCTGATTAACGACCTGATGGATGTCGAAGCTGATCGTCGGCATCCCGTCAAATGCAAACGCCCTATTGCCGCTGGCTTAATCAGCATTCCTACCGCCATCACCATGGCCATTCTTTTGATGGGCGGAGCGTTGCTGGTTGGCGGTCTCTACACACCTATGCTCTCGGTGGTGCTGGCCTGCTATGCCGTTTTGCAGGTGGCCTACAATCTGCGGCTGAAGCACACCGTTGTGTTGGATGTGATTGCGATCGCCAGCGGCTTCGTTTTACGGGCCTTAGCAGGAGGGGTTGCAACGAGCATCACCCTCTCCTCCTGGTTCCTGCTCTGTACTGCCATGTTGGCCTTGTTTCTTGCAATTGAGAAGCGCAAGGCCGAGATGCGATTGGCGGTTGCCAAGGGTGGCAGTTCCCGTGCTGTACTGCGCCGCTACTCCCTATTTCTGTTGCAGCGAATGGAAGGTGTTGTAACCGCCGGGGCCATTCTTACCTACACTCTCTGGAGTTCTGGCCCTGAAGTGGGAGGTGCATCGACATCCTGGATGTTGCTCACCGTACCCTTTGTTCTCTACGGCATTTTCCGGTATCAGTTTCTCAGTGACCCTAAGGAAATCCGGCGGCGGCAACGGCTTGAGGGCAGCATTTCTGCCCGTACCGAGCGCCCTGACGAGGTTTTACTGAGTGATCTGCCAATTCTACTGACCGTTGTTTCCTGGATTGTGGTTACAACGGGAATTTTAGCCCTTGCCAAAATGGGTGTTCTTTAACCAGTTCCCAATACCATCCTTATGCGTCTCTTTCGTCCTTTTCGTAACGCGAGTTGCGCAGGTATCCCATACCGTTTTTTCCAGCGGCCTACGCTGGCTACCAGCACGCCAAGTTTTGCCCCAACGGTCGCAGACATCGACATTAACGATCTCGTCCGCTCTGGAATTCAGGGCATCATTCTAGACTTGGATAACACTATTGTGACTGAGGACGATCGCTACCTCTCCCCGGGTATTGAGAATTGGATTCAACTGGCTAAACAACGAGGGCTGCGCTTTTGCATCCTCTCCAATGGCAAGCGCCGCCACCGCATCAATTACTGGATGCTGCGCTTAGACATACCGGCCCTTAGCCCAGCGCGTAAACCTCTGCCCTGGGGCTTCTGGAAAGCTCTTAAGCAGATGGGGCTTCGATCTCGGGCTGTTGTGGTGATTGGGGACAGCCTTCACACCGATTTGATTGGAGCCTGGTTTGTAGGGTGCCGTACCATTCAGGTCGCCTCCCTACCCCACGATCCCCACTGGTGGGAAACCTTGGCCGGGCAATGGCTGCACGTGCCCTACCCCACCCCAGAACAGCTTCAGGCCATTGAGGTTGACTTTAGTGCAGCACCCCCATCCCTGAAAGCATCCTGAGCAACGCTAAAAGTCAAAAGGCACCAGCCTCTAAACGATGCTGGTGCCCTTTATTTATAGAGAGAGGTAAAAGTCAGGGTCTTTATAAAGGATGACCCCGTATTAACTTTTTATAGATTGCAGCAATTTGTGAACATACTCGCCAGCTTTAATGTTTTCTTCCGTTTTCAGTCGTTCATCGCTCAGAGGTGGCCTTTTCCCGTTCTTTGCGGGCGATCGCTCGATCTACTTTCGCCAACCAGACCATTAGAGCCACAACCCCCACTTGTAGGGCGAAATTAGGAAGCGCCCCCATCACATCTCGACCTGCCAGGATTTGGGCCAGAAACACCAGCCCACCCACAAATCCGGAGAGACCAAACACAAGGTACATAAACATCCGCAAGCCCCGGTAAGGAGCACGAGCTTCTTCCCGCAAACGGGCATACTTTTCAGGAGACAATCTCGCGGAAGAACGTGGAGTCTGAGACGGATCTGCCATAACGTTGGAATTTAAAGGAGCTTATCTAAGCTACCAGGTGTTCCAGGATGAAGCCATGCGATCGCACGGCTTCATCCTGGAATGGGCACTACCAGATGCCACGCTTACCGCTGGGGTGTGTGGTCCCCCAATTCGTCCGAGCCTGGGCCAACTGGGCATCTGTAATCTTCGCCCCGGTGAGGTTAGCTCCACAGAGGTTCGCCCCTCTCAAGTTGGCATTGCTTAGATAGGCATAGCTGAGGTCTGCTCCCCGCAAATCCGCATTCTGAAGATCGGCGTGGCTCAAGTAGGCCCGCGCCAGGTTGGAATCCTTAAGTTGCGCATGGCTCAGCCCAGCTCGTCCAAAATCTGAATTGAACAGGTTGGCTCCCTGTAAATTGATTTTATGCAGGCGAGCCTGGTGGAAGTTTGCCCCCGTCAGAGTAGCCCTGGCCAAATTTAGCGAACTCAAATCATGGAAGGTAAAGTCCCGCCGCCCTTTGGTGTAGGCCAAAACTACATCTTCCGCTGTGAGTTTGGGTTTTGAGTTTCCGCTAGAGTTGTCGCCATTGTTAGGCGGAATGGAATTGCGACGTTCCAGGGTAGTGGTCGTGACACGAGGGGTAGCAGCGGGGCCCCGACGAATAGACCCACCCGTCATACCCGTAGAATCCATCCCATTTTTTTGCTGGCGTGCTCGAATTGCTGCTGCCATGCGGGCCGACGGGGAGGACGGGAAGAGGCTACCACTCAAATCGCCGGACGAAGGAGCACTATCGTTCCGTAGCGAGTTCGAGCGCGCCGCAGGTTTCACCATACTTTGAGCCAGGCTATCCAGATAGGGCTCCAAATCTAACGCCCGCAGCACTTCATTGGCATTCTGGTAGCGATGCCGGACCGACATTTCTAGCATTTTGTGCAGCACGGTCGCGAAATGCTCGCTGACATGCACATGGCGATTCCACATGAGTTCGCCCGTGGTGGGGTCGTAGTCTAAATCCTTCGGTGATTTGCCCGTCAACAAGTAAACACAGGTAACCCCAACCGCATAAATATCACTGGCATAGACCGGACGCATGGACATCTGCTCAGGAGGCGCATAGCCCGGCGTACCGATAGCATAGGCCGTCAAAGCCGTTTGCTCTGAGGCATTGGCTCGGGTAGGGCTGACCTTATCTTTAACAGCGCCAAAATCGATCAGTACTAGTTTTTTATCTTGACTGCGGCGGATCAGGTTGGCGGGTTTGATGTCCCGATGAATCACCTGACTGGAGTGAATGTACTGCAACATCGGCAGCACCTCACTTAAGAACTGCTTCACCCCGGCCTCAGAAAAAGGCCCATTCTTCTTTACTTCCTGCTGCAGGGTTGAGCCACTAATATATTCTTGAACAAGATAAAATTCTTGATTGGATTCAAAATAGTCTAATAGCCGGGGGACCTGTGGGTGGTTACCGATTTTACCCAGGGTCTTTGCCTCTCGTCGGAAGAGGTCACGGGCCATTTGAAGCACGTTAGGAGAAGAGACAGCAGGCCGTAACTGTTTGATAACGCAGTAGGGACTACCGGGCAAAGACTCATCCTTAGCTAGGAAGGTTGCCCCAAACCCTCCGCGACCTAGCTCCTGGAGGACGCGGTAGCGATCGCGTAATAATAGCTTGGATCCACAGGCTTGACATAGCTCTGTGTCGAGCAAGTTCTCAGGGTTGGGACAGGCTGGGTTCAGGCAGTAGCTCATTCGGCTTCACTCTGTATGCTCGATCGCCGGGAGGTCATCTCGTTTCGAAGATTGACACCTTTATCTATGATTATCCTTCTATTAGCAACAGCAGGCCGTGCTGTTCTTTCGGGACATCCGTTGAAGACTTGTTAAAGTTGACCAGGATTTAATTAAAATCCCGATAAAAGCCCATGTTTTCACGGAGTCGACCTGTATCAAAGCATCAACCTTGCATCCCAAACTAAGGGCGAAATCCTTTCAAGAGATAGGCTCTGAGCGGATTTCAGCAAGAAGCACCTTCCGGTCTTTTTTCTAGTGTTCCCAGAGATATACTCAGGATTTGCGCTTCCCTGCGGAATTCGTATCAGGAAAGATACGATGCAACTTTGACTTAAACATTCAAAACAGCCACTCAGATCTTCCCAGTTTTACCTAGGAAAAACAGCGACGTATTGCACTGTCTAACAGAAAAACACCCTCTAGACCAGAGGTTGATGCCCCTCACTGAATACTTTGTATCTAAATTTACTTGAATTTGGCGAAACACGGTATTAAAGGGCATTGGAAGGGTTAATTTGCCGTTGCAGTTAAGTGGAAATTCACGCTTCAAATACTCTCCAGACTAATTATAAACTCTCTGTTCTGTTCTCCAGTAAGCCGGGTAGCTATTCCAGAATTTTTAAGCCTTCTATATCGTTTTTATATTAAACGCCACATCTCCTATACCGCTTCATGTTGGTTTGGTATTGCGTGGCTTGTCAGGAAAACTAAAGACAATATTCTCTCGTAGCAATTTCAGTTATCTAACAGCGCTTTGCGCTTGAATCAGCCACGGTTGTTTTTGTGAGAGCCGCGCTCCATGAGGCTCTCACAAAAACAACCGGATTTTAAGCGATTGAAAAGCGCTGTTAGATATTAGTGGAGTGTGGCAAACGAGGTGTTTCACCCCCCATTACAACCACTGTGTACTATAAGCGGGTGAGAACGCTATAATTCATTTGCTTGCCAACTTTACCCATGTAGGGGTTCCCCCGTCTTATAGGGTGCCTAACGAAAGGCAAAGTCAACTATATTTAGTTTGTCCCTAAAAAACATTGAGGATTCCTAAATAGATCTACTGAGATCTATAGGGAGCTTTGCGCTAGCGTCTCGACCAATCAACAAGTTTTTTAGCTAATAAACCCAGGCTACATTTAGAAGCAGTTTGAAAAGCGATTAAATGGGCAGCGGCTCACTTAATGAAATAGGACACAAACAAGTATCTTTGCTGGGTATGAGCGGGAGTTGAGGGTAATTACTCTCAACTCCCGCTCATACCCAGCAAAGGGTAGTTTCTTGAGAGGATGTCGACCAGCCATTCTTAATTATGAGCTTTAAAGCCTGAAGACTGCTCGCTTGGAACGAGCAGTCTTCAGGCTGGCTTCCAAAATGAGAATTGCTGGATATCGACATGCGAGTGAGATTTGACCTCAACAAAACGATACAATCTTAACGGGTAGGCAAGTACAGGTGCGGTTTTTGGCGCTTTGCACAGGTTCCCCACCCCCTTAACCGGGAGGCCGCCGGAGGCGATTCTCTCAAAATTTCTGGAACGGTTAGACATGCGTATTTCTTTAAACTGGTTGCGAGAACTGGTCGATATCTCCATGACCCCCCAAGAGCTTGCGGAAGCGCTCACCATGGCAGGGTTTGAAGTCGAAGATATTGAAGATCGTCGCACCTGGGCGGATGGAGTCGTCGTGGGGCGAGTTTTAGCCCGTGAGCAACACCCCAATGCCGATCGTCTGAGTGTTTGCCAGGTGGATATTGGAGCCGCAGAGCCGTCCACGATCGTGTGTGGAGCGGCTAATGTCCGGGCGGATATCTACGTGCCTGTCGCGACCGTTGGCACCTACCTGCCCACCATTGACCTAAAAATTCGCCCTCGTAAACTACGGGACGTTCCCTCAGCCGGGATGATCTGCTCTCTGGCCGAGTTGGGATTAGCGAAGGAATCAGACGGGATTCACATTTTTCCTCAGGAAACTTTGACCCCTGGCCAGGATGTACGACCTTTACTGGGTCTGGATGACGTCATTCTAGATTTAACCTCCACCGCGAACCGAGCTGATGCCTTAAGCCTTGTCGGAATTGCCCGGGAGATCGCTGCTATCACGGGAGCCACCCTCAAGTTGCCAGAAATCCCAGCTACGCCACTTCCCGAAGCTGGTAACGATTTGGTTTTAAAGATTGAGGACACCAAAGCCTGCCCCATCTACATCGGTACACTCATCTCAGGGGTGACGATCGCCCCATCTCCTGAATGGCTACAGCGTCGGTTACTGGCCTCTGGCACACGTCCCATCAACAACGTGGTGGATATCACCAACTATGTGTTGCTGGAATGGGGTCAGCCCCTCCATGCCTTTGATGCGGATCGGTTGCGCGCGATCGCCAACACCCAGAACCTCACCATTGGTGTACGCACAGCCCATGCCGGAGAAAGCCTGACCACTCTGGACAGCCAATCTCGGACGCTGACCGACCAGACATTGTTAATTACTGCGGGCGATCGCCCCGTAGCTCTGGCCGGGGTCATGGGTGGCGAAGACAGCGAAGTGCATAGCGGTAGCGTCAACCTGATGCTGGAAGCGGCTTTCTTCGACTCGGTTGCGATCCGTCGGTCGGCTCGGTCTCAAGGATTAAGGACAGAAGCTTCTGCACGTTATGAGCGGGGGGTTAACCCGGCAGAGTTGCTGCTAGCTTGCCGTCGAGCACTGGCTTTAATTAGCGAGTTGGCAGGGGGAACGCCAGATAGCCAGGCGATCGCCGATGCCACCGCTGGACAAGCCTCTACAACCCGCACCATTGAGCTACGTCTAGAGCGTGTGAATGCAGTGTTGGGCCCGGTTGAATTAGGCGACCCCGATGAAGGTGACTCCGTAATCGGCGAACTTCAGGCCGAGGACGTTGAGCGCACACTGACAGCTCTCGGTTGCCAGCTCACTCCCATCACCCCCGATCGCACGATCTGGACAGTAACCGTTCCTCCTTACCGCTACCGCGATTTGGAGCGAGAGATTGACCTGGTCGAAGAAGTAGCCCGACTCTACGGATTCAATAAATTTGTTGATACCCTGCCAAAGGAAACCGAGCCCGGCTATCTGCCGGTAGACCAGGAACTGACCCGGGCTGTTCACCAGGCTTTACGAGCGGTGGGCTTAACAGAAGTGGTGCATTATTCCGTCGGTAAACCCGACGGCGACTCACAGGTTGTGCTGACCAATCCGCTGTTCGCTGAGTACTCCGCCCTACGGCCTGACTTGTTGCAGGGGCTGATTGATGCCTTCCAGTACAACCTGGAGCAAGGGAATGGCCCCCTCAACGCCTATGAGATTGGCCGTGTCTTCTGGCAAGACGAAGATGGCCTGATGGAAGCCGATCGCGTTGCCGGGATTCTGGGCGGCGATGCAAGCCAGGGGCGTTGGGTCCGCAGCGGGCGCGAGCAGCCAATGACCTGGTACGAAGCTAAAGGTGTATTGGAAAGTGTCTTCCGTCGGTTGGGTGTTGAAGTGGAGTATCAACCCGATCGCCGCAATCCTCTTCTACATCCTGGGCGTACCGCGTCCTTATGGGTCGGCGGTGAGCTGTTGGGGCGCTTTGGTCAGTTACATCCTCAAGTACGCCAGGAGCGGGGGTTGCCCGATGAGGTCTATGCTTTCGAGCTGGAGCTAGATCAATTGTTGAATCAGATGGATCAGGAGACGAACTTAACTCCCGTCTTCCAGACTTACTCGTCATTCCCGGCAACCGATCGCGACATTGCTTTCTTTGCACCAACTCAGTTCTCGGTGGCAGAAATTGAGCGTGCGGTAGAACAAGTGGGTAAGCCCCTGCTGGAATCGGTGGAGCTGTTCGATGAGTATCGAGGGGATAAGGTTCCCGCAGGTCAGCACAGTTTGGCCTTCCGGCTAATCTATCGAGCGGGCGATCGCACCCTTACTGATGAGGATGTAGAACCCATCCACCAGAAAGTGCGGGAAGTGCTGGAAGAGAAATTCCAGGCAAACCTTCGCAGTTAAGAGGGGGCTTTAAAGGGTTGAATTTCTGTGCATGATGCACACGAAATTCAACCCCTGCTGGAACTTTTCAACCCTCCTCCACCCAGACATAGGCAAAAGGCAGGTGCTTTGCACCTGCCTTTTGCCTATGTCTGGGTATACGTCCGCTCCCGTCTCAAAAAATATTTCACAAATCATAGAAAAAAGCTGTACAGTTATTTTTCATAAGCTTTATCCACAAAAAAGTGCGATATATAACGCTTTTTCAGCGATCGCAACAGCTTCTTGGGAGAACTCATCTTGTCGGGGGATTGCGAGATGGTGTTTCTTGGCACAGACTTAAGAGACAGTTACGATATCTTAAGGAAGAAGGGCTTTCTGGTTTGACTGGTTTGTCCACACGCAGCTAAAGAGGTTCTATGATTCCTTCCATCACTCCTCAAAACTCTTCTGTGAACGACTCCAACATTTGGCACAATCTAAAGCAAGCGATCGCTGCTAGTTCCGGGTTCCAAACCTGGGAGCAGGAGCGTAACAGTGACGCATCTATTGAAGCGCTTTCCATGGATCAACGCGTGCGTCGTTACCTGCGCGAAACCCTAGAAACGCTAGCTTACTAATTGGCTTAATCTTTATACCTGACACTCAGAGGAATGTGCTGACGGATCGCGACAGCACATTCCTCTTTTGGCGTTCGTTGATATCCCTAAATAATTTTCTATTATACAGGGTTATATCTAACGGGCCAGCCCTTCCAATCGGCCCAAAATATTTAAAACATCTTGGACGGTTTGGCTAGCGCCTTGAATATCGCTGTAAGCATCGGCCAGCCTTTCAACATCTACATACACTTGAGACGTGGGATAGTTCTGCAGAATTTCGAGCAGCGAAAGTTTGTCATTATCGACGGAAGATAGGACGATCGCAGCTCGCATAGCGCCCCGTCCGGCAGAGCGCGGTTCTGGATAAATAACCTCACTCACGCGATCCAACAATGCATCGCCCAGAGGATTGTTCAGTATCCGATCAGCAGCAACACCCTGCATTGGAATTTCCTCCGTCAACAGTTGCCGTACTCTTTCAGGAGATACTTCCGCGCGGTCAAAATAGGAATCGAGTTGGTTTGTCACCTCACCCAGCTGTACCAAAGCTGTCAATTCTTCCACACCCACCGAACGCTGAAATGAGCCATAGGTCAGGACGATCTCTTCAGCCGCGATCGCCCGCCCACCTAGTAAACCTGCCGAACCCACCAGAGCTCCTAACACCAAATTCCACCACTTCATGCGTTTTTTCTCCCCAGTATTTCAGGCCAGCCGCGACGTATAGACGATTAGGTTGTGCTTCAAATGTGTGGTTGGTTGTTGTGGAAGGGGCATTTTGCTCCCCTCCCACAGCAACCAACCACGCCCCTAAGACAGTACCGACGATCTTTTAGACTCAGAAGTTTCAGCTGAGGCAGAGGGCAGAAGAAAAACAGAACCGGGAAAGACAAACCCTTGTAAGCGCTCGAACGCCCAAGACAATGCTTGCATCTTACTGACAAACCTTTGCCCACTCCATCTGTCCTTTGCTCTATAGTTTTTCTCCCACTCTCTACCTTTTTTGCCCTCTGCCTTCTATTCAACAAATACTAAATCGACCTCCATCGGGGATAAGTTCAAGTGCCCGTTTTAGAGTTGTACTCTGCGCACGCCAAAATGAGCTTTTTGGGAGGGCGCACAAAGCGCGTCCCTCAAAAAAGCCCTTAACCCGAACTCAAGTTAAATTAATACTGTTCTACAACGATCGCTCCTATGGCTTACTCAGATACAGTTGAGGCGGAATTGCCTCCCGTGTTGGCAGCGCTGCAACAGTTGATTGCGGTTGTGGCCCAGTTGCGATCGCCCGATGGAGGGTGCCCATGGGACCTGGCGCAAACCCCCCAAACCCTCATTCCTTACGTCATTGAAGAAGCCTACGAAGTGGTAGATGCGATTCGGCAGGAGAACCCGGAGGCGATCGCTGACGAACTGGGCGACCTGCTGCTGCAAGTGGTGCTTCAGGCGCAGATCGCCAGTGAAAGCCAGCAATTTGATCTGGCTACAGTTGCCGATACCATCACCCAAAAACTGATTCGCCGCCATCCTCATGTGTTTGGCGATGTGACCGTCGCCCACATGGATGAGGTGCATCAAAACTGGGAGCAAATTAAAGCCCAGGAAGACCAGGAGAGCCATGGAACCGACAAGCTGGCTCCTCGCCTGAGCCGATATGCGCGATCGCTTCCTCCCCTCACGGCCAGTCTCAAAATCTCCAAGAAGGCCGCTGCCGCCGGTTTCGAGTGGGAGACAGTGGATGGGGTGTGGGAAAAATTTCAGGAAGAGTTGGGGGAGTTTAAGGAGGCGATCGCTCACGAATCTCCTGCCCGTCAGCAAGAAGAACTGGGCGATCTATTGTTTACTATCGTCAATTTGGCACGCTGGCATGGCCTCGACCCCGACGAAGCACTGCAATCCACCAACCAGCGTTTCATCCAGCGGCTCACGTTGATGGAGTCTGTTGCCGATCGCTCCTTGTCAGATTACAGCCTTGACCAACTAGAGGAACTCTGGCAAAAGGCTAAGCAGACATTGAAGAAAGCAGAGAGCTAAGGCGCGTTTTAATCGCTGGAGTGGTTGTTTTTTCGTGCGCTGCGCGCACGAAAAAACAACTTGTCTTGAACTTAAATCTCCGCCACTGCCCGCTCAATTAAGCGACGGGCCAGGGTTTGTGTACCTGTGTGGGAGTAATACTTGACCGTAATATCCAGAAAAGCCCCTACATAGTTCAGCTTATCTTTGGAGATGTCGACGACCCGGATCAGGTTGTCCAGCACTTTTTCCTGAGTCAGGCCGTTGTTGGTAACGAAACCGCTCATCCAGCCTTTAACCGAGTCAAAGCTTTGCCCGATAAAATTCAGTTTGCTTTCGGAATTGTTGCCGGGAATAAGCTCGTTGACGCCTTTGTAGGTCTGATTCTGCTCCAGTTCCTTAGGAGAGGTGCCTTGTAAAGCTGTGGCGGCCTTTTCAATGAACGGGGCACCCAGGGGAATCAAGCCATCAAAGCAGACCAGAGCCGCCATGCGGGTGAGGGACTCACCGCTGTAATCACCCAGAGCTGCCAGGAAGTCGCCAATACTGTCGCCGGGAATGCCGTTGATCTGGCAGAAGGCCACCAGTTCCGTCACCAGTTTGATACTCAGATCAAGACTCTGAGCCTTTTCGGGCTTGGGGGTGAGCTTTTCGACCAGACCACCAAAGAGGGGAATACCGCCACCGGCTTGATTGGCCAGAGCTGCGGCACCCAAAGCACCAGAGGCGCTGTCTACCGTCTCGTAGAGCCACATCGCCCGCTGATAGCCCTGAGATTTATCGTTGTAAAGGTGGACAGCGCGATCGCCAATCTGCTGAATCAAGGCGGCATCAGTCTCGCCCGTCACGGCCTTGACGGTGTTCGTAAACCCCGTCAGGTTTTCCCACTTGCCGGGCACGATTGCATCTAACGACTTGAGCGCCATAACCGTGATACCGCCTGTTGGCAGCTCATCTACATACTGGTAAATGGCTTTGCTCATGGTTGCAAATCTCCTATGCAGATATACAGGACTAATGCTATTTCAAGCCGTTTCTTTGTCTTTCTCCAGGGCAGCAGGGAGACGCAGGCTTGCACCTTGGCGAAGCCACTAAAGGTTTGAGCTGGCCCAACGCCCCATTTATCAGCCCGACACTACTTCAAATTGGAAAGACCCTGCAAGTCAAACTTTTGCAGCCAATCTCGGCGGTCCTGAGGGGCGAAAGACGAGTCGCGGGAGATGACTTTTACCTGGTAGCGATCGCCCACCAAAACACCGGTCTGAGTATTACCAATCTCCAACAGAGGATAGCCAGCCAGCTTTTCAGTACTGGACTTATACTTTTCGGCGGCCGCCGGACTGCTGACGGTATCAGAAATGGAAAGCATAGCGACATCGGTGCCGCCCTGCTTCAACTTCGCTTCAGCAAAGCCTTTTTTCTCTTGAGAAAATACGACGTTGTAGCCTTGCCCAGACGAGGGAAAGAACTTGTTAAACTCACCGCCCTTCTCAGCATCCGCAGATACGGCTGGGGTGGCTCCTCGCTCTGTACTCTCGCGCTGGGCATCTGCATAGGGCGAGTTATCGGTTTGGGCGCATCCCGTTGAGACCAACAGAATCAGCGACAGCAGAAGGGCCGCCAAGGGCTTTCGCCAATTAGGCAATATCATGAACGTCTCCTTCGAGGATGGAATAGGGCCAATCAATCCAGTCGGTAGGCTACAGACCTGATAGGAACTGCGATCGCACAGCCAGCGCCATTTTATAGGACACAGAATTAATCGGCAGTGCGTGGCAATGTTTCGTGATGTTATGCCAGATACATCAAGGACTTCAGCTTGGTTTACCACCATTTATGAAGCGATCGCAACCATCCTGGGTGGGTTTTTACAGCAGCAGGATTTGGCTTCCCTGCTCGTAACAGCGTCCAGGTAACGGGGCACACGGTACCATCCGTCCGCAGGTTGTGACGTTTTTTGAATGTATTCACAGCCTGCTGGGTCTGATCATCAAAAAAGCCGTTGCGATGCACCATAAAATTATGCACCTGCAACAATCCCTGCAGGTCACGCACATCGCGGCCTCGATGTCCTTGCCGTAGGGTACGAATGCCCGCCTTCACCGCCGTCGTTAACATCGCCCAAGTTTCTGGGCCGACCATGCCGTCTACCCGCAACCGATGCTCCCGCTGAAATGCCCGTACCGCTGCTTCTGTACGCCAGCCATACTCACCATCACTCTTGAGAGGATATCCGTGAGCCGACAGTAGTTCTTGTAATTCAGCCACGAACGGACCCGTATCCCAGGGATAAACTCTGGGGTAGGGCTCAGGGCGGGAGGGCACATTCGGCGAGTCATTATTCACAGCCAAGACCATCCATTCCAAAACAAATGACGGAGGCAAGCTGAGTTAAGAAGCCAGTCCAATGCCATTCTGTTCTCACTATTTTATAAAGTAGGACACGCTTCAGGCAGTTGTATGGCGTATAGGACGTCTCAGCCGAAGACTATTACAGCTCATAGACTGTGCTTCGTATCTCCTGCAGTACTTGAAGTGCCAGGTGTATAAGCACCGCAGGAGAGATTGTCAGAACAAAAATAGGCTGGAAATTCATCCTTTAAGGCGAAATTGTTCAGAACACCTATCAAACCCGACCCATTAGTCTTTAAGCTGAAGGGGAGAAATGGGTATATCAGAGCCCATAAAGTCCCTTCGGGCTGTAAACCGAGTGTATTTCTGGAGCCTTTGCAGGATCAAGGTTCCAGAAATACACTCAGCTTACCAGGGGCGATCTGTCCTTTGCTGATGTTCCCTTTAGCGTTTGTAAACCCTGCATTTGAAGACTATGGCAACGCTTCTAGCCGGAGATATTGGCGGCACAAAAACCATTTTGAGCATTGTTTCGACCGCTCCCAGAACAACCCCCGAAGCGCTGCCAGCGCTCACACCCCTTCTTCAAAAGACCTTTTCCAGCCGGGAGTACACTGATCTAATTCCCCTGGTACAAGAATTTTTGCAGATTGCTCAGACTGAGCTTGGCGCTCATGTTCAGCCCCAGGGAGCTTGCTTCGGCATTGCTGGCCCTGTCATGGACAACACCTCCGAGCTCACCAACCTGGGTTGGTTTCTGCAAGCATCTGACCTGAGCCAAGAGCTCACTATCCCTCAAGTCAGCTTGATTAATGATTTTGCCGCCACAGGCTATGGTGTATTGGGCCTTGCGCCGGAAGACATCTACACGCTACAGGTCGGGGAACCTGATCCAGCCGCTCCGATTGGTGTCATTGGTGCGGGAACAGGCCTGGGACAGGGATTTCTCATTCGCCATGTGGATGGCTATCGGACATACCCAAGCGAAGGGGGCCATGCCGATTTTGCGCCTCGCTCAGAGCTAGAATTTCAACTGCAACGTTATTTGCTCGATCGCTACCACGTCGATCGCATCTCCGCAGAACGGGTCGTATCAGGAATGGGCATTGCTGCTATTTATCAGTTTTTGCGCGATCGCTCCCCTGACCGAGAATCCCCTGCCATGAGCGAAATTTACCGCGCCTGGGAACATGAAATTGGCCACGACGCTAAAACCATTGACCTTTCTGCCGAAGTCTCCCGTGCAGCTCAAAGCGGCCACGATCCGCTCTGCCAGGATGCCATGCACCTATTCGTTGATGCTTACGGTGCCGAAACAGGCAACCTGGCCCTCAAGCTGCTGCCCTACGGCGGGCTTTACATTGCCGGAGGAATTGCTGCCAAGAACTTGTCACTGTTAAAGTCAGGACGCTTCATGGCAGCCTTTTCCAAAAAAGGTCGTATGAGCGCCCTGCTCAAGAAAGTACCTGTCCATGTCGTTCTCAACCAGGGTGTAGGGCTAATTGGGGCAGCCCTATATGCAGCGCGCACTGTGGACTAAAAATTTGGGCCATTTTTCAAATGCGTAAAGGGTTGTGATGGTGCTAAGCACCATCACAACCCTTTACATGTCTAGAACAGAACCCAAATTTGCTGCTGTGCCCAACTACCGAAACCCTCTTTGCTGCTTCCATAAACAGCGAAGAGGGTTCTGACATTTAAGGGGGGAATGATCACCAGAGAGAAACAAATTCTATATTTCGGTAGTTTAGTGCTGGTCTCTATTGACGGATTTTTATATGTAGTGTTTGATGGGAGGGAAATTCCTGGCCTACCGCTACATTTTGTGAGTTGATGCTTACAGGATTGAGGGGGTCGAGGTACACTTGTATTACAGCTCAGTTCGCTACATCCCTGCCCCGTTCGTCCTCCCAGTCGTCATAATTTTGCTATGGTCTTCCAACTCGAAACCTCCGTCGTTGGCGCAGAGCGTCCTATTCTTCCCATGATTGAAGGGTTGGTGCGGGTGTTTACCGGCCCCCACCGCAGCTTTTACACCGATGTCATTGCCCAGGCACTCCGGACTGCGGGTCAGGGTAACTCAGTGCTGGTGGTGCAATTTCTCAAGGGTGGAATTCGGCAGGGTAGTGATCATCCTGTACGCTTGGGGCAACGGTTAGACTGGTTTCGCTGTGATCTGCCTCGATACATCGATACGCCAGAACTAGAGGACACTGAACGGCAAGCCCTCCAGAATCTCTGGGAACACACCCGCCGGATGGTGCGAGAAGGCCGTTATAGCCTGGTTGTCCTGGATGAACTGAGCCTGGCTATTAACTTTGGCCTTATCCCCGAAGCCGAAGTGCTGGAATTCCTCCGTACCCGTCCCCCAGAAGTTGAGGTCGTGCTAACGGGTCCAAACATGCCAGAATCAGTGTTATCCATCGCCGACCAGATTACTGAGTTAAAACGCATGTATTCGCCTTAGGCAAAATACTAGGGCATGTTTTAAAGCGGCTGGAAGGGTTGTTTTTCCTTACGCTTTGCGCACGAAAAAACAACCCTTCCAGTAGTCCTACATTATGAGCAACATGGAGCATCGTTCGTAATCCAGTGCAGGTTAGCTTAGGTGAATTGTCAGCAATTCTCAGTATGGAATTAGGCTCGAAAACCGCTTGCCTTCGGCAAGCGGTTTTCGGGCTTCAAAGCCAAGATTGCGCGCCCGACGGGCGCGCAATCTTGGCTTTGAAGGTCATAACGAGAACTGCTGGTGAATTGTGGGTGGTCTTGTGGGAGCGCAAAGCATCCCTATAAACCCATCCCTTATGTTCCTTGTAGTCGAGGGCCGCTATAGCGTCGTCTTACCGATTACTATGGAGCCATTCCCCATGCCAATCTGGTGGAGGCGACAATGCAATACTCATTGATGGCCCGTTTTCGCGGCACTCTGTTGGGAGCGGTGTTAGGCCACACCATGGCAGAGAGAGCAGATGAACAGCCGCTAGAGGTCGGGAAGAGCATGGTTGCTCTGCTACGGCATGTTGGTGAAGAGGGCGGTGAATCCATTCCCTGGCCTGCACTTATAGCAGGTTCACCTTCTAACCCAGGTGCCCGTCTAGCCGTAGTTAGCATTCCTTTGATGTTGTACTACCACGATCGCGAAGCTCAACTGCATCAGGCACTTCAGGCCGCTGCGAACGCCTGGAATCTGCCCCCAGGATCAACCCTAGCAGCCATGACTCTCGCAGAAGTGCTGGCTTTGGCATTGGTAGAAGAGTTGGAGCTGGAGCGGCTACCTCTGCAACTGATTGAGAGTCTAGAATTACCTTCGACCAGCCCTGCGGCTCAACAGTTACACCATCTTCAGATAGCCTATCAGGAGCGCTATAGTTGGGCGATCGCCCAGCATCACCTTCAACACCTTGATCTGGAACTATCCAGCGAAACACTTCCCCTATCCTTGCTTCTGGCGATCTATAGCTTCCTCCGTAGCCCTCAAGATATGAGGCTGGCCTTCTCGATGCCAGAGCATAAACATGCCGGAGTAACAGGATTAATGGTTGGGGCGATCGCCGGAAGCTTCAATGGCACTGCCAAGTTACCCTCCCATGGCTGGCCAAGCTCGATAACTACTATGGCCTGGGATCTCGCTCAACCTCAGGAGCTTCAAGCCCTAAGCGACCAACTCCTTGCCCATTGGGCTGGGGTCTACCGTCCCCACAGCCAGGGAGCAGGCCTGTTGAAAGGGGCGATCGCTGCCCCCCAACTGATACGAACCTCCATTCAGTAGGCTACCCGGTACTCCTATTTCTTAAAGATGGAGGAAAAAGGCTAGTTTTAGAAGTTGCGCTTCGCGCAACTTCTAAAACTAGCCTTTTTCCTCCATCCTTTGCGGAAGTACACTACTGGCTACCCGACTACGAGGACTACCTGTACAATAAAAAACATCAGCCAGTGTCCGTATCCGAATTTTTATCGACATAGTGGATTTAGCAATATCTGCTCTATGCCGCACAAAAGCTCTAATAGGGCTCATCTACCCCCAATTTTGATATCTAAATTGAGGTAGTAATCAGCACATTTCACTTTGAAAAAATCAGCCATCGGTTGCCAAATTTCCCTGATGAGTTACGCAAACCAGCGGAAACGGTAACCTGGGCGTCTCTTGTACAATACATTCACCAGGGAGAATCTTAAAAGCCTTCAGCCTGCTGGGGCTTTATCTTTTTTAGCCTGTTATTATTTGTCAATTAGGAATTCCTAGTCTGGCTGGTGATGTATAAATGTCACCGGGTGCATCTACCGACAGGAGCGTTCGTTTTAGTTAGGCTTTTAGCCATTTCAAGAGAAACTAACAGTATTCAGAAATCATTCTTCGGGACAGTGTAGAAGTAATCGCATTCCTTCTCAGAAAAGGCCAAACAAATGGATAGCTTTCGATAGTGCGGGAACAAGGGAGCACTCTCCCATTGAGCCAATCTAATCAAAGGCTATTCCTGGTTCCCGTTAATGGCGTTAGTCAGGGGCCGGGTACTAATACATTCACTCAAGCCAGGGTTCTTCTCCTCCAGAACGAACAAAAAGGGTTGTAATGGTTTTAAACAAAGTGCAAGAGGGTCATCTGTCGGGGTCTACAGCCAAACCAGGCCGCATCCAGCGGGACATCCCACGGGCCCAGGAAACAATTTACAACTACCTGCTTGAGATCGTTAAAGAATGGTCTCCAGAAGAGGTACTGGAAGAATTCCGGCGGCTATTTATCCACCATGTCAATACCGTTAGCTCCCATACTTTACCTTCGCTATACGAAATTGTTTTTGCAAATCAAGAGGAAGAGTTTCGCAACACCCTCAAACGATCCTGTTATATCCTGATTAACAACTGGGACCTGCGCCGTAACCATATCTATATCCAGCAATTAATCAAAATCTTTGAAGACCCTATTCTTGAAAAACCTTCAATGTCGCCGACCTTGCGGCGACTGCGAGTCTGGCTACAAAACTTCGTTCAAAGCGACGATTTTCAGCAACTAAAGCTGTTTGCTGCCCGGTATGATACCCAGTCCTTTACCCACTGGTCAGAACGATACACCTCCTACCTGTTGGTGCCTCAATATATTGATTTAAGAAACTCGGCTGAACAACGTCACGCGGCCCGCGCTCTATCCAAGCAGCTCAAAGAAAAATTTAAATTTGATTTGGCGTTTTATACGGCCCATTCCGCCAATTCAACGGTAGTACAAACCAATCTGAAAAACCCTACGACTCTGGGTGACAATGTACTGCGGCTAGTCAAGATGATTGTGGCGCGGCAGGGCAAATTTAGCTACACCAATCTAGCTAATATTTTTCTCAGGCAAACCCAAAACCTTCGCTATTCCGATTTCAAGCGAAGCCTGCGAAAGTACCTTCTATTCTCCATTAACAACCAGGACTTCGTTAAAACTCTGACCGATCAGCTCTCTGAACGCCTCAATGGGCTGTATGTGGATTACCACGACAAAAATATTGATGATGCGCTATTACTACGAACCTGCAACCGAGTCATCGAATACCTGACCACAGAAAACCACCGGGAACCCTCCGCGCTGTTTATCCAGATTCTCTCGCACGGCAACCCGCTGCTTCTGGTCGTACTTTTGCTTAAGTTGGTGATTGTCTGCCGCTATGCTCGCACCCATTTAGAAGCCCGTATTGCTGACCTGGTGAAGTATTACAAAGATTACTCTGAGGAGGAATGTAAGTGGGTTATCCACTTCTTCGAAATCTTTGACATCACCATGGCCATTTATGCCGAGAATATAGAATTTAACCTCATCAGTATGCAGGGGCATTCTCGCATTGAAGAAAAGCTATCTGTTCACCTTACTGAGCTGGATCAATATCGCATTTTCTCGCAAATGCGGGTGGAGAACGACGAAACCTTCGAAATTGACAATCTAGAGACCGCACTCCTGGAAGTTTTGTCGGAGGAGCAAAACTCCTCTCCTTAACCTAATGTCGTTGGATACGGAATCCGCTTATAGAGTAGCAGTATGTTTTTTGTTGGGATGCCGTGTAGAAAGCATCCCAACAAAAAACACACCGTTTCTATACGAGGCAGAGTTCGTATGAGACGTTAATTTCAGGCGTACTGCCTGCAAAATCACCTCTTCAAGCACGCATTACAGAACTCATTGCTAGTGTCGAGTTAGTTAGGATATCAGGAGCAAGCGGCAACAGTGCTCCTGATGTCCTAACTAACCTGACGGAGGTTATGCATAGCGCTACGCACCAGAAGATTATTCTTGAAGAAGGGCGCGCAGCATAGTTTCCAAAAATAACCTGTCCTTACCAACTTACGTCAGGCTATATCAGGGGGTAGGGGCAACTTCTCCCTGGCCAGAGCCTGTTAGGCTGCTCCGAATTTCGCCATTCGGATCATTGCTGGGGATAATTAGTTGGCCCTGGCGATCGCCCGCTTCCAACGGCCCAAAGAGGATCTGGAGCTGACACCGCTGCCCCGGTTCAAGCACCGTATTTGAACAGGCAATTTGGGTAAAGCTGCCTGTATTTGCCGGGATAAAGTCATTAGCATTGGCTCCACCAATGGCGAGATTGCCAATATTCAAGGGCACCCCACCACTGTTGAGCAGGGTGATGGTTTGAGGCGGGCTGCTGCTACCGACCGGAATGACTCCAAAGGAGAGACTGGCCGGGCTAACGGATAGGGTAGGGAAGCGCTGGACCTGCCCCTGCCCGCGCAGTTGAACCGCTACAGACCCTTGAGGTGCATCACTGGGAATAGTGATTTGAGCCACGCGATCGCCCTCTACATAAGGCAAAAACACGACCCCAAAGCGGCATTCTTCCCCAGGCTGCAAGGCACGGTTAGTACAAACCTGACCAATCGCTCCATCAGTATCGCTGACAAAATCTCCGTTACCGCTGGCACGAATTTGACCAATCGTCAGTCCCGCCGTGCCCGTGTTACGCAAGGTAACCGTTTGGGGACGGCTGGAGCTTTCTAACTCGATCGCACCAAAATCGAGATTGATTGGAGTAATTGTGAGCTGAGCGGCACTGGGCACCGTACCCGTACCCGTCAGGAAAATGCGAGCATTTCCTCGAGGATCATTGCTGGCAACGGTTAACTGGCCGCTCTGGGCATTGCCCGCTTGAGGGCTGAACACAACCCCAACAGTACAGTCGTTACCAGGTTCTAATGGGGTACGGGTACAGGTATTGCGACGAATGGCAAAGGCGTTACCACTTTCCACCCCAATCTGAGAGATGTTAAGGGTCTGGGTACCACTATTGCTGAGGGTAACAACTTGCTCCGCACTGGAGGTTTGCACAGGCTGTTCCCCGAAGTTTAGGGTACCCGGCCGAATACTAAGGGCAGGCACCTGGGGCTGATCCGTGACGCCGTTACCACTGAGCGGTACATTCCATAAATTATTGGCGGTATCGGTGACGGCCAGATTAGCAGCCCGACGACCGGCCACACTGGGCCGGAAGATCATATTGATGGAGCAGCTCTGCCCTGGTACCAGGGGCGCACCCGTACAATCGTGAGTAGTTGGAAAGTCCAAACGAGCCTCTCCAACCGGGCTGATTCCCTGAATTGTGATAGGTTGCCCACTCTCGTTACGCAGCACGATACGACGGGATTCACTGGCCTGGTTGACAGCGTAGTCGCCAAAATCGAGGTTGCCCGGTTGGAAGCTGAGGGTAATAGGGTTGCCCGGGGCCGTGGCTGAGCTAGTACCGCTAAGTTGAACTCGACGTTCGATCCGCTGGTTGCGATCGCTCAAGGTTAATTCTGCCAACCGGGTTCCATCCCCCTGAGGCGTGAAGGTAATCTGTACCTCACAAGATTGGTCAGGGGCCAGGGGCACCCCTTCACAGGCATTGGATGCAATTTGGAAATCTGTCGGCTGGTTGCCCTCCAGGCTCACCCGAGTAATCTCCAACACGTCGTCCCCAGTGTTCTGTACCCGTACTGTTTGGGGCTGGCTGGTGCGATGTTGCGGCTGAGCACTAAAAGTAAGCTGAGTCGGGTTCACAGCCAGACCGGGCTGATTACGATACATATACACCGCCAGTAAGCTGCCGACCCCCAAGAAGGCGGCGGCCATTAGCGCTACCTGGGCAGCAGGCGGCAACCCCTCGCGCTCAGCCTTGGCAGGAGGAGCCATGAGGGTAAAGCTCCGCTCTGCTTCGGCGCTATCAGGAGGATAAGCGACGGTTGCATCCGGAGTGATCGCCCCCTGTAATTCCGTTGCGACCCCAGGATTGAGCCCCGCAGGAGCGGCCGAAAGCCATTGCAGATTGTGGTAACTCGCATTGGCGGCAGTAGGTTGACCGAAGCTTTCGCGCATCACCCGTGCCTGGGCCAGATAGGCATTGGCGGTGAAGGGGTCATCCAGACAGAGGGCACGGGTGCCCAGTTGATGGTAAGCATGGGCGATCGCCTCCTGATCTCCCAGGGCTTCACTCGCCTGCAAGCCAAACCGCCAGATTTGTTCCCAACGCCCCCACAACCCCGATACCAGAAAGGAACCATCCATTGCCCGGGCTAACCGCAGTACCTCACTCCATTGCTGGTGATGAGCTGCTCGCTCCATGACCCAGAGCAACAAGTGGCTTTCCTGGGCTAGGGCTCCAGTCACAGGGGCATGTTTTTGCGCCCATAGTAAGAAATAGTTAATGACAGGCTGCACCCAACCGGCCAGGTTCCAGTGCTTCTGCAGCAAAGGCAGAAGATTAGCTGCCAGGGTGTAAGACTGCCCATCCGACACGACTAAACCCCGCTGTTCCAGATGATCCAGCGCTCCCTGAGGGCTCTGAAGACCCGTCATGCCAGCAAAATGGTGGCTCCGAACTGGCACGGCTCCCAGCACCCCAAGCGCCGCGAGAATACGACGCTCGGGTTCTGGCAAGGTGGCACAGGCCCGGAGCACCAGCAGCTCCAGAGCCGCTGGGTTTTGCATATGCTGCGCCAGTCCGGGCAGCGTCAGGTGGCGGTTGCGTACGAGGGCGATTGCCTGTCGCAGGCGCAACGGATTGCCCATCACCGCCCGACACAGGGTTTCGGCAGCCACTTGATTTTCGGGACCCAGGCTACGCCCCAACTGGGTTTCCAGAAAGGCGATCGCTTCGGGCATGGGCAGCCCTGCCAGAGGCATGGCAAAACTCTCTGGCAACCCATGATGGTTGGGACTGCCCAGCAGTAAATGTAGACTGGGAAGCTGGTTTGCCAGGGCAGCGACCTGGACCGAGTTCAACTGCACATCATCCAGAGCAATTAAGGCCCGCCGCCCCCGGAAAGATTGGTAGATCTGATCGGGGGTTGGCTTGTGGGGAATGGGCTCGTCGTATTCAAAGAAGGTGTCAAACAGGTATTTCAGTAGGTCATCCGGGGGTTCATCCTGCACATTGTGGTAGAGGATCCCATCGGGACAGGCCGTTCGGACGGCCGGATGATACACGAGCGATCGCACCAACGTCGTCTTACCAACCCCCAAGTCGCCATAAAATTCAACGGGTTGGGATTGCAGAGCGGCAATTGCCCCTTCCAATTCCTCCTGGCGGCCGATAGGAGCAGCCATAGGGCGAATAAAAGCTTCGGGTTCCGGGACAGGACGGGTACGAATGGCCGGAGCCTGGTGATAAGCACTGGCCATAACAACAGCCCCGTGGGGAGTAAGTTGCAGGGCCTTGTCGCCATAGACAATTTGTTGGCCTACCGCACTGCCACTGCCCACTTCAAATTGGGTCAGGGGAAAGCCACTACCCCCAGCAGGTGGACTGGGAGAACTGGGTCGATAGAGGGCGGTCGCCTCCTGCCAGGCGTAATCAGCCTGCCCGATCTGCCTTCCCACACAGCGCACTCGCTGCACATTGGGGATATGCAATTGCGAAAGCCCCTGTTGGATAAAGGGCACCCATTGCTGCTGGGAGGGCACCTGAGCCGACTCCAGCAAAACGGTTAGCCCGTCTCCCGTGTCTGGTTGTACCTGTGCCCGTACCCCACGAGGGTTCAAGGCCCGATTGAGGAGGAAGGCGATCGCCTCAGGGTTACCCTGCTGCGCCTGTGTCAATAGTTGCCCTTGGTCTGTCCGCGTCGATCCATACGGAACCATAGTTTGTCCCGCCCTTCAAAGCCGCTCACGAATGGAATTCAGTACAGTTGGAATCATTTCAAACAGCATAGACCGACCCTAGAGAAAGCAGTCATTTTTTTGGACAGAATCACCATATAGCGATGTGCAAGTGCGTTAAGTACAGCAACGGTGGTGTGGGGCACTTCGTGCCCCACACCACCGTACTTAATCAACGTGCACAGCGCTATAGTCGTTCACTGAGCCATCTCAGTTCGAGATAAGCTGAAGTGCCTATTTGCGTGCGCTTCGCGTACACAAAATCGACGTTTTTGAGTGCCGCAGGGTGCGTGGCACTCAAAAATGTCCCGAACTCGAACTCAGGTTGAGTAGTGTTCTAGAGGTGTATGGCTTTTAACAAGCCAATTGCGGTGTGGAATTGAAGTGGGCGAACCGTATCTCATCCCACGGCCACCATGGGTCGGTGAACGATGAGTGCTACATGTTGCCTACGCCCGTCCCCGGGTTGTCTATCTAAAATTTCTCTAACGACATGGGGAAAATCATGCTGCATACTATGGGGAACGTTCTCCTGTTGGTTTCGAGATAGATCAGAGCGGCCATGAATTATCGGAATTATTCCTGGGCTTTTTCTATGGCTCTAGGTTTGCATGTGCTCATGCCAGGGGTACCGGCGATCGCCCAATCTGCCAATACCCTCGTCGAACGAGCTCAGTCTGCCTATGAATCCGGAAATTTGCCTCAAGCCGCCCGGCTCTGGCAGGCGGTAGTACAAGCACAGCCTGACAATGGGTACGCCTATGCCTGGTTGGGCTACGTATTGGAACAGCAAGGGCAGACGGGAGAGGCGATCGCCACCTACCGTCAGGCCATCGAGCTCAGTCCAAATGACGCTGTTACTCTCAACAATTTGGGTGGCCTCCTGACAGGGCAAGGTGAACTTGAAGAAGCCATTCAGCTACTTCGCAGAGCCGTGCGGTTGAATCGCAACTACGCCCGTGCTTACAACAATTTAGGTATTGCACTTCGGCAAAATGGGCAAGCGGCTGATGCAGTAGGCGTATACCGCCGGGCCATTCGGCTTGAACCGGAGTATGCCGAGGTATACGACAACTTGGGGGTAGCCCTGGCGAGCCTGGGGCAATTGGAGGAAGCCGTCCTGGCCCATCGACAGGCCATCGCCCTGAGACCAGAAAATCCGGCGATCGCTTATACCAACCTGGGGGTTTCTTTACTGGAGTTGGGCCAATCGGGCGCGGCGATCGCGGCCTATCAACGAGCGATTCAGCTCAATCCCGACTATGCCCTGGCCTATCGCAACCTGGGAGATGCCTGGGTGTCAGTAGGCCGAACCGCCGAGGCTGCTGCCGCCTATCGGGAAGCACTTGACCTCAATCCCCGCGATGCGATCGCCCGTCGTGCCCTGGAACGCTTAGAACCCCGGCAATATCGACGGCGCTCCTAATTCAGAAAAGTGCGATCGGGCTACTGTGCTCTCACCCTCTGGCTTTGTTGGTGGGCAGGAGCCCTTGTGCCGTCGCACTTCTAGAGCTCGCAAACCTGAGTCAGAATAATAATTGCTGATATTCTTTCAAAATTCTTGACAAACCTCCGGCTAAGCCTGTTAATATGTAAAACGTGAACGCGATGGGGCGTCGCCAAGCGGTAAGGCAGCGGGTTTTGGTCCCGCCATTCCTAGGTTCGAATCCTAGCGCCCCAGTTCTAAAAACGAATCATAAAAAGGGCACGACTAAGTCGCGCCCTTTTTGATTTTCACGGCTTCGAAAAGAATGCCAGGGGAGTGCATGAGCCCACCGACTTTGCTTGGAGCACAAGCACCTGATGCGGCATCTTAGCCAGCCCAACGCTTCAGAGCAGACGGAGGCCTGCTATAACCTGGGGCATTTTTGCTCGATGTAGCGTATTCTGCATCCAACAAATTGTAGGTTCTGTCCTACGTTTATTCACCAAGCAGAGGATTGATGAGCATTTCAGCCTCCCAACAAAAGCATTAATATTTCTTAATATGCCGGTCAGAGCAGACCTGGATCGACGTAATTATTCCATCCACGGGAGAGCTGTCATGAACATGGGTTTGTTTGGACGACGAGAGCTACTTGCAGGAACACTAGCCGCCGGGTTTGCCATGGCGGTGCGGCCGATTGCAGCCGCCACCATTACTACCGATGCCACGGGGCTAATAGCCGACGAAGTTAGAATTCCCGTATCCGACGGGTTTATTCCGGCGTATCATGCCATGCCCGCTTCCGGAACAAACCTGCCCGTCGTGCTGGTGGTGCAAGAGATCTTTGGCGTTCACGAACACATTCAAGATGTTTGCCGCCGCTTTGCGAAGCTAGGGTATTTGGCGATCGCCCCTGAACTTTTCTACCGCCAGGGCGACGTCTCTCAACTGGCAAGCGTTGACGAAATTCGGCCTATTGTGGCTCAGGTGCCTGATACTCAAGTCCTGTCCGATTTGGATGCAACAGTGCTGTGGGCAGCCAGTACGGGCAAAGCTGATACCGACAAGCTCGGCATCACCGGGTTTTGCTGGGGAGGACGAACCGTCTGGCTTTACGCCGCCCACAGCTCTAAACTGAAAGCGGGCGTGGCGTGGTATGGCCGCCTCGTTGGCAATCCTACGCCTTTGCAACCCACAACTCCAGTGCAAATGGCTCCTCACCTCAAGGCCCCAGTGCTTGGGCTCTATGGCGGCATGGATGAAGGCATCCCCATCGAGACGGTAGAAACCATGCGTGCCGCGATCGCCCAGGCAAACGGTTCCTCCGAGATCATTGTCTATCCCGACGCCCCGCACGGTTTCCACTCCGACTACCGCCCCTCCTATCGAGAAGATGCGGCGACAGATGGCTGGGCTAAGCTCCAGGCATGGTTCCGGCAACAGGGCGTGGTTTAAAGCCTCCAAGTTGCAAACCGCTAAGAGGCTTAGATAGCGTCACCGCCTCACACCTCGTTGAAAAGAGGTTAAACGTTCCGATCGCCTTATCACCGTTAAAGTGTGAGGATGCATTGCATCCTCACACTTCGTTGAAAATCGCTATGAGGTTAAATGTGGCGATCACCGCATCATTGTTGAGGTGAATGGGATGCAATGCATCCAGCAATTCTCATTATGAGCTTCAAAGCCGAGAGTTCGCGCCCGACGGGCGCGAACTCTCGGCTTTGAAGCCTGAAAATAGCCCGCCTTCGGCGGGCTATTTTCAGGCTTCAATTCAAAATGAGAATTGCTGCAATACATCCCATCCACCTCGTTGAAAACCGCTATATGGTACGCTAGCTGCGATCGCCGCAGTGGTGGGAGGTAAAGATGGCGAAATTGCGTGTCGGGCTATTATTTGGTGGATGCTCCGGAGAGCACGAAGTATCGTTACGTTCGGCCCAGGCGATCGCCGCAGGTTTGCAACAGAACGCCACCCAGTATGAGTTGACCCCCATCTACATCCAGAAGGATGGTCGTTGGCAAAGTGGTGAGCTCGCTCAACAAGTTCTCGCCGCTGGGGTGCCACCGCTGCTAAGTGCCGAAGCCGAAGCTGAACCCGAGACCCCCACACCTGCAGGAGCCCTGCAAGCTACAACCGCTCAGGCCATGGAGCGCTGGCAATCGACCGCCCAGGCCGCTGCTGTAGATGTCTGGTTCCCGGTACTACACGGCCCTAATGGAGAAGATGGAACCGTTCAAGGCTTACTGAAACTGATGCAGGTGCCCTTTGTGGGCTCCGGAGTTCTGGGCTCGGCTCTGGGGATGGACAAAATTGCCATGAAAATGGCCTTTGCCCAGGCCGGGTTGCCCCAGGTGAAGTATGTAGCGATTAATCGCAGGCAGATCTGGTCAAACCCCTGCGTATTTCCCAAGTTGTGCGATCGCGTCGAAACAGAACTCGGCTATCCCTGCTTCGTCAAGCCCGCTAACCTTGGTTCCTCGGTTGGTATAGCCAAAGTTCGTACCCGGGCTGAGCTGGAAACCGCGCTGGACAATGCCGCCAGCTACGATCGCCGCATTATTGTTGAAGCCGGGTTGCCCAGCCCTCGAGAAGTCGAATGTGCAGTTTTGGGCAATGACGATCCGAAAGCCTCCGTTATTGGCGAAATCACCTTCAGCAGTGACTTTTACGACTACGAAACGAAATATACCGAGGGGCTAGCCGACCTCATCATCCCAGCTGATCTGCCCGAGGATGTGATCCGCCGGATTCAGGAGATGGCGATCGAGGCATTTCTCGCGGTTGATGCCGCTGGCCTAGCTCGGGTTGACTTCTTCTATGTTGAATCGACAGGCGAGGTCTACATTAACGAAATCAACACTATGCCCGGCTTCACCGCCACGAGTATGTATCCTCGCCTGTGGGAAGCCTCAGGCGTCCCCTTTGCCGAACTGGTGGATCGGTTGGTGCAGTTAGCATTGGAGGAACGGTAGCTCAAGAAGTACGGTTTCACCGTACTTCTTGAAGCCGATGTGTAAGCATTCTTAACATCGACCGCTCTCATCCGTAGTAGCGAAGTTTTTCGAATGTTTTTAGAATGAGTCAACACACCTGTATGGTTTCTAAAACCTATGGACAGGGATCCGCTGGAGTCAGAGGCGATCGCGCCGGAAGAACCATCCTCCCGGTCTGATGCAGCGCGTTCGCTGGGGATTTGGGAAATTTTAGGTCAGCTATGGCGGCAATACCCGCTACTGTTTTGGAGTGGAATTTGGACGTCAATGCTGGTGATGGCGGCGATCGCTATGTCTGGGCTCATGAACCCGGAGTTGTCGCAACCAGTGCATCTTAAGATATCAGAGCATCCCATTGCCAATGACGACCCTGAGGCACCGATGCCGCCAGTGATGGCAAATACTGGGCTGGGAAAACCGACAGATGCTGCTGGAAGTGAGAAAGACTCGCCCCTATGGTTATTCCTCTTGCTAGCCGCCAGCTGTGGTATGGGCTGTGTAGCGCTGTCTGCCAAACTTCAGAGCAGTCGCACTATCACCCGACAACGGTTGCAACGACTGGAAGCTTTGGCCCAATCACTCCCTACAGAACTCGAAGCCCCTCCGCTGAATACCTCCCTAACGACCGGGCTTGAACGCTTTATACCACCTGTGCCATCCAACGGGATTCTAGATGCAGAGCCGGAATCTGGAGCCGAAATGCCTTCCCAAGTCTCTGCATCCGATCGCCCTTCTTTGGATGTGCCTCACAACAGCCGCCTACGGGAACTAGACCGATGGGCTCCAGGTCTGGCCGAGCTGTTGGATATTCAGCGTCGACGGGAAGGCAAAAAGTGGGAGCCATGATTTTGTAGAAGCGATGCAGCCAACCGTAAAGCTGCCCCCGAAACACCACTGGAGCGGGCGTGGCGCAAAGCGCCTCTCGAAAAAGCCCATTTTGTCGTGCGCTCTGCGCACGACAAAATGGGCTTTTGGGCTTATCTCTAATTGAGGTTATTAAGGAGTGGGTGCACCTCGAAGGGCCTGCCATTCCTGAATGAACTCCGTCGTCCACAGCCAACCGTCCGGCAGGGTAGTCGGGTTATCGGCTTTAGGGTTACTGCGCAGAATGAGCTGGTGTAAATCCGTAGCGCGCGTCGTCAGGTCAGGCGTATTTGCGAATTCAGGCACCGTGGTGGCCTTTTGAAAGGCCAACGAAATACCCGCGTAAGGAGACAGGGCCGCATTGGTGCTAACCGGGCCATCGGGCATAGGGCACTTCATGTCCTGCACCGAAGCATCCTCAACAAAGGCTGCCGGATCCTGAATCAAGGTAATGGTTTGGCACCAGGATTGCACCGCCTCCGTCAACTTGCCTTCCTTGTAGTAGGCAAAACCAAGAGCATTGCGGTACTGGGCGGAATCCGGTTTCTTCTCAACAGCCGTTTCCCAAAAACGACGGACATCATCATTGGAATAATCCGTATTGCCCTGGGCGATCGCCTGCCAGGCTACCCGCCCCCGCAAAAATAGCATCTCCGGATCACCCATTTGCTCCGGCGTGAGCACCCGCAGAGCTGTGTTAGCCGGCTCGACGGCATTGCGATTGAGCAGCTCAGCGATCGCCGCTCCTCCCGCTGCCAACTCTCCCTTGCTGAACCGATCCATAGCCACCAGGGTTACATCCTCCGTTGTGGCTTTAGCCAAATCCACCTTGGCAGGATCGATAGTCGGCACAGGCGAATTGACCGCTGCTGGAGGCAGCAGATCATTAGGAGACGGATCGCGATTCAAAACATGGGTAACACCCAGCCCAATGACCATCGCTGTAGCCCCCACCAGGGGTAGGAGGAGGTAGGGCGATCGCCATCGAGGAGCTAACCTGGAAGCCGAACTGCTGTCCTGAATCATCTGCTCCGCAGCATCCAGGGGGCGGGCACTGAGGGGCCGCGCCTCCGGCATCAGGGGCAGTAGAGGGGCTTCTTCTGCGTCCTCCGCTTCAGGCTCTGCGGACAGCGGGTCATAGAGAGTCTGATGAGGCTCCTGATCAGGAGCAAACAAATCCTCATCGAAGTCGTCGGATAGCGGAGCTTCGTCAGCATCGGGGGTCAGCTGCTTCAGCAAATCCGCCATATCGTTGGCTTCCTCGTAAACGAGGTCATCCAATGGCTCGATGGTAGCAGGGGCAGGCTGTGAAGTAGGTTGCGCTGGGGGCAGGTCATCCTCCAACAGCACCGCTCGCGAAATCATTTCCAGCTCATCGTCTGGGTCGGGCAGATTGCTCGGCGGTGGCGGGGGCGTCGCTGAATCGCCGCTGCGATCGGGGGGCCTGTCGTATACATGCGGGGCCAGTAGTAGCCGATCTGCTGGATTAAGGCGATCGCGCTCCCCCGGCACCAAATACCCATCCCATTCAGGATGTAGGTATAGCACTGGCAACGCCCAGTAGAACTGGTGTGAACTGTAAGCGGAAATTAATCCCTGCCGTGCGCGGCTCAGGCTCAGATCCAGAGGATAGCCCTGCTTTAAGTTGCGATAGAACAATCGGGTTAGCGTCAACGCCACATCATCAGGGATTTTCTCGGCCATCGCCAGCACCGCTGGAATGCCACGCCCTACGAGGGCTTCCGCCAGGTTACGCTCAGCCCGATTATCTTTCAGATCACCTTCCCCATTGGTGTAGTTACCAATGGCGCTATGGGCCCCCCGACAGGAGTTGAACACCACCATGCGGATACCATTGTTCACCAGCAGACCCGCCAAGTCGTCGCCACTCAGCACTTCTGTCAGCCCAGTCCGACGATTCACCAGGTATAGGTTACCGCCAGAAACTCCCAGGTTGCTGTGCCCCGCATAGTGCAGAATGTGGTACTGTCCCTGCTCTAGGGCCTGGGTCAGTTCTTCCCGCCCTGGTTGTTCCAACAGGGTTAGTTCGAAGTTGGGTGTGAGGGTATCTCCGTTGGAACGGGTATGGGCCAGTTCCTGTTGCAGGTTCATCGCCTCCCGCTTCAGCTCTAGCTGCTCCTTATCCGTAGGGGCGGCGATCGCCATCAAAATTCGAATGGGCTGATTTCGTTCTAGCGGTGGCAGATAGCCCCCCATCATGCCGATACCGGGGGTGTAACGCGAAAAGATGACATCTGTCCCGGTAGCAATGGGACGACGCATGGTGCCGAGACCGTCGCGATCGCCTCCATTCAGCACTTCCCAGGGCAATCGTGGCAGTTTTGGCCCCTTTAACCCCAGGCGCAACCGCAGCATTTCCCCTTTATGTTGCGCAATTCCACGGGCCGTCATCCAGCTATCTCGCAGGGTGCCCTTAAACAGACTGTTGTAAAGGTTTTGCCCTAATTCCATCAAGGAGGGAGGCACAGGCAGGTCATCACCAGACCCTCCACTGTTGCGGGGAAACTCAAAGCCTCCGACTCGGGTACCGTTGCCCTGAAGCAACTCCAGCAACGGATTGTTCATCAGTTGACGGGCCTGGCTCAGCCAGGTATCCACCGTCCACACCACCTGTTCTTCGGCAAGGGGGACACCGGGCGCGACCCGTTCGGTACGCACCAAATATTCATCACTCCCGACCGGGGTGACCGAAATGTGAAACTCCTGGGTCACGGTTTCGGTATTCTCCTCGTTGGACAAATTCAACGCTTAGTTTGCTCTGTAGCGCATGAAGGGGGCAGAGCCGCGTGAAGTCTGAGAACAGGGGGTGCCCTCAGGTTTCACCGGGAGGCCGACATGATCCGGAAAATCTACTCATGCCAAAAAAATAAGACGGCGCTCCTACTCACTAGGATAACGTCCTCACCAGGATAGATCCCACCATCACTACATCTCAGGACAGGGGGCGAAATATATTAGTTCCCGTAGAGAAATAAAGATCGTCAAACCACTTCACTAGAATCTTTCTGCAACCCTTCTGCCAAAGGTTAATCTTCTGTACTCGCAAGGTACGAAAAGTTAACGTTTCAACATCTTTCAAACCGCTGATCCGCAAGGTAAATGGGACGGCAGCCCAGATTCTTCTGGGATTTTTCGCGTTAATCTGCCGAGAGTCTTCCGGATAGGAAGGGTTTCCCTAGAAAACTGAAGTGGTAGATGCACCCTGATTCTAATCTCCCGATCCCTCTTTTGAGGGGAGGGAGGTTTTCTTTTTTAAAGAGATTTCATGTAGGTAAACCTGAGTTCGGCTCAGGCGTTTTTGAGGGCCATGGGTTAGGCAGCCCTTGAAAACGCCTGTTTTGGCATGCACGGAGCGCACACTCAAAATGAGCCCTTCAGAGCGTTCCGTATCGATCATGTGGTTAGACGAGTTCAATCAGCATCGATTCCACGATGTCGGCAATTTTGCGAGCCGCACCGGAAGCACCACGAGCCTTGTGGAGGCGATCGCGCATGCCCTGCAACATGTCTGGATGCTCCAGTAAATCCAAAACATCCTTCGCCAGTGTCGCCGGGTCTAACTCGCCAATCCGTTCCGGTACAATTTCTTCTCCGGCCCAAATATTAGGCCACGCTAACAGCCGCTTTTTTCGCAAAAACCACCCGTTGATCACGCGGGCAAAGAGAGAACCCATACCTGGCAGGTTAGCCAACAGGCCCGGAATACCATCCCACGCCCGCATGGCATCCAGTTGTTGCGTTGGCAGCAGCACGATCATCGGCACACCCAAGGAACCCAATTCAGCTGTGTTGGCTCCAACGCTGGTCAGGCACAGCTGGCATTGCCGAAACAGATCATAGGCCGGAAACTCTTGATGTAATGCGATTTTCAGCCCATCCTCGGTCATCAGAGATGGGGGTTCGCCTTCGACGAGGGTGGCTCGCAGTCCGCCAAAGTAATGGGCGATCGGGTTCTGCTCTGGATCTGCGAACTGGGCTAAGGTGGGCAGATCCAGCGTGGGAGCAACGGGCAGCACAAAGCGCAACGTGGGGTCAGCCTGGCGTAGATGGCGGGCGATCGCCAACATCAACGGGACTCCCTGGGTCAACTTTGCCGCTTTAGAACCGGGTAACAAACCAATCTGTCGCCCATCAGGAGGAGGAGCAGCCCCAGCATGAGCCCCTGCCTCTGCCATTAAGTCTCCCACGACGGCCACCTTATCCTGAAACTCGGCAGCACAACGCTCTTTGACCGTTGGAGACATGACCGCAAACCGATCCACCCAGCGCAACCATCGGGCTTCCCACTCGGCATAAATGAGCGTGCGATAGCCCAGGCGTTTGCCAATGATCACAGGGTAAATCTGGTCGCCCCCCAGAAAGAGAACAATCCCGCGATCGCCCCACTCCCAGCCTTCCGCTGTCTTTCCCCACAGCAGAAAGGGGAAAAAGTGTTCAGCTCCCTGCACTCGATCGATCTCAGGATAGGTCTGGGCGATCGCCACCTCCTTCCCCGTCCCATTAGGGCAAGGGGATAGTACCAAGGAAATGCGAAATAGCGCACGGTCGTTTCCCAGGGATTCTCGCAGAGCTTTCACCACTGGTCTGACCCAGGTTGTTACCTCGCCAGGGCCATTGGACAGGATGAGAATATCGATGGGAGAGGAGGGCATGGGGCGATCGTCCACGAGCTATAGCCATCCAGATTAGGACAAAAAGAGCGATTGGGTGCTTCACATCACACCGGTAAAATCCCTGCGGTGCCGTAGTACTCTGAATGGCTATGAATATTGCCAGACTAGTTCAGTGGTACGGCTCCTCGGTAAGCTTATGGATGTTCATTACGTTTGAAGTAAGCGATCAAAGCTATGGTGAGTGGCACGACCCCATCTCCTGAGGAGTTGCTGCGAGAAGCCGCAGAAGTTGGGAACTTAGTAACTGTCAAAGATCTACTGGCTCAAGGAACAGCTGTGGATGCAGGGGATGAAGACGGCTGGACCGCTTTGATGGCCGCCGCGGCTGCCGGGCATGAGGAGATTGTTTCCCTGCTATTAGAGCAGGGGGCTGACGTGAACAGCAAGACAGCATTTGGTCTAACCCCATTGATGAGCGCAGCGGCCCAGGGGCAGACGGCGATCGCCCAACTCCTCATCGATCAAGGAGCCGATCTCCGGGCTCGTGATCAGAACAATTGGACGGCATTAATCTGGGCTGCCGAGGGAAAACATGACGCTACTATAGAAACTTTAAAACGAGCGCGAGATGCCCAGGCAAGCTAATGCCCCAACGCGTCATTTTCCAGAAAAATAGCTTTCTCAAGGCCGCTGCCCCCTTTCCCATGCTGGCTCTCGTGCCGCTCATGGTGGTGGCGGTCTTTCTACATACCTATCGGCTAGATGGCAAACTCTACTGGCACGACGAGGTTTATACCTCCATACGAGCTGCTGGCTACCAGCGTCATGAAATTGGAGACGAGATATTTCGCGATCGCCTCCTCCACCCCTCCGATCTCTTAGCCTATCAAGCCATCAAACCCGGCAGTTCATCTCAAGACACCATTCGCTCCCTTGCCATAGAAGACCCGCAACATCCTCCTCTCTACTTTTTAATGCAGCGCTGGTGGATGCAGATGTTTGGCAGTTCCATTGCTGCATCCCGAAGTTTGGCGGTTTTGTTTAGCCTGCTGGCCCTACCTGGCATGTATTGGCTCAGCCTGGAGCTATTTTCCTCACCCCTGGCAGCCTGGCTCACAACGCTACTCCTGGCGCTCTCCCCGTTTGACATCCTGTTTGCCCAAGTAGCGAGGCAATACAGTTTGCTGACCCTATTCACCATCCTCAGCAGCTGGTTTCTGCTACGGGCACTTCGCTTACCCGAACGGCCTTTTTGGCACTGGGGTTTGTATACAAGCACTGCCGTTGGAGGGCTCTACACCCATCCCTTCTTTGGGCTAACCCTCATTGCCCACGGGCTTTATGTGCTGGCACGTCAGGTGTTAATGCCCCCCACCCGTTTCGCCTTGGGCAGTGGCGCCAGAAAGGGGCGATCGCCCTTCCGCCCTTTCCTGTTGTCGATGGCCGCCGCGACCTTGCTCTTTTCCCCCTGGCTCTGGGTCATTCTGAGCAATTTTGGTCGAGCCATGGCCACAACGGATTGGGCCGCCATTTTTCCCGGCTACGTGACCCTCATCAAGTTTTGGGTTCTGAGTTTTACCGCCCTATTTTTTGATCTGGATTTTGGATTCAATAATCCCGTCACCTTCTGGTTGCGGGTTCCCTATGTCTTGCTCATTCTGATGTCGTGTTATGAGGTGTGGCGGCGATCGCCCTCCAAAATCTGGCTCTTTATTCTGGTGATGATTCTCGTTCCCTTTCTGCTATTGGTGCTACCCGATCTCCTGTTAGGAAATAAGCGATCGACTGTGAGCCGCTATCTCATTCCCTGTTTTCCTGGAGTGCAGTTGGCAGTCGGATTTTGGCTAGCAGATAGCTGGGCCAGAATACGGCGATCGCTCTGGTATAGCATTGCCGGACTGTTACTGGTAGGCAGCCTCACCTCAATCCTGGTTAGTTCGCAGGCTAATACTTGGTGGAATAAGGATTTGAGCTATTTCAACGGAGCGATCGCAGAATACATTAATGCTCTGCCCCAACCCCTTGTTATCAGTGATGAAGGAAATGACTGGACAAATCTTGGAGATTTGATATCCCTCAGCTATTTGCTGAAGGAGCAGACTCAGTTTCTTCTTCTTAGCCCTGAGGCCAGATTATCCAAACCAGAGATGCTTTCAGCCTCTAAAGACGTCATTTATTTCCGTCCTTCTAGCAGGATTAAGGCTCAAGCCGAGGCCTACAGAATCCCCTTAAAAGGCATAATTGATAATGACATCTTTCAGCCAGCAGAAACTCCATAAACCCATCCCAAGGCGGAGGACAACCTTTTTGGTTACGAGAGCTACCTTCCCGCCAGAGAGCCAACAACGTAGAGCTTCTCAAGCCAATCTCTAGGGTTTCAATGACTCAAACAATCTCAATAAATCTAAAAAAGAGGTGGAGTGTGCCAAGCATGTTCCACCTCTTAAAATCTAACTTCAGTAATTAGAATTAAGCTCTATTGAACTCAGGATTAACTCAATTCAATCCAGAAACATAGAAGACAATGAAAATTTTATTCTATAGATTTTACGAGTGGAAGCAAAGAGAAATAAGGAAATTTTTCAGAGGCAAGCTAAAGACTTGAAAACGCCAAAAGGCTTGCAGACGGACAATTCAGATCACCCACCTCCCAAAAGGCCTGCCTAACACACGAAATATTAAGAGTATTTTGAGCAGATGCTTTCAAATTTGTCAAGTTTTGTAAATTATCATCTCACCTTTCTTATCAATTTGTGTCAGATGCCAGGTGAAAAGGTTATTTTGCAAGGGTTTTCTGGTACAAACTAATCTGTAACACTTTTTATCTTTGCCGATGGCGGCCTGGGTCTTGGCCAGTGATAAAGGGACCTATCTAAAAAGGATTCCCCCTTTGTCTGGTTTGACTACTGGCTGACCGGGTTTTTCCCGATGCTTTGAGAAGGAGCCTATTGAATGTTCACAAACGTCAAGCCCGCCATTCGCCACATCGCCCCGGATGATCTGAACGGCCGTGCGCTTGTCAAAGTGGTTTACGTCGTTCTGGAACCTCAATATCAGAGCGCGCTGTCCGCGGCGGTGCGATCCATTAACCAAAACAACCCTAATATCGCCGTTGAGATCAGTGGCTACCTCCTCGAAGAACTCCGTGGTGCTGAGAACTACGAAGCTTTCAAGAAGGATGTCGCTGAGGCCAACGTATTTATTGCTTCGCTGATCTTTATTGAAGAGCTAGCCGAGAAGGTAACTGCAGCGGTAGAACCCGTGCGCGATCGCCTTGACGTTGCCGTTGTCTTCCCCTCCATGCCCCAGGTGATGCGCCTGAACAAGATGGGCACCTTTTCCATGGCACAGCTCGGCCAATCGAAGAGTGCGATCGGCCAGTTCATGAAGAAGCGCAAGGAGCAATCCGGCAGTAGCTTCCAGGATGCCATGCTGAAGCTGCTCAACACCTTACCCAAGGTGCTGAAATACCTGCCCATGGATAAGGCCCAGGATGCTCGGAACTTCATGCTCAGCTTCCAATATTGGCTGGGTGGCTCCTCCGACAACCTGGAAAACTTCTTGCTGATGCTGGTAGACAAGTACGTCAAGCCAGAAATTCCCAATCCTAAGCCCACAGCTGATTACCTGGAGCCTGTCACCTACCCGGATATGGGTATCTGGCATCCTCTAGCCCCTCAGATGTATGAGGATCTGAAGGAGTATTTGAACTGGAACACCTCCCGTCGAGACATTGGGGATGATTTGAAAGATCCTCTGGCTCCTACGGTAGGTCTGGTGCTGCAACGGACGCACCTGGTCACCGGAGACGATGCCCACTATGTAGCGATGGTACAAGAGCTGGAATGCATGGGTGCGCGGGTAATCCCCGTGTTCGCAGGCGGTCTAGACTTCTCCAAGCCAGTAGATGCTTATTTCTTCGACCCCATTTCGGGCAATCCCCTGGTGGATGTGGTGGTGTCCCTCACAGGCTTTGCGCTGGTCGGTGGCCCCGCTCGTCAGGATCACCCCAAGGCGATCGACTCCCTGAAACGACTGAACCGTCCCTATATGGTGGCGCTACCTCTGGTATTCCAGACAACCGAAGAGTGGCAGGATAGCGACCTCGGCCTACATCCCATTCAGGTGGCCTTGCAGATCGCAATTCCTGAGCTGGATGGGGCGATCGAACCCATCATCATGTCGGGTCGGGATGGTGCAACGGGTAAAGCCATTGCACTGCAAGACCGGGTTGAGGCGATCGCCCAGCGCGCCATGAAGTGGGCTAACCTGCGCCGCAAGCCCAAGCTCGATAAGAAAGTTGCCATCACCGTTTTCAGCTTCCCTCCTGACAAAGGGAACGTGGGTACCGCCGCTTACTTGGATGTATTCGGCTCCATCTTTGAAGTGATGAAGGCCCTCCAGAACAACGGCTACACCGTTGAAGAGCTGCCCGATTCTCCGATGGCTCTGATGGAAGCGGTAATTCACGACGCTCAAGCTCAATACGCCAGCCCCGAGCTGAATGTGGCCTACCGGATGTCGGTGCCCGAGTACGAAGCCCTGACTCCTTATTCCAAGCGTCTGGAAGAAAACTGGGGAGCACCTCCGGGACACCTCAACACTGATGGGCAAAACCTGCTGGTGTTCGGGAAGCAGTTCGGCAACGTGTTCATCGGCGTACAGCCCACCTTTGGTTACGAAGGCGACCCGATGCGGCTGCTGTTCTCCCGTTCTGCCAGCCCCCACCATGGCTTCGCCGCCTACTACACCTACCTGGAGCAAATTTGGAAAGCTGACGCGGTGCTGCACTTTGGCACCCACGGTTCTCTGGAATTTATGCCCGGTAAGCAGATGGGGATGTCGGGCGACTGCTACCCCGATAACCTGATTGGGAATATCCCCAACCTGTACTACTACGCGGCGAACAACCCGTCTGAGGCGACGATCGCCAAGCGTCGGAGCTACGCCGAAACCATCAGCTACCTCACCCCTCCCGCTGAAAACGCAGGCCTGTACAAGGGACTGAAGGAACTGAGCGAACTGATCAGCTCTTACCAGACCTTGAAGGATGGCGGTCGGGCCACCTCGATTATCAATGCGATTGTTGAGAAGTGCCGTCAGGTGAACCTCGACAAGGACATTGAGCTGCCGGAGGAAGGCGTCGAGTTATCAGTAGAGGCTCGTGACACTCTGGTGGGTAAGGTCTACATCAAGCTGATGGAGATTGAGTCCCGTCTGCTGCCTTGCGGTCTGCACGTGGTGGGTAAACCCCCAAGTGCGGAGGAGGCGATCGCCACCCTGGTCAACATCGCCGGTCTGGATCGCCCCGAGGACAATATCAAGAGCCTCCAGCGGATCATTGCGGAGAGCCTGGGTCGTGATCTGGATGAAGTGTATCGGAATAGCGATCGCGGCGTCCTCGACGATGTGCAATTGCTGTTCGACATCAACCAGGCCGTTCGCAAAGCAGTAGCCGCCATGGTGAAGGAACAGACTGATGCCGAAGGTCGTGTCTCCTTCATCACCAAGCTCAACTTCTTCAACATTGGTCGCAAGGAACCCTGGGTAGAAGCCCTCGCAGAAGCAGGTTATCCCAAGGTCAGCAACGACGACCTGAAGCCCCTGTTCGAGTATCTGGAGTTCTGCCTGCAACAAGTTTGCGCGGATAACGAACTGGGTGCCCTGCTCAAGGGTCTGGAAGGCGAATACATCCTTCCCGGCCCCGGTGGCGACCCCATCCGTAACCCCGATGTACTGCCCACGGGCAAGAACATCCACGCGCTGGATCCCCAATCCATTCCCACCGCAGCGGCAGTCCAGTCTGCTCAGGTGGTCGTGGAACGGCTCCTGGCAAGGGAAATGGCAAACAACGGTGGTAATTACCCCGAAACTATTTCCTTCGTGCTGTGGGGTACCGATAACATCAAGACCTACGGCGAATCTCTAGCTCAGGTGATGTGGCTGGTGGGTGTGCGTCCTGTGCCCGATTCCCTGGGCCGGGTAAACAAGTTGGAACTGATTCCCCTGGAAGATCTGGGTCGCCCCCGGGTAGACGTAGTGGTGAACTGCTCTGGTGTGTTCCGTGACCTGTTCATCAACCAGATGAACCTGCTCGATCGCGCCATCAAGATGGCTGCCGAAGCAGACGAGCCTTTGGAGATGAACTTCGTCCGTAAACATGCTCTAAAGCAAGCGGAAGAGATGAAGATCGATGTGCGCCAGGCTGCAACTCGCGTCTTCTCCAACGCCTCCGGTTCCTACTCCTCCAACGTCAACCTGGCGGTGGAAAATAGCACCTGGGAAAACGAGTCCGAGCTTCAGGATATGTACCTGGCACGGAAGGGCTTTGCCTTCAACTCCGACAACCCCGGTGTGATGGTGGAATCGAAGGAAATCTTCGAGACTGCGCTGAAGACGGTAGATGTCACCTTCCAAAACCTGGATTCGTCAGAAATCTCCCTGACAGATGTATCCCACTACTTCGACTCTGACCCCACCAAGCTGGTCGGTCGTCTACGGGGCGATGGTAAGCAGCCCACCGCTTACATTGCCGACACCACCACCGCCAACGCTCAGGTGCGGACCCTGTCAGAAACTGTCCGTCTGGATGCTCGTACCAAACTACTGAATCCTAAGTGGTATGAGGGGATGCTGTCCCACGGCTACGAAGGGGTGCGCGAGGTGTCGAAGCGCCTGGTGAACACGATGGGTTGGTCGGCCACCGCTGGCGCAGTAGACAACTGGGTCTATGAAGATGTGAACACCACCTTCATCGAAGATGAGGAAATGCGGAAACGCCTCCTCAACCTCAACCCCCACTCCTTCCGCAAGATTGTTGGCACTCTGCTTGAGGTCAACGGTCGCGGTTATTGGGAAACTAGCGAGGAGAACCTCGATCGCCTCCGCGAACTGTATCAAGAAGTGGAAGATCGTATTGAAGGGATTGAGTAATCGCTTCTAAGTAACGCGAAAATTAGATCCCCGGTTTCTTCAAGAAACCGGGGATCTTTTTGCGAGAAATATAATTCGCCATTTCAAAATCAGATCGACATAATTTGGGAAGGATGTTCATCCACCAGGCTCTAACGTTGCTATAACAGCAATTCTCAGTATGGAATTAGGCCCGAAAACCGCTTGCCTTCGGCAAGCGGTTTTCGGGCTTCAAAGCCAAGATTGCGCGCCCCTCGGGCGCGCAATCTTGGCTTTGAAGCTCATAATGAGAACTGCTGTTGCTATAAGCAGCACCAACACCAGCACAGAATAATCATCTAGGCCAGGCATCCCCTAATGGAAAAGTATGAGCAGATTTCCTAACTACAGCGCTTTCCAAACGCTTAAAATTTGGTTGTTTTTGTGAGAGCCGCGCGGAGCACGGCTCTCACAAAAACAACCGTGGCTGATTCAAGCGCAAAGCGCTGTAAGTGTAGGAAACGTCAAGTTGCTCCCCCTCCTAAAAGAGTTTCTATCATCGCTACTAAGGCTTTTAGTTGAACAGGTTTGCTGATGTATTCGTCAGCCCCTGCTTCAAGGCAGCGATCGCGATCGCCTGGCATCGTCAAGGCCGTGAGCGCAATGATTGGCACATGCTTTAGAGGCGGATGCTCACGAATTTGGCGGATTGCCTCCAGACCATCAATACCTGGCATTTGAATGTCCATGAGAATCAGGTCAGGATTTTGAGCCTGGGCGATCGCTACCGCTTCATACCCATCATGCGCCAACACCACCTGATACCCCTTATTTTCTAGATAGGCCAGCAAGGTTTCCTGATTTGCTTCGTTGTCTTCGGCCAGGAGAATAAGAGGAGAGGAATTTTCAGGGCCGGAGGGCAATGGCTTTGAAGGCTTTATAGCCGTAGATTCCTGAGGTGATGCGGGGGTTGGGCGAGGGGAAGCAAACGCTAAATAAGGCTGGGGTAGATAAACTGTAAAGCAACTTCCCTCTCCAACCCGACTATTGAGGGTAATCCACCCTTCATGCAAATTTGCAATACGTTGAGACAGTGCCAATCCTAACCCGGTGCCCTGGTACTGCCGGTTCAAACTACCATCGATCTGAATAAACGGTTGAAAAAGACGCTCCTGGTTTTCGCGGGAAATGCCAATTCCGTTGTCACGGACAGCAATGCAAACAAAAGGAGTTGAAGCAGGAAAGCGATCGCCACTCCGCTCCTCCAGCATCTCACCAGGTTGTTTGACGGCCACCTCTAAGCAAATATTGCCTCCATCCGGCGTAAATTTGACAGCATTGCTGAGAAGGTTAATGAGTACCTGACGCATCCTCCGCTCATCAAATTGGCACGTTTCTAATGTATTCGATATCTCTAAAGAGAGTCGAATCCGTTTGTTGGAAGCAACCTGTCTGATAAAAGTTAGACTGTCTTCACAGAGATGACGAATATCAATATCTTTGATTTCTAAATCTAGTTTTCCAGACTCAATCTTAGATAGATCAAGAATGTCATTAATCAATTCTAATAAATGCCTGCCACTACTCTCAACCGTTGAAATCATCTTTTTCTGGCGCTCGTTTAATGGGCCAAAAACTTCATCATGCAAACTCTCAGACATACCGAGAATGGCATTGAGAGGAGAACGAAGTTCATGGCTCATGTTGGCCAGGAATTCATCTTTAAGTTGAGTGGCTCGATCTAATTCTGTGTTGACTTGGGCCAGACGATTAATACTATGCCGAAGTTCTAGCTGGCTGATGACCTGGCGAGAAAGGGCTTCCAGTGCTTCCAATTGTGCATCCGTCAAGTTCCGGGGCACTCGATCGATCACGCATAAGGTTCCCAGGGGCAAACCTTGAGGGGTTACCAGAGGGGCACCTGCATAAAACCGAATATTAGGGTACGTCATCACCAAAGGATTATCTGCAAAGCGAGGATCCTGAAGTGGATCAGGCACAACCATTATGTCGTTGGGTTGCATAATGGCGTGGGCACAAAAAGCAGAGTCTCGACTGGTTTCGCTGACCGTTAAACCAACTTTGGACTTAAACCATTGGCGATCGTGATCAATCAACGTAATGAGAGCAATGGGTACTCCACAGATGCGAGAAGCCAGCTGAGTCAAGTCATCAAATGCCTCCTCCGCTTCCGTGTCTAGGATCTGATATTGCAAAAGTGCCGCGATTCTCTCGTGTTCATTGTCAGGAATGGGGGCCCTGGGCATGGCAATGTTACACCTGAAAACTATGGGAAATACTTCTATAGATGAGTAACATCATGTTCGATAGAAAGATAGTTTCAGTGCCTCACTTAGTTATTATGCCCAGATTCGGACTGATACTTGACGGTTTAAGTTTGCCTATGTGTGGTGATGTGAGGCACTTCGCACCTCACATCACCACACATAGGTTGATGTTCGCCGTGCAGTACTAAGCTGAAATCCCGCTTCTAAAAAACACTTTCAAGATCAGACTATCAAGACTGAATTTATATTCTTGAGGACGGAAAGCAGCTCCCGAAACATCTAACTCCTACAATTTATATCAACATTGATTGAATAACCATAAAACCGAAACACCGAGTAAGTAGGGTCTTGTGTTTAATTGAGTAGAGTTACTTATAACCCTTCCTAACCGAGTGAGATATGAGAGATAGATGTAGGTCTATGCTCTACATCAACCTGTCGCACCTCGCCCGAGCGAAAAACGCTGTATTACTCCTTTGGAGCCTCTGGAAAGAATTAGCGTTCCCATGAAGTCAGTCTTGTTCGAGAAACTAAACCTAAAATGACAGAACTTACGCATTTGTGTTGTGGGTGGGGTGCTTCGCACCCCACCCACAACACAAATACGTAAGTCCTGAATGACTTGCCATACATGTAATGCATCAAGTTTTTCTAAGGCATAACCGTTTACATGTATGACTGACAGAAGAAATGTATGAATTTTCAGTTCTTTTCAAAAAATGTAACTTCTGTATGAGGAAGGCTTACATAAAGACCTTCACTGTTTTTTCTAATACCTTCATATGAATGTATGAAGTTACACAGAATGAGAGAGGCTACACTCAATGTCTTTCTTTTGTGCAGCCGTCTGTGAAAACGGTATTACTTGTCTATCAACTTAATGAATAGCCAATCAAAGTTCTTCAGGACTCACATCAGTTAGCTGTGGGTTATGCATTATGGGTGAAGCGGTATATGCAATTCACGACATCTAGCATCAACACATCAGCCTGCTTCTTCTACCGTAATGCCACGGGCGATCGCTGTAATCAGCATAATGAAAAAGACATCTATTCCCCCGACGGTTTCTGTGGCACGTAAACGACCGACTGAGACGAATCAAACTCGTTTTTGGCAAATGGTGGCAAACACGCCCCGGCTGCTCAAACTAGTCTGGGAAGCGACCCCGGGCACGTTAACCCTAACCCTGATCGTCACCCTGGCTCTGGCTTTAATTCCCGTTGGACAGCTTTACGTGAACAAGCTGATTGTTGACCGAGTTATTGGCGAACTGACGCAACCGGGCATTGAATGGACGCCCCTCCTCTGGTTGGTTGCCGCAGGTTTGGGGCTGATGCTGGCCCAGGGGGGGTTTACCCAGGCCAATAATTACCTATCGCAGGTGTTGAGCGATCGCTTCACCCTCTATGCCAACCGCGTCCTGTTGCAACAGGCCATTCAACTCGATTTAGCCCACTACGAATTACCCGATTTTTACGACACTCTCAGCCGTGCTCAGCAAAGCGGCAGTAGCTATCCAGTCAGGGTGTTGGGCACACTCACCAGCCTCATGGGCCAAGTCGTGACCTTTACAGGTTTGCTGACTCTGCTGCTCAGTTTCAACCCGATGATCGTATTTCTGCTGCTGCTCAGCGCCCTCCCGGCCCTCTGGGTAGGCATTCGCTTCTCAGGGGTGCGCTTTCGGTTGATGCGGCGGCAAACCCAGAGCGGGCGCATGGCTGAATACTTGCAAAAAGTGCTGACAACCCAGGAGTTCGTCAAAGAGGTGCGGCTCTTTAACCTGGGGGGTTATTTGCTGGGCGAATGGCAGGAAATTCGCGATCGCTTTAACCGGGAACTCGCCGAAATGGCAAGCCAGCAGGCATGGCTACGCTTTGGTGTGGGTCTGGTATCTTCTATGGGCTTTTATGGGGCCTACGCCTGGGTAATTATCGGCACGCTGAGGCAGCACATTACAGTGGGCGATTTGACCATGTACACGGGGGCCTTTCAGCAATCTCAAGGGCTAATCCAGGGCATTCTTTTCAACATTGCTTTGGTATACGAATTCAACCTTTACGTCTCGCAGTATTTTGAATTTCTCAACCTCGAACCCCAGGTCGTTAACCGACCTCATCCTGAGCCCTTCCCAACTCCCATGCGCAAGGGTTTGGAGTTGCGGAATGTGGGATTTGCCTATCCCGGTGCCCCAGAACCGACCTTGCGAGACATTAACTTGACGGTAGCCCCCGGCGAAAGCATTGCCTTAGTAGGCCTCAACGGAGCGGGGAAAACGACCCTGTTGAAGCTTCTCACCCGTTTCTATGACGTTCAACAGGGAGAAATTACCATTGATGGTATTCCCCTTCATGAGTTTGAGCTAAGCGATTTACGGCGCAACGTAGGGGTCGTCTTCCAAGACTTTTCCCGCTACAACTTGAGCGTGCAGGACAATATTGGCTTTGGTGACCTTCCCCAACGGGAGAACCTGGACCGCATCCAGGAAGCTGCTCAGAATGCTGGGGCCTCTGGTGTCATTGATGCCCTGGAATTTGGCTATCAAACTATTCTCGGCAAAACCTTTTCTGAAAGTGCTGAACTTTCTGGTGGGCAGTGGCAGAAGATTGGGCTGGCACGAGCTTTCATGACCCCAGCACAGATTTTGATTCTGGATGAGCCTACAGCAGCATTAGACGCGATCGCTGAGTTTGACCTGTTCGAACGCTTCCAACAACTGACTCAGGGAAAAATGACCTTCCTGGTCAGCCACCGCTTCTCTACGGTTCGTATGGCCGATCGCATTGTCGTCCTCGAACATGGCACCATCATCGAAATGGGCAGCCACAACGAACTGATGCGCCAAGGCGGCACTTATGCAGAAATGTTCCGATTGCAGGCCTCTAGTTATAGCGATCGCAATTAACCAGGTCTTACACAAGCCCGCTATGTTTAGTGCATTTTTGTTGTGTGTGGTGGGCGAAGCCCACCACACACAACAAAAATGCGTCAGTCTTGTTAACCAAAATTTCGCGTTTTTCACCAGGTGTAACGGTTTTCCCAACTACACCTGACGAAAGCAAAAGCTGAATGAACGTTAGCGTTCCATAATGGGAAGCATTAATGAGTCAGACTCATGCATTGATACTCTCCCCTTCCCTATGGATGAATCTCGTCCCTGGTTTCTCTATGCGCTGCGATGGCGGGGTTCCGTCATTCCATCGATCCTGCCACGAACACTAATCTGCGGGTTATTTGGACTGCTGATTGCAGTGTTATATCACTATGGGCTTCCAGTTTATGTTCCCGTACTGGTGAGCATTATTCCCAATGTGGTGCTAGGTCTAATGCTGGTCTTTCGCACCAATACAGCCTACGAGCGTTATTGGGAGGGCCGCAAGCTATGGGGCAATCTGATTAACAATATCCGTAACTTGGCCCGAAATATCTGGGTGGTGGTACAGGAACAGGAGGCGGGCGATCGCGCTGATAAAGAAGCTGCACTCTATACACTGGCAGCTTTTGCAGTTGCGACCAAACTGCATTTACGAGACGAACCTACTAATGAAGAACTGGCCGAGTTAATTACTCTGGAGCGCTACCAAAAGCTTCAATCTATGAATAATCCTCCTTTAGAGGTGGCATTCTGGATTAGTGATTTTCTGCAACAAAAATTTCATCAAGGGGCCATTAACGTCTACCAGCTCAATGGTATGCAGGAATTGCTTAACGCCCTGGTCGATAACCTTGGCGGTTGTGAGCGTATTCTCAAGACACCCATTCCAATGGCTTATGCTATTCACCTAAAGCAATTGCTCCTGCTGTACTGCTTCACGCTACCGTTTCAACTCGTTCAAGATCTGGGGTTCTGGACAGGCCCCATGGTAATTCTGATTAGTTTCACGCTGTTTGGCATTGAAGAAATCGGCATCGAGATTGAAAACCCGTTTGGGCGTGACTCTAACGACCTCCCCTTAGATACCATCTGCAAAACGATTGAGCGTAACATCAATGACTTAATGTCATTAGAGCCTTCTACAGCTCGCCTCAAAGCCAGTTCTGACAGATTGGACTGAAGGGACGCAAAATATGAGGTGAGCTACTGATCAATACTCTGGACCGTTTTTCTGAAACTCCTGATTTTGCGTGCGCTTCGCGCACGCAAAATCAGGAGTTTCAGAAAAACGGTTCAAACTAATGGGATAACAACAAGTTTGAAATAGAACCAAAAATTTACAGCTATGTAAAGGTATGCCAAGAAATTACGCATGAGGGCGTCATCTTGCAAAACCCTGACGATAATCGGAAAATGACACACGTTGATCTTGAGAAGAAGCAACATGGGGCTGAGTGACGGAATTCGTAATCCAGATACACGGGCTAATGTAGTCGCAGATTGCGTCAAGTTGATGGATGAGCAAGTTGCCGCCAAAGGTGGACTGGGAGGCCTAGCGTTTAAAGCGACCTATGGCGCTGTCAAAGGCGTTGAGCCCGGTTACATTCCGGGGGCTATCCAACGGCTTTTACCCGAGGCGGTTGCCGCCCTTGAGCCCATCTGGAATGAGGGCGTTCAGTCTGGTGACCCCGTGCAATACTTGAGTGAACATCGCTCTCGAACCGCTGATATGCTGCTAAGCACAACAGATGCCCGTATTGAGAAGGCAAAGAATGGCGTTGTGCGTGCTTCCTACAATAAACTGCGCAAGTCAGTAAAGACAGATATTGAAGAGGCCGTTCCTGGGCTGGCTAAGATTCTCAATACGCATCTTCAGGGCTAAACCCAACGTACCGAGACTCAAATTCTAAGGGTGCTGTATAGAGCAGCACCTTTTTTGTTTGTGGCGATCGCCTGTTGCCCCTGGCTATAGCGCTCTCGCGTAACGTTACCCTAATCATGCAATGCAATAACTTACCGCCATTTCATCTCCAAAACCTTATTTAGCACTACTTTCACCAAACTGATATATCTTTTCCGATCTAATGAACCTCAGTTCGGGATAAGCTGAAGTGCTCATTTTGTCGTGCGCAAAGCGCACGACAAAATGAGCGTTTTCGAGTGCCGCACGACGCGCGCCACTCGAAAACGCCCTTAACCCGAACTCAGGTTAATGAGGTATGAGAGAGGGGCATAGGACGACGTCTCACGCCCCTCTCTCATACCCCAAGCCCTATTCGAACCTGTAGATAAAAACTCAGCTAGGCGTTAATTCGTTTATCTACTGATTGAACGTGTCCATGCTCATCTAAGTAGCTAACGCAAGTAACTCTAAAGAAGTAGGCCGTTACGATTAAAGTAAGGCCCACAAAAGCTGTGTGACCCGCCTTGTACGTAGCACAACTTTTGTGGGCCTTATTTTAATTGACCTGAGCAAGTGATGGGTACTCTAAAAGATGTATTTATAAAAACATTTTTAGAATGAATTCAATTTTCTCTAGCTTTTCTTAAAAATTCTGTGCCGCAAAAATTTAAGCTTCTTATCTGAGTTTATCTATACTCTCTTAATACTGACCCTTAAGTGAAATAACTTCTCATTTTTAGAGGAGCCTTGCTGTAGAAGTATCACCAGGCAAAGAGAAGCCAGGATCAACAGATTTCCGAAAGCGTTTATTAGGAATAATTTGCAGTTATGACAGTAAACTTCATTTGAATTTTCTTGAACATTTTAGACCAGTTAACAACATGTTCAGTTTTTCACTCCAAAAACCGTACGACCTTTATAGAGTAGGGCATTCTTCGTTACTGTTTCGTTCAATACGTCCTCTAGAATAATCCCATTCACCTATTAGAGCAGGAGGAGAGATGCGGTATAGCACACTGTATCTCTCCTCCTGCTCGAACAAATGAATATAGTGAGATAATGATGAGGGATTGACGCCCAATAAAGAGGTGGTAGATTGAGAGTGACTGACCTCTAAGAATGCTGGATATAATTTTTATAAGAGCCCAGAAACTTATTGCATTCTTAAGCTCTGTTGGTGCACACGGATGTTGTTTTCTAGGGGAAAACCATGGACGCGACAGCAAATTTAGTTCAAAGTTTCACGACAATGGGGCCTAATCCAATCGGGCTAGAGTCCAATGTAACGTTGCCAATTTGTGAGGGGTTCAATATTACCCTGGCAAGTTTTCAAGCCTTGTACTTGCAGTATCAAAAGCATCACTTTGTTGTGGAAGGAGCTGAATTTTATTCTCTCCATCAGTTCTTCAACGAAAGCTATGACGAAGTGCAAGGCCATGTGCATGAAATTGGAGAGCGCCTGAATGGATTAGGCGGTGTTCCCGTTGCTAGCTTCTCCAAATTAGCGGAACTTTGCTGCTTTACCCCTGAGCCCGATGGTCAATATAGCTGCCGTCAAATGGTCGAAAATGACCTGGCTGCGGAGCAAGCCATCATTCAACTTCTGAGGCGGCAGGCGGGGCAAGCTGAGAGCTTAGGCGATCGCGCGACCCGTTACCTCTACGAAAAAATCCTACTCGAAACCGAAGACCGGGCATTCCACCTGGCCCACTTCCTGGCTCGCGAAAGCTTGACCCCCGCGTTTCAACTTATGAACGGGCACTCATAAGCTCTTGCACACCGCAATCGATCCAGCATGTTTCAAGGAGTCTAAGCTTCCTTACAACATGCTGGATTTTTAATTTGCCTGGCCGGACATCGCCTCAGGAAAGGGGCTATGATCTGACTATGGGCCGGGTAGAATCCGCGCCTTTCCTGCTGACCGTGCCACTTCACTGACCCTATGCCCACATCTGCATACCTTCTGGTCGCCCACGGCAGTCGCGATCCCCGTCCGCAACTTGCCCTGGAAACCCTGGGGCAGCGCGTTCAACAAGCTTTGGCTCAAACAACCCCGGCATTGGCAACGACTCCCTCTTCAACAACGACTCAGCCGGCAACCACCATCCCTCTAGTTGAAACAGCCTGTTTAGAACTTCAACCCCAGCCTCTGCATCAGCAAATCCAGAACTTTGCAGAGCAAGCAATCGTTGCTCATATCTCAACCCTGGAGATCGTGCCCCTGTTCCTATTGCCGGGGGTGCATGTGATGGATGACATTCCAGCGGAAGTGGCGATCGCCCAACAAGCCCTGGGACAAGGCGTTCAACTTCACATTCGCCCTTACCTGGGCGCAAACCCACAGCTCTTTGAATCCCTGAGGTCAGTACTTCCCAGGCCACGTCCCGGTGGAATGATCATTATGTCCCATGGGAGCCGCCGTCCGGGCGGCAATGACCCTATCGAGTCTCTCGCACAACGTCTGGGGGCGATCGCCGCCTATTGGTCAGTATCTCCCACCCTGGAAGAGCAAGTCACAGCACAAATCCGCCAGGGATGTCAGGAAATCATCGTTTTTCCCTACATCCTATTTCCAGCGGGCATTACCGACGCGATCGCCACGACCCTGAATGAACTTTCCCAGCGATACCCTTACGTCCGATTCCAGGCCCTGCCAGCCCTGAGCGAAATTGCCCCCCTGGAACAATGGGTATTGACAAATGTGTTGAATCTTCATTAATCATGCGAAAATTGCATTTCATCTCTACATGAAATGCATTCGAGAGCACATTCGTAACAAAAGATACGATCTGCCACCGTATGCCGAAGGATAATCCTCAAAAGTCTGCGACGCTCCGTTCTTTAGATTCTTTTAACTATTTGCCTCCATGCAACATTCTCCTGGAAAGGTGTATCTCGTTGGCGCAGGTCCCGGTGATCCCGGCTTGTTTACCTTGAAGGGCAAGACGCTGCTGGAACATGCCGATGTGGTCGTTTATGACGCCCTGGTCAGCCCTCAGATTCTCGCAATGTGCAACCCTAACGCCGAAATGATTAACGCTGGAAAACGTCGGGGGCGGCACTCGCTAATGCAGGAGGACACTACACAACTCCTGATTGAGAAGGCCCAGACCCATGCCGTCATTGTTCGGCTCAAAGGCGGCGATCCCTTCGTTTTTGGGCGTGGCGGCGAAGAGATGGAGGACTTGGTGCAAGCTGGCATCTCTGTGGAAGTAGTACCCGGGATCACCTCCGGTATTGCGGCCCCTGCCTATGCCGGCATTCCCCTGACCCACCGCGCCTATAGCTCCTCGGTAACCTTCGTAACTGGCCATGAAATGGCTGGGAAGTATCGCCCAGTTGTGAATTGGCGGGCGATCGCCCAGGGCAGCGAAACCATCGTCATCTACATGGGTGTTCACAACCTGGCTTATATTGTTCAAGAATTACAAGCCGGAGGGCTTTCAGGCAGAACCCCTGTCGCGTTGGTGCGCTGGGGTACCCGGCCTGAACAGGAAGAACTGATCGGTACCCTGGAAACGATTGCCGAGCAAGTGCAACAGGCGGGTTTTGAAGCTCCTGCGATCGCCGTCATCGGTTCCATTGTCGCTATGCACGACATCCTTGCAGGATGCCGTCCTCTCGTTAATTAGTCCTTATCGAAAGAAGTGGCTCGGTGCAACGCACCGAGCCACTTCTTTTTTTAGCAATCGCCATCGTGATTAGATGAGGGCGAAGAGTATAGGCCCTATGCAATTTCACAGAACGTAACGTAAACCCTGACAGTTTCGCTCATTCAAAGCTTTAGACTCTTTAATACGTGAATTCTGCTCAATCCCTATGTTTCCAGTTCATCGTCCCCGTCGCCTTCGCTCTAACCCTCAGCTGCGCCGTATGGTGGCTGAGAACCAGCTGACCACCAGCGACCTCATCTACCCGTTGTTTGCCGTACCCGGAAGCGGGATTGCGAATGAAGTGCGCTCGATGCCGGGGGTTTATCAACTATCCGTTGACAAAATCGTTGAAGAAGCAAAAGAAACTTACGATTTGGGTATTCCGGCTATCATTCTGTTTGGTATTCCGGAAGATAAGGATCTTGATGCAACAGGTGCATGGCACGATTGTGGCATTGTTCAGAAAGCCACAGAAGCCGTTAAAAAGGCTGTTCCCGACCTCGTCGTCATGGTTGATACCTGTCTTTGTGAATACACCTCCCATGGCCACTGTGGCTATCTCGAAACAGGGGATTTAACCGGTCGTGTATTAAACGATCCTACCCTTGAGTTACTGAAGAAAACTGCCGTTTCTCAAGCCAATGCCGGGGCCGATATTATTGCCCCTTCTGGCATGATGGATGGCTTTGTAACCTCCATCCGTCAAGGGTTAGATGAGAATGGATTCGAGGACATTCCTATCATGTCCTATGCGGCAAAATACGCCTCGGCTTATTACGGGCCGTTCCGTGATGCGGCGGATTCAACCCCTCAATTTGGCGATCGCCGTACTTATCAAATGGATCCGGCCAATGGTGAAGAAGCTCTGAAAGAAATTGAGCTTGACATTGCCGAAGGAGCGGATATGCTCATGGTTAAACCAGCACTCGCCTATATGGATATTATTTGGCGGGTTAAGCAGGCAACTCATCTACCCGTAGCTGCATACAACGTTTCTGGTGAGTACGCTATGATCAAGGCGTCTGCTCTTAATGGTTGGATTGACGAACAACGCGTTGTAATCGAAACATTAACTGGATTCAAACGTGCGGGTGCAGACTTAATTTTGACCTATCATGCCAAGGATGCAGCCCGCTGGCTGCAGTCTTGATCAGGGTTAGGTTAAAAACCAAGAACAGCCCTGTCCATCTACCCGATTCAGATTGAGCAAATGAGTCCTGCTCCTTGGCAAGACTCCTGGCTATCTGATGTGTTTTGGCTGTTAGGTCGCAGAAACATCACATTGCCCCCTTCTCAATCTGAATTATGAAATACACAATTACCAATACCGGCACAGACTGGTTGTTGAAGATATGGGAACCTGCTCCTGTCACTAACGATCGCGAGTTACCGTTTCTTTATAAGGTCAAACTTCGCTTTCCCAGCGAACAGGAAGCCAAGCAAGCTTTGGAACATTACTGGTATATGCACCGGGATGTTTCTCAGCGTGACTTGGTACTCTCTAGAGCTTAAAAGCTCTGTGTAGAATCACCTCAATTTTCGGTCTGGTTACTAATTCCATAAAGAAGGGGCAGATGCTTTGCATCTGCCCCTTCTTTATGGAATAAAAGCCTTCTGATGGCCTATCAAAAGAGCGGGTAGACGTCATCTTCTACCCGCTCTTCTTGTCCTCACACAATAGGCGATCGCCGTGTTAGAAGGAACTGAACGTATACACAATACCGAGCAGAGCACCGATATCAAAACTATCGAGTAACCCAGCGTTAACGGACGATGTGAAGGCCAAATTCGAGGTAATCGGAATATCGACCCCAGCGGTTAATAGCAGGTCAAACTCATTATCGTCATCATCGAAGGAGAACGCTGTTCCTGCTCCAATGAAGGGATAGAACGAGAGAAATTCAGTTGAGAATCCATCAAAATCATAGGTCACTGGAACCAAAGCTGACACGCCATCCTCGATCAGCAGACTCGGACGAATCGAAATAGATGGAGCAACGGTAATTTTGCTTACGACTGCGAAGCTGGTGTCACCCAGAGCTGTGTCGCCACCAATTCCCAAGTTAGCGCCAACTCCAATAAAGCTGGGATTATTGCGGCGGCTGGATAGCCCTAATTCCGCAGCCGTTTCTTCAACTTCCGATTCGGCTTCGGAGAGACTAGCTTCGACAGCATCATCCGTAGTGATGACGCCCCCGAAGGTGTAAGCCACTGCTGCAAACACTCCCAGGTCAAACTCATCAAAAGGAGCCGCATTCAAACCTGCAGTAATGGCGAAGTTCTCATTCAGGGGAATGTCAAGCCCTGCGGATAGGAGCAAATCCAGATTAGAGTCATCACCTGTGCTTAGAGTGAGACCACCGCCCACATAGGGAGCAATTCCACCGGGACCAGAGATGGGAAGGTCGTAGGTTACAGGCAGCAGAATGCTGACATCATCTTCAATGAAGACTGCTGGACGAACCGAGAAGGCGGGGGTAACGGCGAATCGACTGACGATCGCAAAACTCGTGTCACCAATGGCGGTATCCCCTGTAATGCCAACGTTGGGGCCAATCCCGATGAAGTTGTAACGGTAACGGGTTCCTACTCGCTGGGCGATTTCAGTCCCATCTTGAGTTTGAATGAGCTGTAGGGTATTCGGCTCGTCTGTGGAAAGACTGGCTGGCTCTTGATTAGCAGGGCTCTCTAAGTCGACTGCCGCTGCACTATCTTCGTTCAGTGCAAAGGGAGCAGGCGTCTCAACGACAGGTTCGTCTGCAACGATAGGCTCGTCTGCAACGACAGGCGAACCCATTGACTCAGTAATACTGGGAGCCCCAGGTTCCGGTTCGTTCATGGGGGCATCCATGGTTCCGGAATCCATGGGGTCTACTGCCTGGGCGATTTGTGTGGGGTTAGCAGCACTGGAGACCTCTGCATCCCAATTTTTGGTGGGCTGAGGAGTAGCCATTCCCGTTGGGATGGTAGGGGCGATCGCTCCCTCCTGCACCAACATTCCCGCCTGAGACGTTGCAGTACTACCTTCAGACTCAGGGGTTGCAGCCAACGCACCAGCCTGACCTACCATCAGCGCTGAAGCCAATAAACCCATGGCAACGAGCGCTTGCTTGAAAAGAAAATCAAATTTCACCATACTCCTCCACCTCAATGAATACAAAAAGCTCGAAGTTAACGAACTGTTTGCCTGCTTAGTACAGTCTGTTTCAAGCTTTCCTTGAAGCAGTTTGTAGAAATAAGTTGACGACCTTAAATAGCACAAAGAAACAAATCCGAAGGCTTATGCCTCCGAGTGGTCAAGTTATTTCCAATGGATTCCTTAACCGTAGTTTCACCCGGAATTATAAGGGATTTAGACCGTAAAAGGAGATAGGCCCAAAGATAGAAAAAAAACGTAAAAGCCTTTTACGGACTGATCTCTTCGCAAAAGAAGTATATTTTTATACACAAAGATAGAATGAAAGATAATATTTTTATAAACTCTTACCTGTAATGGCTTAAAAATTTTTAAAACTCTCTTCTTAGCCCAAACAAATCAAATATAAAATCCATTTTTTCAACTAATCTTGATACCTATACTAGGGGTATAGTCCTTTAGCCAATACAGTTACAAACATAATCGCAGTAGCACATCTTTCCCGTAACATCTCTCTACCCAGTGAAGCATAGCGAGTGTGTAGAAGCTTTCCGAATAAACGACGCTTCGCCCGAGTAAAAATTGCCATAGCGATCGCCAGCTAGCGTCTACTCACATCTTTCCAAAACCTAAAAGGATAATTTTGCGTCACGACGCGACGCAAAATTATCCTTTTAGGTTTTGGTGTAAGACTTACCTAAAAGAGAGGCGGGGCTATGCCCCGCCTCTCTCGTCGATATAGGCTTTGTGACAACTCCCTACAAAACTCGTAAAACGCTAGGAATTTCAGCTACGGCACTAAACTGCCGGATCTCCTCCAGTGCTTTACGGAAATTTCCCTCTTGAACATCATGGGTTACAACAACAATTTCCACTAATTGATCTTGAGAATCGATCTGAACGATCGATTCCAAACTCACATCGTGATTTCCAAAACAAGTTCCAATTTTACCAATCACACCGGATTGATCCCGAGTCAGAAACCGGGCATAAAACCGTGTCACTAGCGATTCCATGGGGCTAATGGTGCAGTAATGCTCATGAATGCAGGCCATTAAGGGGTGCAACGGCCATACCTGTTGACCCGAAGATGTTAGCAACGCCGCAATGTTTTGAATATCGGACACGATCGCACTTGCTGTCGGCCCCATGCCTGCACCAGGCCCAAAGAACATGACCTGGCCGATCGGCTCCCCTTCTACCAGAATGGCGTTATAGACATCGTTCACACTGGCAAGGGGATGCACCTTGGGCAAGAGCGTAGGATGAACGCGCACTTGCAGATGGTCGGTTGGATCGTTGGGTTCTGGGGATGCTTCGCGCTGCGCCGTGGCAATGAGCTTGATCACAAACCCTAGTTTGTCGGCATAACTAATGTCGCTGGCACTAATGTTGCGAATGCCCTCGCAGTAGACCTCGGGGAGTTTTACCCGGCCGCCAAACGCTAAAGCCGCCAGAATCGCGATTTTGTCAGCCGCATCCAGGCCATCTACATCTGCTGTAGGATCAGCCTCGGCATAGCCTAACCGCTGAGCATCGGCCAGCACCGCTGCGAAGTCAGCCCCCTCCCGCTGCATTCGCGTCAGGATGTAGTTGGTGGTGCCATTGATAATTCCCATCACCCGGTGGATTCGGTTGACACTGAGGGATTGCTTCAGGGGTTGAATCACAGGAATGCCCCCCGCGACCGCCGCCTCGATCATGACGTAAACGCCAGCCTCATTAGCGGCATCAAAGATTTCGTCGCTGTAGCGGGCAATCACTGCTTTGTTGGCCGTAACGACGTGCTTCTTGTGGGCGATCGCCTTCAAGATGAGCGATCGCGCAGGCTCCAGGCCACCAATCACCTCCACCACAACATCCACATCAGGGTCGCTCACAATGGACTCCAGGTCAGTGGTCAGGAGGGATGTCGGGAGCGAAATCGGACGCGGTTTGTCGAGGGAACGTACGCCCACTCGATGCAGCTCAATTTCCCCTAATAGAGGATGCCGCCCGTTGAGATCTTGCAAAATTTGTACTGTTCCGGCTCCAACTGTCCCAAGGCCCAACAAACCAACCTTAAATGTCACCGTTTAACCTGCCTCTATTCTTAAATTTGATTTTTAAGTACCGGGTGCCCGGCCCTCAAAAATTGTCATAATTCCGCTTCCATATTGTAGGAGGGATAGGTTCGGTTCTAGGAATCTATCCTAGAAAGCACAACCCATTGCGTTGCGGATAGGTGGTCCTGTTTCAGATGTGTGGATGGGATGTGGTGAAAGGGGCACTTCGTCCCCCTTTCACCACATCCCATCCCTATCAGGGCGTAATGGGTGGAGCAAAAATAATACAACTGTAGTATTGTTCCGGAGCGCAAAAGTGCGCCGTTGTAGTTAGAAATACATCAACAGTACACAGCAACAAGCCATTGAGTCGAATGGTGGTAATCTGCCACCCCAATGCTGACGTGCTGTATGCTACACCCCTCGTCACTTCCCTGTATTATGACCGGAACGTATCTGTCTCGTGAGCAACTGCAGCACTGGCTCCAGAAGCAGTTGCGCCATTCTTACCAAGAAGGGTTTCACAAAGGCCAGTACGACGGCATGCGGCGAGGACAGGTTCACGGTGCTGTCAACATCCTCTACATCAGTTTAGAGGAACAGTTCGGTTCGCTGGATCATGAATTACAGGCTTGGATTGCCGGGCTGTCCTTTTCAGATTTGCAAGCCCTGGCTCGCCAGTCATCTCACTTAAAATCTCTGGCTGACTTACAAAGTTGGTTAAAACAACGGGCACGTTAGAGCGTACGGCTGTCTTGTAGGCTGCAATTAAAACCAGGAAGGTTCGTTTTGAAAAGCTTTACTCAGCACCGCTTTTCAAAACGAACCTGTTCTAATTGGCGAGCGTAGGGTCACGCCCTACCAGAAATAAAATCAGCCACCTCTGGGGGTTTGCAAATCCACTACACTGCAAAAAGGCTGCTCCACTTATGCAAAGGAGCGATCGCCCGATTGTTTCCCCATTCCGCACCGTTATGACTGCTATCCCTGATTCTTCCATTCCCATCGCCATGACCATTGCAGGTTCCGATAGTGGCGGTGGGGCTGGCATCCAGGCTGACCTACGCACCTTCGCCTTTCATCGAGTGCATGGTACTAGCGCCCTTACCTGCATCACCGCGCAAAACACTCAAGGTGTAACACGGGTAGATGCACTCCCACCCGAAGCGGTTACCGCTCAGGTCGGCGCTGTGTTGAATGACATCGGTGTCCAGGCTGTAAAAACGGGGATGTTACTGAACTCAGACATTATTGCCGCCGTAGCCCAGCAGGCCGCCGAGCGTCACTTGCCAAACCTGGTCGTTGATCCAGTCATGGTATCGCGAACAGGAGCTCAGCTCATTGCCGATGAAGCGATCGCCAAACTGCGACACGATCTCATTCCCCTGGCCCACATCCTCACCCCCAACCGCTACGAGGCCCAAATGCTTAGTGGCCTGGAAATTCAAACCCTGGAGGATATGAAAACGGCTGCGCAGAAAATCCTACCCCTGGGAGCCCATGCCGTGCTGGTCAAAGGCGGCGGCATGAATGGCGAATTACGAGGCGTGGATGTGTTTTTTGATGGCGATCGCCTGGAAATCCTACAGACCGAAACCGTGGACACGGCAGATACCCATGGAACCGGCTGTACTCTGTCCGCTGCGATCGCAGCCAATCTTGCCCTGGGGCATCCTCTTCTTAGCGCCGTTCAGCAGGCCAAGGCGTATGTTACTGAAGCCCTGCGTCATTCTCTGCGAATAGGCCACGGACAGGGGCCAGTAGGTCATTTTTACGCGCTGCTATAGCGATCGTTTTCCAATAAAAATGTGCGCCGTGATTAACACAGCGCACATTTTCTCTCAAGGCGATCGTTAGTTCTGAGGAGGGTCGCCCCAGGTCGATTCCCAATCCGGGCACTTTTCCCCCTCCCAACCGTAGGGATACATGCCACAGACAAACATAACGCCGTTGTAGGCATGCCCATGGTAATGGCGGCAACCAACACAGGCTGGATGCTCATTAAACATGGGTTCTACTGTTTGGGTAATGGGGGCTGTAGTGTCTAGCAGCGAGGATTCCAGGGTTGTTACCAACTCCAAAAAGGGGTCAAGCCAGCCATACATCTCCCGTTCCAGCACATCGAGTTGTGGCATCATCGCCTCCTCGACCTGCTCCATAACCGCTTCGGAAAAATCGGCCAGGGATTCTACCGCCTCGTCAACCCCCCGGGCGACATCATCAAAAAACTGCTCAACATCCCGCGCAATGGTTTCTAGCATTTTTTCCCAATCCTGTTGCCAATTATCCATGGGTCTGATCCGGCTGAACGGCCCCCTTACTCACGGCTAAGTCGCCGCAGTTCCTCTTGTAATTTTTCCACCTGTTGACGCAAATTGTCGGCCTCTGGTCGGGGAGGGGTTGATGCGGACGGCCCATCCTCGTCTTCTAGAATCTCGATACGTCGAGGTTCTGAGGCAGACCCCGGTTCTGAAGCGGTCGGTTGCTGAGCCTTCCGCATCATTTCATCAACCATGCGTTTGGCATCCTCGGCGGTAATTTCCCCCCGAGCTACCATTTCATCCGCCAGCTTTTGGGCTTGCGATCGCAAATCTGCCAGGGTGCTTCCGGCCTTTTCTCCCGCATAGGAGGCCAGACCCACTCCTAAATAAAATGCTCGTTGGACGAGATCTCCGAATCCCGGCATCGTCCATATACTCCTATTAACGAAACAATAAAGAATGGGCCTTTGCTGAATACAGAGAAAACGGTGGTTACTCTATTTTGCTAGCTCGCCCACGCTTCCAGCATAGGAAATACATGCTTCTTTGCCTATGGGGAGAAACGTTCAGGAAACCGAACTAACCCATCTACTATCCAAACCAGGACAGCTGCACGGCATGGGGGGTGTGGCGCGTGCGCGCCACACCCCCCATGCCGTGCAGTTAAAAGTTATTAAAAGCCTGTTGGTACTGGGCGGAATGGCCTTACACCCTTTAAAACCAAAAGACCCGGAGTCCACGCCTGCGTCGAGCATCCCGTATTGCTGCTACCTTCCGGTCCTGACAAGATTTGGGCGTCGAAGCTGCATGGGTCCGAGTCAATTTAAGAATAACACGTTATGCCAGCATGTGGGGCGATCGCTCTACCTTCTATGACAATTTCCCTCCCATACTGTTGAATCCTTACAAATCAGGTTCATAAATTAAATTTTTTCCTAATTCTCCAGCTTGGTAGTCACGAATCTTTATTTCTGGGAAGGATAAGCCATAATTCGTTTAATATCCAGCCCGTCCTCTGACCCTGACTCCTGGCGATTAGTAAAGTCCATGAGCATTTCCAATCAATCTGCGTCAGATAACCCCGTCTCCCTGACGCGGTTGCTCAGTAGCCTTCCTGGGATGGTTTACCGATGCCCTAACGATCAGGCCTGGTCTATGGACTATGTCAGTTCAGGCAGCCTTGCCCTAACGGGCTACCATCCTCAACAACTGACTAAGAACCAGGAGGTTTCCTACGCCAGCCTGATTCATCCTGAGGATCGCGATCGCATCTGGAATGCCGTGCAACAGGCACTCGAACGGCACCATCCCTTCCAACTGGTCTACCGAATTCGAGATGTGGGTGGGCAGGAAAAATGGGTTTGGGAACAGGGGCAGGGAGTTTGGACGGAGCACCAGCTTGAGGCATTAGAGGGCTTCGTCTTTGACATTACTGCCCACAAAGTTTTAGAGGCTAAACAGCAAGAAGCGGCAGCAGAGTTACAAATGACTCAACGGTTCTTGCAATCGGTTCTTGAAAACCTGCCGGTCGCTGTGATCGCCAAAAATGCCACAGACTTCCGGTTCGTTCTTTGGAATGCGACAGCCACAAAATTATTTCGTCTCTCGCCCGAACAAGTGCTGGGACGAACAGGGTTTGACGTGTTTCCTCAGGCCATTGCTAAGGCCCGGCGACAGCGTGATTTGCAGGCGCTCCGGAGTGATGCCATCATCCACATTCCTGTGGAAGAGACTCAGATAGAGGGTAAATTACGGCTGTTACAAACCTGGCAAACACGAATTGTGGATGTGGATGGGACGCCCCAGTACTTGCTCACCATTGCCAATGACGTTACCGAGCGGGAGCAGTTAAGGGAAACCCAACGTCAGGCTGAAGAACGCCTGCGAACTTATAGCCAGGCTCTGGGTCAACTGGTCAGGAGTAAGACTCGGGCGCAGGAGGATTTGCACGCCAATTTGCGCGAGATTACAGAGGTCGCCTGTCGAGCTATGCCGGTGGCGATCGCCGGGATCTGGCTGTTTGCCGAAGAGGGCATGGTCTTACGGTTGACCGAGTGTTACACCCAGAAAACCCAGGAACACAGCAATGGCATCGATTTAGTTGCGGCTGACTATCCGAACTACTTCAAAGCACTCGCCTCTGCCCGACTGCTGGCCGTGGTAGATGCCTGCCAGGATCCTCGTACCCATGAATTTTGCACAACCTACCTCAAACCTCAGGGTATTACTAGCTTGCTAGATGCCCCGATCTGGCTGAGCGGTGAAATGATTGGTGTGCTGTGTCTGGAGCATGAAGGCGAACCGCGAACCTGGACTATGGAGGAGGAAAACTTTGCGGCGTCCCTTGCCGACTTTGTAAGCCTGGCCCTGGAAACCTGGAACCGCCAGCAAGCCGAAGCAGCCCTCCGCCAAAAAACTGAGCATCTGGAAGCGGCTCTGAACGAACTGCAATGCACCCAGACCCAACTGGTGCAGAGCGAAAAAATGTCGAGCCTGGGCCAGTTGGTGGCCGGTGTTGCCCACGAAATTAATAACCCCGTCAACTTCATCTACGGCAACCTGGATCCCGCCCAAAGTTACATTGATGACCTGCTGGAGCTGATTCGGCTATATCAGAAGCAGTATCCAGAACCGGGGGGCGTGATTGCTCAACACATCGACACCATCGAATTGGATTTTGTGAAGGAGGATCTGCCCCGTCTGCTTAGCTCGATGCGCATGGGAGCCGAGCGGATTCAGAAAATCGTCAAATCCTTACGGAATTTTTCGCGAACGGATGAATCGGAAATCAAGGCCGTTGACCTGCTCGAAGGCATTGAGAGTACGTTGATGATTTTGCAGAATCGGCTCAAGCGCAAGGCCGACCATCCCGAAATTCGCCTGGTGAAGGAGTACGGACCTCTACCACCTGTCGAGTGCTACGTTGGGCAAATCAATCAGGTATTTATGAACTTGTTGAGTAATGCGATCGATGCTCTAGAAGAAAAGCTCACGCAATGCCCACCTTCTGAGGAGCAGCTTTGGCTTCCCCAAATTCGAATTGTGACAGAACAGCTCCAGGAGAACTGGGTCACAATTCGTATTGCCGACAATGGGCCAGGGCTCACCCCCTCTGCCCGGCAAAACTTATTTCAAGCCTTTTTTACCACTAAACCCCTCGGCAAGGGGACGGGCTTGGGCCTATCTATCAGCTACCAGATTGTGACCGAGAAGCACAGCGGCACTTTGCAATGCTTCTCCGCACCTGGGGAAGGGGTCGAGTTTGTGATTGAAATTCCGGTAACACAATCCAGGCCTGCTTAAGATTGGGGTGGCTACTTGAGGAAGGTATTGCCTGCTCAAGCGGCTACCCAGCAGGATTGTTACACCTGAGCGAGTTCGCGGATGTCGGGAGTGCTGTCCGATTCAGGCCAGGAGTAGGTGCTGAGGTAGGCGATCGCCCCATCCAACAACTCCAATCCCTGCTCCAGAGACTCCATCACGGCCAACCGCCCCCGCAAATCTGCCGCATTCGGAAAACCTTTGGCATACCAGGTCATATGCTTGCGCGCCTGTCGAATGCCCCGTATTCCCTTGTACTCCCACAACATTTGCAGGTGATCGCGGGCACATTGCAGCTTTTCTACAGGGGTGGGAGGGACTCGCTCCTCTCCAGTCTTCAGGAAGTGGTCAATTTCGCCCACCAGGAAGGGATAGCCCAGCGTCCCTCGGGCACACATCACCCCATCTGCCCCAGTCTGCTCCAGGCAATTCACAGCCGCTTCCACCGAGAAAATATCGCCATTGGCAATCACCGGAATGGAAAGAACTTCTTTTACCCGAGCAATCCACTCCCATCGCGCCGGGCCGTTGTAGCCCTGGGCACGGGTACGACCATGGAGCGTGAGCATTTTTGCCCCGGCGTCTTCCATACGCTTGGCAAATTCAACCGCGTTAATTTCGCTATCGCACCAGCCAATCCGGGTTTTAACCGTCACAGGCACATCGACCGCTGCCACAACGGAACGCACGATTTCTGCTGCCAGCTCCGGCTGGCGTAGCAAGGAGGAGCCACCCCCGTTCTTGGTAATCTTGTTGACTGGGCAGCCCATGTTTAGATCCACGGTATCGGCCCCTTCCCCTACGGCCTTCTGTGCCGCTTCTGCCAAAAAATCAGGCCGACAATCGAATAGCTGAATACTGATAGGCCGCTCACCCGGATCAATCTCCATCAAAATTGGCAACTGCTTGACGTAGTGCAGCCCCGTCGCGTTCACCATCTCGGTATACATCATCGAGTCGGGTGCATACCGTCGCACTAACCGTCGAAACACCAGATCCGTCACTCCCGACAACGGCGATTGCAGTACCCGGCTTTGAAGCTGCACAGAACCAATGTTCAATGGGCCAGCCAGACGGGCTTTCAGTACGGGAGAGAGCGTAACCATAGTGTGGGCGATCGCTTGTGAGTGGCTTTACGATTCTACTGCTTTGTTGAGGGCCGGTGGTTAGATGAGTAGCCTATTCAGCAATTCTCAGTATGGGCATCAAAGCCAAGAGTTCACGCCCTACGGGCGTGAACTCTTGGCTTTGATGCCCGAGAACCGCGCGCCCATGGCGCGCGGTTCTCGGGCCTGATTTCAAAATGAGAATTAATGAGAGTTGCTGTAGCCTGCTACTGATCCAATCTCATAAACTTCTGGCGGCAACCCCTACCCATTCCTATACGGTTCCCCACCAGGTAACGGGGTAAAGAGTGCGTAGACTTAAAAAGTTGACGGCAGATTCAAGGCCGCTTGAGTCGTACCCTAGTTTGCCCCCTTATTCAACCGTCCCTTTGGTTGTTCGGTAAATACGCCTTCATCGTTGAGCGCAAACGCACACAGTATATAGAAAGAATTAAGTTGCGGCTTCTTGCGATCGCTCGACCCGTTCCGAGGGCGGTGCAACTTCCAAAGTATTTGGACGAACCCAAATCCACATAGACCACAGAAACCGGAGCACCATTCACTATGGCCAAAGTTGTAGGAATTGACCTGGGAACCACGAACTCCTGCGTCGCCGTGATGGAGGGGGGTAAGCCCACCGTCATCGCTAACGCAGAAGGTTTTCGCACCACTCCCTCGGTTGTTGCCTTCGACCCCAAGACCAAGGAACGTCGGGTCGGGCAGATCGCCAAGCGGCAATCTGTAATCAACCCCGAAAATACCTTCTATTCCGTTAAGCGCTTCATTGGTCGCCGCTTCGACGAAGTGACCCATGAAACCACGGAAGTTCCTTACAAGGTGCTGAACGTCAATGGCAACGTTAAGCTGGATTGCACCGCCGAAGGCAAGCAATTCGCCCCTGAAGAAATCTCGGCACAGGTGCTGCGCAAGCTGGTCGAAGATGCCAGCAAGTACCTGGGCGAAACCGTAACTCAGGCCGTTATCACGGTTCCTGCTTACTTCAACGACTCCCAGCGTCAGGCTACCAAAGACGCCGGTAAGATTGCCGGGATTGAAGTACTGCGGATTATCAACGAGCCCACTGCTGCATCCCTGGCCTACGGGATGGATAAGAAAAACAACGAAACCGTCCTGGTTTTTGACTTAGGGGGCGGTACGTTCGACGTATCCATTCTGGAAGTGGGCGAAGGCGTGTTTGAAGTAATGGCCACCTCTGGGGATACTCACCTGGGTGGTGATGACTTCGACAAGAAGATCGTGGATTACCTGGCCGAGTCCTTCAGATCCCAAGAAGGAATTGACCTGCGCAAGGACAAGCAAGCCCTCCAGCGTCTGACGGAAGCTGCGGAGAAAGCCAAGATTGAGCTGTCCAGCGTGACTCAGGCAGAAATCAACCTGCCCTTTATCACGGCAACTCAGGATGGGCCAAAGCACCTGGATACCACCCTGACTCGAGCCAAGTTCGAGGAGCTATGCTCTGACCTGATCGATCGCTGCCGCATCCCCGTTGAGAATGCGCTGCGTGACGCTAAGCTCAGCAAAACCGATATTGACGAAGTGGTAATGGTGGGTGGTTCAACCCGCATTCCTGCGATTCAAGATTTGGTCAAGCGCATTCTGGACAAGTCTCCCAACCAGACCGTAAACCCTGATGAAGTTGTAGCCGTAGGTGCTGCAATTCAGGCGGGTGTACTGGCGGGTGAAGTGAAAGACATCCTGCTGCTTGACGTCACTCCGCTGTCCCTGGGTGTGGAAACCCTGGGTGGCGTGATGACAGCCATCATCCCTCGTAACACCACCATCCCCACCAAGAAGTCGGAAGTCTTCTCTACGGCGGCTGATGGCCAGACCAACGTGGAAATCCACGTTCTGCAGGGTGAGCGCCAAATGTCGAACGACAACAAGAGCCTTGGAACCTTCCGCCTGGATGGGATTCCTCCCGCTCCCCGTGGCGTACCTCAAATCGAAGTAACCTTTGACATCGACGCCAACGGTATCCTCAACGTTCGTGCCCGTGACAAAGGTACGGGTAAAGAGCAGTCCATCAGCATCACGGGTGCTTCGACCCTGCCTAAGGATGTTGTGGAACAGATGGTACAGGAAGCCGAGCAAAATGCGGCTGCTGACCAGGAGCGTCGTGAGCGCATCGACGTGAAGAACCAGGCTGACTCTCTGGCTTACCAGGCTGAGAAGCAAATCAGCGAGTTGGGTGACAAGGTGCCCGCTGATGATAAAGCCAAGATCGAGAGCATGACCAAGGATCTGCGGGATGCGATCGCCCAGGAAGACTTCGACCGCATCAAATCCCTCATGGGTGAGCTGCAACAAACCCTCTACACCGTGGGTAGCAACCTCTACCAAGGTGCAGGTGGCGCTCCCGAAGACATGGGTAACGGCCCCAGTCCCAATGGTTCGGCAGATGGATCTAGCTCCTCTGGCGAAGATGATGTGATCGACGCTGAGTTCTCGGAAAGCAAGTAACACAAGTAATTAGGAAGCAGCTGCTTCCTAATTCATCAAAAAAAGCACCCCATTTAGGGGTGCTTTTTTTGATGCAAGAGCTTCTATTCCGTATGCCATATCACCCTGAGCTGGGATTATCCAACATGTGAAAGATGCACTTCATGCATGGATTTTTTACCCTGGCTTAAGTAGGGTGGGCGATCGCCCATCTTCCATAAAACGCTTCGCCTTCTCTCTTACAATGCCGGAATCTCTCTGGTACTTTCTCCCCTTTATTGTCGTAGCCCTTGTTAGTGGCGGTATTGGGGCATTTCTCTATGCCGTTATCACGCCTCACTTCAATTACAGATTTACGATCGCGCAACGGATCGATATTCTGCCCAAGTTTGACGCGCTGTATGGGGCAGAAGAGCTGCGATCGCAACTTACCTTTTCCAACGGAAAGCAGTCTTACCCCTATTCCGACTTACATGTGGTTCAGGTCGAAATGACGAATGAATCACCTCACAATTTTGATAACTTCGAATTCGGAATTAATCTGCCATCCCAGGCAACTATGGTCTACATTGAAGCTCAATCTCCCGATCGCCATCGTCTGGTCAAAACACTGACTCCACTTACTTTTGAGCAACCCCAGTCACAAGTTGATATCAACCTGCAACCTTTTAATCGAACCGACACCTATCGGTTTCGGCTACTGCTGCTGGCTGCTGAAGGGTGTCCCCCTTCCGATCAGATTACGTTGACGTCGGCAGAGGCTGTTCGTTTTGTTAATCTGCCCAGTACTGAGCAGATTTTGAAGAAGGCAGCTAAATCTGTGGCACTACCGTTGGGGCCTTTTAAGCTCTCTTTTCGTTGATGTAAGTCTTGCTTGGGGACGCGTCGCTCCCCAAACCCCTCGTCTGGGGGACGGACTGGCCCGTCCCCCAGACCCCCTTGGCCAAGGAGGTTTTGCAGAGGTGTTGTTAGGCCGCTTCGCATCTGTGGGGTTTGGATCAGGTTTGGGTGGTGTGTTTCTGTATGTAGCAAAATCTTTAAACCCAGGGTGTTGTTAGCAATGGCTTTGCACCGCTATTGACGTCCTGGGTTTTGGGCGAAGTTTAATAACACTCAAAAGTAATATTTATCTTCTGCCGATCGGTAGAACTATGGGCTATGGTGAGAGGAAACTCTACGGTTAGGCGCTAAGCCCTACTACCCTCTCAGGAATTGCCCCATGAAAAAAGTATTTCTCACCTTCTTGTTTTGTGTGGGGCTGCTGGTGGCCCTGGGTAGTTTTTCGGGATTGGCCAATCGGGGCACCTATGAGTCCATTGTGTTGGACTTTCGGGAGGATTTATCGGCTGGGGAATTGGAGCAGGAGTTGGGGGCGATCGCCCACCAATTTCACATCACCCCCCATCCCAACAGCATTTTTTCTGAAGCCGATCATCTTTACATTGTGGAAGGGGATGCGGAGACATTGCGGGCTCTGCGGCGATCGCCCCTCAAATCTCTCACGGAATCCATTAGCCCAAACTACGTCTATCAAGCATTAGGAGCACCCAACGACCCTGACTATCCCAAACAGTGGAACTTCCGTAGCATCAACATCGAACCGGCCTGGGATGAAACCAAGGGCCGTGGCACAACTGTCGCTGTGATTGACACGGGCATCAGCCGCGTACCTGATATGGAGCAGACCCAGTTCGTGGCGGGTTACGACTTCGTGAATGACCAGGAGGAGGCAACCGATGACAACGGCCACGGCACCCACGTTGCTGGAACCATTGCTCAATCGACGAACAACAATCTTGGGGTGGCTGGCATTGCCTACGAAGCCGCATTGATGCCTCTAAAAGTGCTGGGCCAGGGCGGTGGTGGCACGGTAGCCGACATTGCTGAAGCGATTCGGTTTGCGGCAGACCATGGTGCGGATGTCATTAATATGAGCCTGGGTGGCGGTGGGGATGCCGATGTGTTGCAGGAGGCGATCGCCTATGCCCACGATAAGGGGGTTGTGATTATCGCCGCTGCGGGTAATGCTGGAGCAAATTCCGCCGATTACCCAGCCCGTTACCCCCATGTCATTGCAGTTTCAGCACTAGACTCCAGTGGATCGAAGACTCCTTATTCCAACTTCGGAGCCGGGGTGGATATTTCCGCACCTGGTGGCGTGTTGAAGGAGGATGACCTGAGTGGCGGCATTCTGCAAAATACGATTAACCCGGAAACTGGCGAACCCGTTTACCTGTCCCTGCAAGGAACTAGCATGGCGGCTCCTCATGTAGCCGCAGTTGCAGCCCTGGTGAAGTCTGTGGGTATTGAGGAGCCGGATGCGATCGCCGACATTCTCAAACAATCTGCCCGCGTGATCAGCGACGACCAACTCAACCATTTTGGTGCCGGCCAACTCGATGCCGACGCAGCTGTGAAGCTGGCACTCAAGGGCCAGATCACGCCCCGAGACTTCTTCCGCTGGCTCAAGGAAAATGGCTATCTCAATCTACGCTTCTGGCTGGATGGCGGAGCTGTAGCTTTGCCACCGAAGCTGGGCATGGTCATTGGTTCTTACTTGTTTGCTTGGCTCCTGCGGAATTACCTTCCCTGGTTTAGCTTCTCCCTTTCCAGTGGCCTGGTGTTGGGCAGTTCTGGGCTGTTCTTTCTGCGGGGATTGTATGTGTTTGACCTACCGCAGGCTCCCTTCCGAGTGCTAGGAAGTTCCCTTCCTGAGTTGGGCAGTGCTTTACAGGCCAGCCCCATGCTCAATCCATTCACGGCCAGTCTATTGATTCCGCTAGTTCTGGTGGCCTTACTATTGGGGCATCCCTCTCTTAAGTGGTTTGCGGTGGGAGCCGGGTTGGGGGTAGCCTCGTGTCTGAGCATCAGCGCTCTGATTGATCCGGGGATGATGCTGTTGGGAAGTGGGGCGATCGCCCGCATGTTCCTCTTCGTCAATGCAATTCTCTGCTTTGGAATTGCAACCCTGGCTGCAAAAGCAGCTGCTCACTCAAACGCATAATCTCATCTAGCCCTACGCGCTTAGAACACAGAGTAGGTTGTTGGAGGACGAAACCGTCAGTTTTATACGCCAACAACCTACTTCAGCAACTCGGAGGTATGAATCATGAGCTTACAGGCCGAAGGCACAGTCAAGAAGTCCTTGATGGGCATGGGCACCTGGACATTAGTAACCGATGGTCAAACCTACGAAATTCACAAAGGTGCACCCGATGGCTTGCTTGTAGAAGGACAAAAGGTCAGAGTTAATGGCGAGGTGCGAAAGGATGTCATGACGATGGCGATGGTTGGCCCCGTGTTAGACGTGAAATCCTTTGAGCCCATGGGCTAAGCCCCAAATATGGAGATTTCCAGATAAGAACTTCCCCATTATTTGGGAAAAAGGCGCGGCGAAGCCGCGCCTTTTTCCCAAATAATGGGGATATTGTTTCCCAGAAATCTCCTATGGCCCAATTAAGGGGTTCAGCAAAGCTGAACAGAGTAATGCATATCACTTGCTACGAAAGTGATGACGATATCGCTGACGTAACTCATAAGCTCCTAACATCAGTATCGCAACGCTGAAGGGAAGAAAATAATAAATAGCTCGGTAAGCCAGTAAAGCACTAAATAACTCATTCGTGGCTACTGGGGGAGAAATCAGAGCTAGCATGACGCTTTCAAACACACCCAGACCGCCAGGCACATTACTAATGATGCCTGCCAATTGCGCTAGCAGATAAATCCCAAAAAAGCCTGGATAAGAGAGAGGGGAAGCAGACGGCAACAGGGTGTAAAGCACAGCGGCGGCCAACGCCCAATCTAAAGATGTAATGACAATCTGGGCCAACGAGAGTTGAATCGGGAGGTGCGGTATTGTCCACCCGGCAATTTGTAGGGAGCGCGCACTGATCACACTCCAGATCAAATAAGCCGTAATCACAATTAGAAATAAAACGCCAATCGGATGAACCGACGAAACAGGTAAATCCAGTAGGGCTGGAATTTCAATGGGCTCAATAACAAAGAGAATGCCACCCACCGAAAATAGCCCAAGCCAAAAACTGATATTGCAAAAAGCAATAATCTGAGCAATCTTAGTCGCAGGAATTTGCCAGGCCGCGTAAAAACGGTACCGAATCGCACTGCCACTTAACAGCGCTAGACCAATGGTGTTACTGATGGCATAGCTCGTAACAGCAGCCAACGCTGTCTTTCGATAGGGCAATGGTTGCCGAATATAGATTGCCGCCAAAGTGTCGTATCCTGTTAGCGTCCAATAATTGAGGAGAGTAAGGGCGATCGCCACCCCCACCAATCCAATCGGAATTGCCTGCACGCTGCTCCAAATTTCTTCAGGAGTATGTTGCCGTAATTGTTGGCGAATAGCCCATAAAGATATCCCAAATAGGCCAAAACCAAGAATTACTGGAAACCAGTGCGCATAGTGCTGAAACCTTTGCCGCCAGGAATGCATGATGTATTTGCAAGAATAGAAGTGGGACTTTGTGTACGTCACTAGGCATGTTTAAAGAATTCATTTTCTAGATACAACCTCTATAAAAAATCAATCCTTTAAGCATGATGTCAATTTAATCAGTACGAAATTCTGATCAAAAAAGAATTCACAGACTTGCCACTAACTTGTCATAAGACCGACATACAGACAAACTACTGTAAATATATCAGTCACTCCTCCACTCTCTTACAGGGATATTTCAAATGTTTCAAAAGGGCTTGATTTTTCGGGGTTAAAATCCATAAAAAATTGACCTTTTAAGCATTTCATCAGGCTGTAATTCAACCGTTCATACTCCCTTGAAACGGGAGGATATTTCCTATGCAAACAGGACAATCTGATAATGACAAGTCTCTTCAACCTGAATTTCAACTTGATACCAAAACCCATCAATTGCAGCGCATTTCACGGTTTTCTCCGGGACGAATGGGTAGGGCAATTGGCCTCATTCTATTAGGAGCCGGAATCGCAACAACCGGCCATTATGCAACTTCTTATTTCAGCACTCATCGTTCATCGAATACAATCGTCCAAGAACCAGTCTCTACGACATCCTTAACTTCCGCACCTGCACTCCCCCCTTCTAATTTTATTGCCAATGTGGTGCAGGAGGTCGGTCCTGCGGTTGTTCGGATTGATGCGGCCCGTACCGTCAAAACCTCTCAGCCCGAAGTATTTAACAACCCTCTATTTCAACAGTTCTTCGGTCGCCAGATGCCAACCCCACCTTCGCAACAAATTGAGCGCGGTGTGGGCTCTGGGTTTATCGAAACATCGGATGGGCGAATTATCACGAATGCCCATGTGGTCGAGGGAGCCGATACCGTACAGGTGACGTTGAAGGACGGCCGCACCTTTGAAGGCAAAGTGCTAGGGGCTGACCCGGTAACGGATGTTGCCGTTGTTCAAATTAAGGCGAATAACTTGCCTACCCTCAAGTTCAGTAACTCCGATGCGCTGCAACCGGGGGATTGGGCGATCGCCATTGGCAACCCTCTGGGACTGGATAACACCGTCACCATGGGCATCATCAGCGCCACAGGTCGTTCCAGCGGCCAGGTGGGGATACCAAACGAACGGGTCAACTACATCCAAACAGACACAGCAATCAATCCGGGTAACTCAGGTGGACCGTTGCTCAACCAGAAGGGTGAAGTAATTGGGATGAACACCGCTATCATTCAGGATGCTCAAGGAATTGGGTTCGCCATTCCGATCAACACGGTCAGCCGCATTGCCGACCAGTTGGCTGATCATGGCAAGGTAGAACATGCCTATCTGGGTGTCCAGATGATTACGCTATCGCCCCAGATGAAGCAGGAAATTAACAACAACCCTAACAGCGGACTCAGTGTGAATGACGAGCAGGGAGTGCTAGTCGCAAAAGTCATGCCCAATTCTCCAGCAGAACAAGCAGGGCTGCGATCGGGAGATGTCATCCACAAAGTCAATGGTCAAGAGGTGACAGACGGAGCGCAGATCCAACAAATTGTCGAATCCAGTGGAGTAGGTAGCAACCTGCAAATGATACTGAACCGCAATGGCCAAGAGCAAACCCTCTCCATTAAAACGGGAATGGTACCTGCACAAAACCAACCGGACGAATAGCCGCTGGATCACTCAAACGGACAGAAGAAACTAATTTTTTCGTGCGGATGACGCACGAAAAAATTACTCAGATTTTGTACCAACTAGAAGGCGATCTTTTTATCGCGACACCTGGCGACTCCACAATTTCGACTTGAAATACAACGGTCCCAGGGTTCCGTACCCATCACTGCTGAGGCAAGAGTGCAGCGTATCCACCTTCCTCTCAAAGATAGGGGAGTTGGAATTGCACCGCAGGATCTCGCCTGTGTGTTCGATTGTTTCTCGGAACCGAGCAATTGCGTATCGTATCCAATTTAAGATGTGAATTGGGGTTGGCGATCGATTGGGCGATCGCCATTCACCACGGAGACAGTCTTATCAAATAGCTGACGTTTCAAATTCTCGTGTTGGTTGTCTCTCTCCTGCCTGTTCAATTTGCTTCAAACTATTCAGGGAGAGCAGTCCAAAACCAACTTTCGATGCAATATCCAATAGCGTATATCCCATTGTTTCATAGCCCTGGCTGAGAATACTCAACCCTGTGCTACTCAAAATCCAGACGACCGGATAAAGCGTCCACAAAATGACATGCACACTCAAGAGCTTACGAAAAACCTTACGAGAACGAGGATGTTTACGTTCAGCCTCAATACGGTAGGGTTTTACCAGTAGATAAAGTGTTGCTAAAAACGCTGCACAACTCACAACATACCAAACATAGTTGATTGGTTTGGGTGACATTGTGGCAGCAAAACCCGTCAGAATCATGTAGGTATTTGCCCCCAGCAAGCTACCCGTAACAGCAACCGTACTGCGGCCTAAAAAGGCTAAATCTAACAGTAATAAAGGCGTCGACATAAACCAGGTGACATAGCGAACCCAGAAGGTCGGACGACCATAAACCTCGCTTTGCCCTTGCCCCATTGCCATTGCTAGATAAAGCCCAGCAGCAATTACGCAAATAAAAAAGTTCAGGATAAATAGGATTTTCCAGCGTTCACTTTGAGCTTGGGCAGCCCCAAATCCAAACAGTACGGAGCCAAGCGCCATGCTAATGACTCCAGTCCACAACCAGGTTTGAACCATAGTGTTATTTCAAAGTAGGAGGAATTTCTTCTACCTAGTTTCTTAAGTTTCTTAAACTTTCTCCATAGTTCAGAAGATAGATATTGGGTACATTCCACTTTTGCAAATTTGGAAACTCACTGTTGTAAGTGAAGCGGGCTTCGCCCGCTTCACTTACAAAATATTCTGGACAGTTTTTGTGAAACCCTTGATTTTGCGCGCGTGAAGCGCACGCAAAATCAAGGGTTTCACAAAAACTGTCCGAACTGATGTTACAAAAGTGGAATGCAACCTAGATATTCGTATCCATGTGGATAGTTTTGTAAATCTTTGATTTTGTGCGCTATATATAGCCTGACACAATCTAGCAAGCAAGGTTATTTGTGACAAGCCACGTGCACAACGTTTTTCACAAAGAACTCTGCCACTTCAAGCGTGTAGTACTACACACAATTAAGAGGCTATTTACTCGGTGCGGTAGGTACCTGAAAAGGGTACTCTTCATTCATTTTTTGGGAAACCGATGGGTGCAAGCCGTAACTAAGGAAGCAAGCAACAACGCTTCTCCGAATCACAAGAAGGACATCTATCATGCAAGCATCTGCCCCCAATACCCGCCCAGAAATTCTCTGCCACCAACTGCCAATTCTGCGCCGCAATGACCAACAAAAAAGAGCCGATGAAAATATCAAAGTTCTCCAACGGCTTCTGAACGGTTATAACTTCAAACTTCAAGTTGATGGGTTCTTTGGCGCTAAGACAGAAGCCGCTGTGATGACCTATCAAGAGCGAGGCAACGACCATAATCCCTACATGTTGGTTGATGGCATTGTTGGGCCTCAAACCTGGGAATCGTTGGGAGCTTGTATTATCGTTGGGTGTTAATTTCTCTAAAGGATTTCGGAGCAAGAGATAAACTCCTTGCTTTGTTTAGTTTTGCCAGAGCGAAACCAAATGGGGCTGTAGTTTTCCTGCGGAGAGGGGAGGCGATCGCTTACCCTGGATATAGGTTCTTTTGTTCGCCCTATGTCCTACGAGCCGCTGCACCACAAATATCGTCCCCAGACCTTTCGGGAACTGGTAGGCCAGGAAGCGATCGCCACCACCCTCAGCAACGCTCTGCGGCAGCGGCGGATCGCACCTGCCTATCTATTCACCGGAGCCCGGGGAACAGGGAAAACCTCCAGTGCTCGCATTTTTGCTAAGTCGCTGAACTGCCTCAGCTCAGACGCCCCCACGCCATCTCCCTGTGGAAAATGTGAGGTGTGCCGGGCGATCGCCCTCGGCTCTGCCCTGGATGTCATCGAGATCGATGCCGCTAGCAACACCGGGGTTGATAACATCCGCGAACTGATTGAACGAGCGCAATTTGCCCCCGTTCAGTGTCGTTACAAAGTATATGTAATCGACGAGGTTCATATGCTCAGTAATGCGGCATTCAACGCATTACTGAAAACATTGGAAGAACCGCCTAATCAGGTTGTGTTTGTGTTAGCAACCACGGACCCCCAACGGGTTTTAGCAACCATTATTTCTCGGTGTCAGCGATTTGATTTTCGTCGCATTCCCCTGGAAGCGATGGTGGCGCATTTGGGAACAATCGCTCAAAAAGAAGGCATTCCCATTACGGACGACGCCATTCAGTTAGTGGCGCAGTTGTCCCAGGGAGGCTTGCGGGATGCTGAAAGTTCGCTGGATCAGCTCAGTCTGCTGGATGGGGAGATTACCCCTGAGCGGGTTTGGGATCTGGTGGGGGCGGTGCCCGAGCAGGATTTGCTGGCTCTGATGGGGGCGATCGCCCAGGATCAACCAGAAGCCCTGATTGATCGGGTCCGTCAACTTATGGATCGGGGTCGTGAACCGAGCATTGTGTTGCAAAACCTGGCAAGCTTTTATCGAGATTTGTTAATTGCCAAAACCGCTCCTGACCGCGGCGACCTGGTTACAGTCACCGCGCAAACGTGGAAGGCCATGGTGGACTTTGTCTCTACCCTATCCGTCGCCCTCTTACAGCAAGGGCAGCAACACCTCCGGAGCAGTGAGGCGCAGATTCGCAACAGTGCCCAACCACGGTTATGGCTGGAAGTAACCCTGCTGGGGTTATTACCATCGGCGATGGCAACCGTTGCGCCAGTCCCGGCACCTGGCATTGCAGCGCAGGCGGGAATCCCTGCGACTCGGGTGGCTCCACCACCGACTCCCGTAGCCCCAGCCCCAGCGGCACAGGCGGCTCCGGCACCAGCACCCACTGCCCGTCCCGCTGCTACAAGCCCAAGTCCGGTAGCCGCCGCGTCTCCTCCCGCCGCGCCCGTCGCTAAAACGACAGCCCCACCCCCGGCGCCAGAAACCGATGCAGCTCCGGTACCGATGACGTTGCCGGAACCGACGCCCGTGGAAGTGGCTGCTACAGTGTTGCATCTGGAACAAACCTGGCAGCAGGTGCTGGGATTGGTGCAACCCAACTCCACTCAAATCTTGTTGCGGCAGCAGTGTTTTCTCCTAGCCTATAGTGGGCAGGAAGCCCGCATCGGCGTAAAAGCCGCACCCCTGCTAAAAATTGCCTCTAGCCGCCACGGCAATATTGAAGCTGCTTTCGAACAATATGCGGGGCACCGCGTCCGAGTCACACTAGAGGTAGCCGAACCCCTCCAACCCGGAACTCTCCCTACAACAACGGCAAAACTCAGCACTTCCGCTCCCACACCCCCAGCTCCGGCTACCCCCTCGCCTCCACGACCTGCTGTGATTGCAGAAGCCGTACCTAACGCTGGACGGGTGGCCGCGATCGCCCAACCTCCTGCCCCTATCGCAACTCCCGAACCGGATCGCCCAGCCGCTCTGGAACCCGAACCCATCTCCATGGCGCCGCCCCCCATTGCTTCCCGGTGGGATGAAGACCCTCTGGTGCGAGCCGCCAATAACGTGGCGTCGTTCTTCAACGGCCAGGTGATTCGTTGGGATGAGGCCGATGTGTTACCTGGTGGCAAGCTACCCGGAGATGACTGGGCCGACGAAACGTCTCTGGGGGATGAAGGGGATGATGTCCCCTTCTAACGCATATAGACTTCCTGCACGAAGTCTACTGTTTTTGTGAGTTGGAGAAGCTGGCTACACCAGCTTCTCCAACTCACAAAAATAGAAAACCTCAGTTCGAGATAAGCCAAAATAAGCGTTTTCGAGTGCCGCGCGTTGCGCGGCACTCGAAAACGCCCTTAACCCGAACTCAGGTTAGAAAAATGGGCATCGCACAAAGTGCGACGCCCATTCTATTTGTGAAGCCTGGATTGAGACGTTACAGACCTGGATTATTGGAGTCTAAGGTCGTGTAAGCCCCTGTGATCGCATTCGGCAAATTCGGGACATTGTTGAAAATTGAACTACCAACACGCAGTGTACCTACTCCATTAAAGATTGCACCGCCTGAAAGCGATCGCAGACTCGATTGGTTGCCCTGGAAATCGGCAAAGCGCACCTCAACGGTGCCCTGGTTATTGTAGATACCGCCGCCAGAGCCATCCGTTCTGTTGGTGGCGAAAATAACCCGGTTATCTGCCGTACCCGTGATGTTCACGGTTGCTCCGGTGTTATAGAGGCCGCCTCCAGAGCTTTGGGCAAAGTTGTTCTCAAAAAGAGTCCCTTCAAACAGGTTGACGGTACCCGTCCCAATTCCCAGGCCGCCCCCAGAGGCTCCACCAACGGCCGTCGCATTATTATTCGAGACCGTTGTATTACGCAAGGTCAGGGTGCCGTTGCTGTGGTAGATACCACCGCCCAGGCTAGCTGCGTTGTTGCTGATAATCATACCTTCCAGGGTGAGGTTGCCCCCGTTGTTGAAGATGCCACCGCCATTGCCGTTGCTCAGCAGTCCACCGGAGACCGTCAACCCTCGCAGCGTGGCTGTAATCCCATTGTTGAGCTGGAAGATACGAAACTCAGTCGTACCGCTACGGCGCACTGTCAGGTTATCCGCGCCGGGGCCGTCGATGGTCATGTTGCGGGTGATCGCAGGTAAAGCCGAGCCCAAGTTGATCTCTCCATCCGCCCCCTGACCCTCAAACGTAATGGTGGGATTGGCAATGGATGCTGCAGTGTTAGCAGCCAGAATCGCCTGTCGCAGCGAGCCGGCTCCACTGTTGTTGGTGTTGGTCACGACACCATCGTCATTGAGGATCGTTCCTATCACGGCATCCGGGGTTGTGATGCCATAACCCGACCCGGCGGTCAGGGTCAGGTTAACGGTTTCATTGTTTTCGATAGTCAGCAGGTCAGCGGTGGGCAACAAGGTCAGGGTAGCCGCTTCCTGGCCTGGAGCAAAGGTGATGGAACCCGTGGTGCCATTAAAGGAAAATGTTTGACCCGTGGAGCTAACGGTGTAATCTCCAGTCTGACCAAAGAGTGCAGTACCGGCGGTGCTGAAGGTGACTGTCAGAGCACGCCCCGTAAAGCCACTCCGGGTGAAAGTGTAGACAATACCCTCGCCGCTATCCTCCCGAACGGCGTCAGAAACGCTGAGGGCAATGCTAGCGTCATCGTCTGTGATGGTGCCAATTACAGGCTCTGTTGTTTCGGCCACATAGCCATTCCCCTCTTGCACCTCCAGGCTAATGGTGCGATCGGGCTGAGGCTGAGAGTTAGGAGTGGGCCTGATAGTCAGCGTCCGGCTGGTCACTCCAGCGGCAAAGGTCACAGTGCCACTGGTGCTATTAAAGGTATAGGTGGTACCTGTTGGTGCCGTCACCTGGTAGTCTGTGCCGAGCGTAGCACTGCCCCCTACATTAAAATCCACCGTCACTGGGCGATTCAGGAAGCCGCCTCGGGTAAAGGTTACCGTTAGGGGAGCATTGCTATCTTCCAGCACGCTTTCAGGGGTGATCGCCACCTGGATGCTGCTATCGTCATTGGTAATCGTGCCCGTCGCCGTCGCGTTGCCCCCAACCAGATAAGAGCTTCCCTCTGTAACAGTTAGCACAACCGTTTCATCAGGTTCTACGAGGTTATCAGCCGTAGGAGTTAGGGTTACCGTCTTGGTGGTCTCACCCTCCGCAAAGGTAACGGTACCCGAGGTGCCGGTGAAGGTAACATCTGTAGAGTTGGTCGGGGCAGTATAGTCACCCTCAGGCCCAAACGTGGCAGTCCCCCCGACTGTGAAGTTAACGGTTGCCGTCTGGCCAGTAAAGCCACTGCGCGTGAAGGTATAAACCAGACCTACACCACCGTCCTCAAGAACACTGGTGGGTTGTACGGCAACAGCAACTTCGCTCTCATCGTTGCGAATAGTACCGACGGCTGGAGTTGTATCCGCCACATAGCCTGTACCATTGCTCAACCGCAGCGAAACAGTCTCATCCTGCTCCAGCAGCAGATCGGTCACGGGGCGAATGCGCAGCTCACGGGTTGACTGGCCTTCTGCAAAGGTGATGGTACCCGTGGTACCCGTCAGGGTAAAGGTTGTGCCGTCGGGCGCGACGACTTCATAATCATTCGTGGCTCCAGCGATCGCCGTTCCCTGAAGGGTAAAGCTGACCGTGATTTCACGCCCCACAAAGCCCGTACGCGTGAAGGTATAGACCAGATCTCCACCCCCATCCTCAAAGACGGCATCGGGGGCGATCGCCACACTCACCTGGGCCTCATCATCAACAATCGTCCCCGTTGCGGCGCCATCCCCTTCAACGGTGTAGCCCGTTCCCTGCTCCAGGGTCAGAATTACGGTCTCATCTTCTTCGGACACATTATCAACGCGCGGGGTTACCGTAATCGCCGCCGACGCCACTCCTGCCGGAAGCGTCACCGAGCCGGTGCCATCTGTTCGGATCGTGCCGCCTAAGACCGTATAGTCAACGCCACGAGACGCCGTTCCCCCCAGGCTAAAGTTAATGGTCAGAGGGTCACGAATAAAGGTGCTACGGGTCAGGGTAAAAATGATGGGTGTACCGCCATCCTCCCGGCTACTGGTGGGAGAAGCCGTTATTGTAACGGGCACAGATGGCGCGGGTACTGTTACCTGAAAGCTCCCTAAACTGCCTCCGACACTGTAGTTACCCTGGGTATCAAACACCTGACCTCGTCGCAATGTCACCTCATAGGTGCCATCCTCATTGGCATCCCAGGTACCACCAGGAGCATCCAATGTGTAGGTGGCCGTCACAGAGGTCGGGCTGTTGACCACAACGTTGGTAGCCCTCGCAAGCTGCTGGAAGCCATTTGGCCCTGTCACCAGGATGTCACGGTCATTAATGCTACGAGCATCAATGCCGCTAGCATCAGCATACTGAATGGTAAAAGTTTGGGTGGCAACGTCCGCCTGAGTAATGTTAGTCACCTGAAAATTAGCAAAGGTGGGCCGAGTCACGTCTCGCGCTGGCAACGTTGCCGAACGAAAATCAGTTGCTGTAATCAGCCGAGGAGCCACGCCGCGCAAAACGGCCAGATACTCTCCCGTCCCCCGTAGTCGAATAACCGTGCTGCCAGCAAGATTGCCCGTTCCCGCACTGATGATGAGCGATTGGAAGCGCAGTCCACTCGCGAGTTGAATGACGTCAGTGTTGTTTCTGAAGTCAAGAATTTGGTCGGCAGCATTCTGGTTCGCTCCGCCCCATCGTGGCGCAAGCACGAATGTGTCCTGACCCGCTCCCCCTACCAGGATGTCGGTGCCAATCCCCCCATAGATCAGGTCAGATCCTGCCCCCCCGTCAATGCGATCGTTTCCGGCATCGCCCGAGAGAATGTCATTGCTTGTACCGCCCAAAATGTTGTCGTTTCCAGCATCGCCATAGATAGTGTCAAGGCCATCACCACCATCAAGCTGGTCGTTTCCGCCGCCCCCCCGCATCAAGTCACGGCCAAGATTGCCATACATGACATCATTTCCGGCCTCACCCAGAACAATGTCGTTGCCATCTTCTCCAAAAATAAGGTCAGCCGAGGAAAGACCGACCAGAAAATCTGTTTGCTCAGTGCCAATGATGCTAGCCATGGACGATTTACCTTAACGATGTAATGAAAAGTGACGAGTTCAGCGGTACATAGGACAGGCGGGAGCTACACACTGTCTCCAGGAGCCATAAATATTGAGTATTGCCCGTGTTATTTCAGAGGGCTGGGTCCCTCAAAGCTGTTTTTTTGATTTGAGCCCATGCTTCTGCAGCTTGAGGGGATAGAATTCGTGCTTTTTCAAGCTAGCGTTCTCATCCCTTAATAAGTTTAAAACGGGCTTAACTGGGGCATTTTTTCTGGTATTCAAAGTACTTCAACGTTTGGGATTCACTACGAAAAAATCCTACTGAATTCACTTTTAGGATTAAACTCTAGCAAACACAGCCCTCATGAGAGAGAAGTTCTAGCGTTTTTTAAACGTGTTATGCATGAAAAGTTTGTTTTTCTTAAAAATGATTCAGGCAGCAAACCATCCTCAGAATAATCTGCCTCTTATATATAGCAACAGCTATTAAACTTGCGCTATCTTTTTCTATGTTTGATACAGTATCTTCCGATTGGCTGAGAGAGATGGATGTGGAACTTCGTCCCACATCCATCTCTCTCAGCCATTCTCATTTTGGAATCCAATCCGAAAATAGCCCGCCTTCGGCGGACTATTTTCGGGCTTCAAAGCTGAGAGTTCGTGCCCGAAGGGCGCGAACTCTCAGCTTTGAAGCCCATATTGCTATAAAAAGCGCAGCAATTCTCATTTTGAAATCAGGCCCGAAAACCGCGCGCCGAAGGCGCGCGGTTTTCGGGCCTCAAAGCCAAGAGTTCACGCCCGTAGGGCGTGAACTCTTGGCTTTGAAGCCCATATTGCTGTAAAAAGCGGGGTGCCATTGACGCCCCGCTGAAAATTTGATAGTTTTTACGATCTCGGCCAAAAATTAGGACGGTGGCTTAGGCCACAGCCTCAGATGCACTAGGGGTAGCGCCCTGAATCTTCTGTTGCACATCGAAGGCGATCGCAAACCGAGCTTGAGGTATCATACGGGCCACAATCTTCAGGTAAGCTTCTGCATCACTGCGATGACGAAAACGGGCAACAGCAGCCTGCTTAAAATCGGGCATTAGCTTGTGAACAACCCACGGGTTTAACTGTTCTTGGTAACTCATAGCGTCAAAAGCATCTCTTAGGTGAAGGACATCGAGGCGAAGCAACGGCACCTGACGTATCAGACGCCTATATCCAAACGAGCCACAAACACTGCAATCGAAAGCTTGAATCTACGGGGAATGAGATGAACCCCAATACGCTATATGTAGTAAGCGCTTATTAGCCTCAACACTATATAAGGCGGAATACGAGAAAAACCGTATCCCAGGATACAGTTTTAGAAATTTGCACCACATTTAGGGGGAGCGATCGCTCAATCCCCTATCCGCCTACTAGATAGGCACCCGCTGTCGGCTATTGAGAAAGGCTATTATTCAGCTTCTACGAGGGTTCTGTCGCCAATCCGTGCGATCCCCATAGTTTTTTAAAGTACTCTGGACAGTTTTTCTGAAATCCTTGATTTCAGAAAAACTGTCCGAACTAATGAAAATTAAATCAAGGTTGCTACCTGCCTGTTGAATCTGGCTGTTCCACCCATCACACTCAACACTGAGGCAGATGGGTTAGCAGGAGCTTAGAAACCCAGGGTTCTCAGAAACACCGGGTTTCTAATCTTCACAGCAACCCCGTCTCGTTAACCTACGGTCATCAGCCCTAACCGCATGAGAATATTGGACAGAACGCTATAGACAATGCTGAGAGCAAAGGCTCCAAGCAGGGCACTCAATATCCCCCATCTCAGGCGGAAACCTGTGACGAGCTTTGCCGCTAATCCAAAAATCAGCGCATTCAGCAATATTGATGCTAACCCCAGGGTCAGAATATTAATGATGGTCGCCCCAAAAACAGGCTCCAATAAAGGGCGGATCAGGGCGTTCAACAGACCCAGAACGAGCCCAGCTAGAAAAGCAATGTTGAGGCTATCGACTTCTATCCCTAAAGGCAACTTTGAAATCAAAAGTAAGCTCAGAGCCAGAATAATGACAGTGAGAAGAAAAGGTATTAGCCAGGTCATAGGTCAGATTCTCGCGGAGATGCGTCACCAACGTTGGCATCATTAAAGCAAAAAAGTCGCGATCGCTAACGTTTTTCTTGACGCAAATCAAATTTTGCCCTGGACTGGGCTTAAAGTTTTTAGCAAATGCTACAGGCTGAGAGCTGACGGCTAAGTTTTTATAGAGTTTTTTATCCTAATTTGGGATAAGCTGAAGTGCCCATTTTTAGGTGTACATAGCGCACTCGGAAAACGTCCTTAATCCGAACTTCTCAGAAAACAATACTCTGGACAGTTTTTCTGAAACCGTTGATTTTGCGTGCGCTTCGCGCACGCAAAATCAACGGTTTCAGAAAAACTGTCCGAACTAATGAGAAAACAATGTTTCTTTCTACCCCGGGATGATGGGTGCAGAGCAACACGACTCCATTGAAGACTGACATTATTTAACCTCAGTTCGGGTTAAGGGCTTTTTCGAGTGCCGCGCTTCGCGCGGCACTCGAAAAAGCCCATTATTGCGTGCGCGTCGCGCACGCAATAATGGGCGGTTCGGCTTATCCCGAGCTGACGTTATTTAGGAGGCGCTAAAAGCTGAGGGTGGGCGTTTTATAGACATCACTCATTCGCGTTTATGGCGTCCTTGCCAAACAGGCAAGCTCGTACATTCCTTGCTTCATCTCTCAGTGCTCGATTTGAAGAAGTATTACTGTTCCAACGCAAATCCTTAATTTAAGGTGAACCAGTCTAAATTCAAATCAGACGATTTGTGCGGTTATGGGGATGCAGCGCAGTAGTCAGCGGCTCAGCCATAGATTTTGGAGCTACTACGCAAACGCTGACCCCTTAATGATCCCAAACTAGGGCGCAAATCTATTTTTTTTAGGAGCTGGAATAGATACTTGGCTCAGGCCGGCTCCGGTGCGATCTACGCGCTTCGGCGGATGTCGTAGATTAAGGGTGCACAACTAAACGGTATTGTGAAATAATTCCTCCGGTTTAGGTTCAACCTTCGACAGGACAATTTGGGAGAAGCATATGTCGGCGATCGCATCAATTCATGGTCGAGAAATTTTAGACTCTCGGGGCAATCCGACCGTCGAAGTCGACGTCGTGCTGGAGGACAAGAGCAAGGGACGGGCTGCCGTTCCCTCCGGTGCATCAACAGGGATTCGGGAAGCATTGGAATTACGCGACGGGGATGCCAAACGCTACGGCGGCAAGGGTGTACTCAAGGCGGTCAAAACCGTTAATACCACCATTGCTGAAGCCTTAAAAGGCATGGATGCCACCGATCAGACCGCTATCGACAAGAAAATGCTGGAGTTGGACGGTACCGAGTACAAGAAAAACTTGGGAGCCAATGCCATTCTGGGGGTTTCTATGGCGATCGCTCGGGCCGCTGCTGAGTCTAAAGGGCTGCCCCTCTATCGCTACCTCGGCGGCGAGGAGGCCACGCTGCTGCCGGTACCCTGCTTCAACATCTTGAATGGCGGTGCCCATGCCGACAACAGCGTGGACTTTCAGGAATACATGATCGCCCCTGTGGGTGCCCCTTCCTTCTCCATGGCGATGCAGATGGGAGCCGAGGTGTATCACGCCCTGAAATCCATCCTCAAGGGCAAGGGCTACAGCACCGGCATCGGTGACGAAGGCGGTTTCGCCCCCAACCTGAAATCCAATGTGGAAGCTCTGGATGTGATCATGGAAGGGATTACCAAGGCAGGGCTAAAGCCGGGTGATGAGATTGCGATCGCCCTCGACCCCGCTACCAGCGAGTTGTATCGCAAAGAGCAGGGCAACTACCTGTTCTGGAAGTCGGATCAGTCTCGCAAGAGCTCAGAGGAAATGATTCAGCTCTGGGAAGGTTGGATTAACCAGTATCCGATCTTCTCCATTGAAGACGGTCTGGGCGAAGAGGACTGGGATGGCTGGAAGGAGTTGACCAAGCGCCTCGGCAGCCGTATTCAACTGGTAGGCGATGATGCCTTTGTGACCAACCCCAGCATTATTAAGCAGGCGATCGCCGATGGTGTGGGTAACTCGACCCTGGTGAAGGTCAACCAGATCGGCTCTATCACTGAGACCCTGGATGCCATCAAGCTCTCTCGCGAAGGCGGTTACACCTTCATGGTGAGCCACCGCTCTGGTGAAACCCCCGACGATTTCATTGCGGATTTAGCGGTAGCCACGCGCGCAGGCCAGATTAAAACCGGTGCACCCTGCCGGGGCGAACGCCTGTCCAAGTACAACCAACTGCTCCGCATCGAAGAAGAGCTGGGTGACAAGGCCACCTATGCTGGCAAGTCTGTGGTGAAGTAGGAACGCTTCCCTCAGATAGGCAAACCGCAGTCGCGTCCTAACACGTCCCTTAGAGATTGTTTTTGGTTCCCCCAAACGCATTCTCCAAGGGTCTTTAAATTGGTTACTGGTTGGTGGTTGTGAGAGGGACTTAGCGCCCCTCTCACAACCATCGCGCATTTAGAAACACAACCTCCATCAAAGCCATTTGCCGTGCGGGTACTCTATTCCATGCATTAGTAAAAGGAAAGTGGAAAGCGTCGCCCCTTTGGGAAAATAGAAAGCCTTGGGACGAAAATGACGCCAATGGCTGGCTGCATAAATGCCGACGAAAGGCAGCTTCACCTATTGCATGGTTTTCCTTCCAAGGTAGCTACACACTGACGAAACACCTTTGTAATTGGGATTATTGAGGATGGCTGAGAACCTCAGAAGTCAGGCAATCACCCAGGGGATTCAACGTAGCCCCAACCGGGCGATGCTACGCGCCGTTGGGTTTACCGACGATGACTTTACAAAACCCATCGTGGGCATTGCCAGTGCCCACAGCACCATCACCCCTTGCAATATGGGAATTGCCCCTCTCGCCATTCAGGCCGAATCGGGTGTACGAGCCGCAGGTGGGATGCCACAAACCTTTGGCACGATTACCGTCAGCGATGGCATCTCCATGGGCACCGAGGGGATGAAATACTCCCTCGTGTCGCGAGATGTGATTGCCGACTCAATTGAGACCGCCTGCAACGCTCAGAGTATGGATGGCGTGCTGGCGATCGGTGGCTGCGACAAAAATATGCCCGGTGCCATGATCGCTATGGCCCGAATGAATATCCCTGCCATTTTCGTCTACGGTGGCACCATCAAGCCAGGCCACCTGGACGGCACAGACTTGACGGTGGTGAGTTCCTTCGAGGCCGTGGGGCAATATAGCGCGGGCCGCATTGAAGAATCGATGCTATACGCCATCGAGCGCAGCGCTTGCCCAGGGGCAGGATCTTGCGGCGGCATGTATACGGCCAACACGATGTCGTCGGCGTTTGAGGCCATGGGAATGAGCCTGATGTACTCTTCCACCATGGCAGCAGAAGACCCAGAGAAGGCCGAGAATACATTGCTGGCTGGAAAAGCGCTGGTAGAAGCCATCCGCGCCGATCGCCGCCCACGTGACATTATTACTCGCCAGTCTATTGAGAATGCGATCTCAGTGATTATGGCCGTGGGTGGTTCGACTAATGCCGTGCTGCACTTCTTGGCGATCGCCCACTCCGCTGGTGTTCCCCTCACACTGGACGATTTTGAAACCATCCGGGCTCGCGTTCCTGTTCTCTGCGATCTAAAACCCTCGGGCCGCTATGTCGCTACTGACCTGCACCGTGCCGGCGGCATTCCCCAGGTGATGAAAATGTTGCTGGTTCACGGTCTACTTCATGAAGACTGTATTACCATCACCGGGCAAACCGTTGGCGAACTCCTCCAGGATATTCCTGCAGAACCCCGTGCTGATCAGGATGTGATTCGTCCCTGGGATAACCCCATGTATCGGGAAGGCCATCTGGGTATCCTCAAGGGCAACCTGGCGACGGAAGGGGCTGTTGCCAAGCTGACTGGGGTAAAGCTGCGGCAGATTACTGGTCCAGCCCGAGTTTATGAGTCTGAAGAAGACTGCCTGAAAGCAATTTTGGCGAACCAGATTCATGCAGGCGATGTGATTGTCATCCGCTACGAAGGCCCTAGGGGCGGCCCCGGCATGCGGGAAATGCTGGCTCCCACTTCTGCCATTATTGGCGCGGGTTTGGGGGATTCTGTTGGGCTGATCACCGATGGCCGCTTCTCAGGGGGCACGTATGGTATGGTGGTCGGCCATGTTGCGCCTGAAGCCTATGTTGGGGGCACCATCGCTCTGGTAGAGGAAGGCGACTCAATCACGATTGATGCAGATAATCGCTTGCTGCAACTTAACGTGTCCGATGAGGAGTTAGCCCAACGGCGATCGCAGTGGCAACCTCCGGCCCCCCGCTATACCCGTGGTGTTCTGGCCAAGTATGCCAGCCTCGTTTCCTCCAGCAGTTTGGGCGCTGTGACGGATCTCAACGTGAAGCTGTAGAAAACTGAGGACAACACAGACACCGGGTGTTTTTGAGAAACACCCGGTGTCTCTATATCTGGGCTAATTGGGCAACCACCTGGAGTAGGTGCGTTGGGTCGATGGGTTTTGAAATGTGCATTTGGAATCCGGCCGTCAAAGCTTTTTGGCGATCGCCTCCCCGCACATAGGCCGTAATAGCCGCCGCTGGAATGTTGCCGCCCAACTCTGGAGGTAATGCCCGAATTTGACGGATCAGGGCGTACCCATCCTCATCGGGCATCCCAATATCGCTGAGCAGGATGTGTGGTCTATCTCGATGCATGGCTTGCAGAGCTTCCTGAGCGGAATTGGCAGAGATGGCGATCGCCCCGGCCTGCTCCAAAGCGACCACCAGAAACTCTCGCGTGTCCTTCTCGTCGTCCACCACCAACACTTTCAAACCCTTCAAGGAGTTGGGATGAGCCGTTAAAAATGGCCCCAGGGTATGTTCTTCCCCTTCCAACCGGGCATCTGGCAACAACGGCAATTCCACGATAAATGTGGCTCCCTGCCCTTCCCCAGCACTGGTTACAGAGACGTTGCCCCCGTGCAACTCCACCAGATTGCGCACAATCGCCAGTCCTAAACCCAGCCCACCATGATTACGGGTGGTCGTCGCATCAGCCTGCCGGAAGCGATCGAATACAAAGGGCAGAAACTCAGCGTTGATACCCTTTCCCGTATCCATGACCTGAATACGGGCATAGGTTTGATGGGTTGCCAACCTTACCTCGACCTGACCGCCTGTTGGGGTAAACTTCACCGCATTCGATAGCAAGTTCCAAACAACCTGCTGAAGCCGTTCAGAATCGCCAGAAACAGGGCCTGTATTCCAATCCAAATGAGTTATCAGTTGAATTGATTTGGCTTCAGCCGTAGGGCGAATCGTATCGAGAGCCGCCTGGACAATGGTTGCCAGATTGAGGGGCCGTAGGGTCAGACGGACTTGTCCCCGAATAATCCGCGAAATATCGAGCAGATCTTCGATCAGTTGGGTCTGGGCCTGGGCATTACGCTCGATCGAGGCCAGGGCTTGCTCCGTTTTCTCAGGGCTGAGGCTGCGGGTACGAAGCAGTTGTGACCAACCGAGAATGCCGTTGAGGGGCGATCGCAACTCATGAGACACAATCGCCAGAAATTCATCTTTCATGCGGCTAGCAGATTCGGCCTGCTTACGCGCTTCCTGTTCCCGCAGCAACAGTTCCGTTCTCACCCGTTCGATACGTTTCCGCTCCCGAAAGTCACGAGTCACCGTTGCCAGGGAGGCTGGCTGCCCGGTGATGGGATCACGAATCACAAACAAATTGTAGAAAACAGGGATCAGTTCACCCGTCCCAAAGTGTTTAAATTGCAGTTCTCCCTGCCAACTTCCATACTGTAAAACAGTGGATAAAATAACATCCTGAATCCATTCACGATCTACATCTGCAAAATAGTCAAGAAATGGAATTCCAGCATCAAACCTTGTATCGGTTAAACCGACCAAATCCATTCCTGCTTTATTCAGAAATGTAAGATTACCGTTTAAATCTGCAATCCCAATAAAGTCTGTACTGTTTTCGACAATAGATGCAAGTTGCCGATTTTGGGCTTCCGCCAGCCTTCTTTCTGTAATGTCTGTATAGGTTCCCAACATCCGCAACGGTTGCCCCTGTTCATCCCAGGAAACGATCTTACCGACGGACAAAATCCACTTCCACTCGCCCGTTTGGGTGCGCTGCCGAAACTCAGCCCGGTATTCATCTCGACTTCCGGCTACATAGTCCTGATAAATCTGGTCGGCATGTTCTCGATCATCGGGGTGAAGGCGATCGCGCCAGTTTGCTTCGTTCTCCACAAACGTGTTTGGATCGTAACCCAACATTTGGGCGTATTCAGAACTGACGATGACGACCCCAGTTTGAACATTAAAGTCGTACAAACCCTGGTTCGCGGCATACAGAGTTAAACGCAGCCGTTCTTCACTCTCTTGAAGCGCAACTTCCGCTTGTTTACGTTCGCTAATATCTGTCAGGTTACCGACCATCCGCACCGCCTGCCCTGCATCATCTCGCAGCAACAGCCCCTGGTCGTGAATATAGACATAATGACCACTGCGATGGCGCATGCGATATTCCAGTGAGTAGCGCTGGGCTTTGTCGTCCCCCTGCGGGCTACCCGCTAAAATATCCGTCATTTGCTGCTGCACCCGAGCTTGATCTTGAGGGTGAATCAGCCGCCACCACCAGTCATAGGTAGGCTCTACCTCCTCGGGCATGAAGCCTAGCATGGAGTACAGCCCTTCAGTTCGCTCAACCCGTTTTTGCACACAGTTCCAGTCGTAAATCGTAGCGCTGAGGGCGGCAACCGCTAACTGAAACCGTTCATTGGCTTGGCTGAGGGCCAACTCCGCTTGCTTGCGTTCACTAATATCGCGGCTCACGGTGGCATAGGCAATAGGCCGCCCTGTTTGAGAATCTCGCACCTGTTGCGCATTAACGAGCATTGGAATCAATTGCCCATTCTGCAAATGGCGCAACTGCAATTCTCCTTGCCAGCGTTCTTGAGCACTCAGTTGGGGTAGAACAACTCTTTCAATATAGGGGCGATCGCTTTCCTGAAAGCAGTCCAGAATATGGGTTTGCTTCACGGCGTCTGGACTCTCCAAACCAATGAACCGTCGTCCTGCCGCATTCACAAACGTCATTTGCCCTTCTAACGTGGCAAGGGCAATAAAATCCGTACTACTTTCAATTAAGGAAATAAGCTGATGTCGCTCTGCTTCTGCTTGCCGTCGTTCCGTTGTGTCTTCTGCACTCCCTAAAATTTGCGTTGCTTCTCCCAGGGCATCACGCGCAAAGACCATCTCACGACAATGGAGCCAGCGCCATTCGCCATTGGCATGACGAATGCGATAATCAACCTCACTAATTTCGCCATTTTTTAGATGGTGAAAGCGATCGCGAGCTTGTAGAGCAACGGTCAGATCTTCGGGGTGAAGTAATGCAGGCAACACATTTTCCCCCATCTCCTGCACCTCTTCGGGGGTGTATCCCAGAATCTGAACAATCTGGCGGTTGACATAAATATTCCGCTGATGAATCAGATCATGAACGTACAAAACCTGTGGGATAGTATCTGTGACCTGCTGCACCAGGTGATGACTATCCCGCATCACCTGAATCAAGCGCTCGTTCAAGTGGGCACGCGTTTCAGATTCCGCACGTTTAACCCGTTCTACCGCCAATGCGGCGTAGGTCGTTTCCCGTTCTGTAATGGTTACCCCAATGACCAGAGTCACCACGGTTTGCAGGAGCAGACTCAACTTATGGGTATGCAGTAATTGTGGGTCAACGGGGAATATGGGCTGAGCGATCGCATTGGGATACACCATCAGATAGCTAACCAATGTCACCAGGACAGTAAAGCTCGCCGTCAAAACTCCGCCCCATACACCAAAGCGAGCTACTGCCCATACCAGTGGCAAAACTCCCAACAATGAGAGCTGCAAGGTCTCAAAAACATCCGTCTGAGTGGTGCTGACGGTCAGTATGGCAAAGAAACAAACCAGTACCAGAATTAACCCAACTTCCAGACGGCGGGGATGAACAAACAGGTAAGGAATGCGACCATAGCGATGGAAGAAAGGGAGACGCTGCGTTGGCTGAGTATAGTTCAGAGACAACAGCCCTAATGGAGTAATGGCCATTGTGCCCAGGGCATTGCCCAACCACCAATGGCCAATGGCGGCCTCCAACTGCTCAGGCGCAATACGGCCCAACATCGCCTGGGTCAAGCACCCCACCAGGGCTGATGTGAAGCATGCCGCCAGGGGCACACTCACCAGAAATAGAAGCACATCGCGCAACCGTTGCAAGGCAAGCGGTCCCCGAAACCAGTAGCAATACAGTAACCATGCCACCAGAGGCTCCAGGGCATCCAGGCCACCCACCCACCGGCTCCAGCCATCACTTCCCCACAGGGGCGCCATGAATACCGAAACCACCCCCGCCAAAACAGCACCAATTGGGCCCTGCCAGAGGGTTAGGGCGATCGCCACGCCAGAAGGTGGAAACCACAAAGATACGGCTGGTTGAACCCGAAACAGCAACGCCATTCCGTGAGCCAGCACGAGAGCCAGCAGGCTCAGGGCAATTCGATACACAATAGGTAAGGGAATAAATCTAAAAATTATTGATTCAGACCGCATATATCGAAGGCCGGGTATATGTCCCTGAAACCTGGCTTTAGATATAGGCCATGGGCAAACAACCTATGCCAATGGACGAAGATCTACTCACCCAAAGTAATAGTAGATCCAAAACTTCAACGCTTCGATCTGCCCAGAGGTAGAGCTTTCTTTCTTTTATTCCTTTTACAAAGTAAGGTCAGCTCAACTGAATTAATTATGGCTCCCTACTGAGGAGATTTCTGGGAAACAATATCCCCATTATTTGGAAAAAAGGCGCGGCTTCGCCACGCCTTTTTTCCAAATAATGGGGAAGTTCTTATCTGGAAATCTCCTGAGGAATGCAAATTGAATAAAATTCCGATTTTTGTGGGAGGCTTAGCGAAGCCGCACCTTACGCAAAATTAGGATTTTACCAAACCTTAAAACCCTATTTTTTGTGTATTGCTCGTACGACAAATAGACCTCTAGGGTTTGGAGCAAGATTTGAGTCTATCTATTTTGGATCGAGAGCTTAATTACAGATTTATTTATTTGCATTCTCCTAAACCAATGTGGTAGGTATTCCATAGAAAATTTGGATAATGCATTTCTACCGTTATCCCAATATATTTCTGTCGTGTTTTAGTCGTTTCTAGTAACCCCCCAAGAGATACCATGCAACAAGGTTTCCCCGGTCGATCGCTACTTCTAAAAACACTCTCAACGGCACTACTGGCTATCGGTATGGGGTTACCTGCCCTGGCAGAACCAGCGCGGGTTGTCGGCAGCAGCCCTGGCTCACAAGTCAATATACGAACAGAACCCTCCCTCAATGCACCCAGTCCCAGTTATGGGTTGGTGGGCGATCGCGTCGAAGTGCTGACACGAGCCAATGCCGCCGATGGCTTCCTCTGGTACTACGTCAGCTTCCCCTCTGGCGTACGGGGCTGGATTCGGAGCGACTTCATTCAACTGGAAACCGCAACAACACCAACGCCAACACCAGGAACAGCACCCGCCACAACACCAACACCAGCACCCGGTCGCTGGGCTCATACGTATGTCTGTGGTGCCTACACCGTAACGCTGACGGAAACAGGCCGCGACCAGTACTCCTACAGCTCCCGGAGCAGCGAGGGTAACCTTAACCTCTCCAACGGTCAGCGGATCGGCAGTGGCTACTCCTGGAATTACGAATTTGTCAACGCCAATACCGTCTACGTGCTGGAAGACGCCTGGGATTCTAGCAGTGCTCCCGGTGGTTTCGCTGAATTACGGGTTTTTCAGAATGGGAACCCCGTCCTGCGACAAAACTGCAGCAAGTAAGACCCGACTCGAAAACCGAAAGCCTAGTTTGGGGAGTGAGCCGTGCGTATGTACGGCTCACTCCCCAAACTAGTACGCTGAGGCGGAAATCCATCACCTATATTTTTGTGTAGGGTGCTTCGCACCCTACACAAAAACATAGTTTGCGAACTTAGGCCGCAGCCTACTAGGCTTTCGGATAGCCCCTCAAGTGACGCCTATCGTGGGAAGCCCTAAACTGAGGAACGTAGAAAACAACACGGACCATGGCAGAAGACTATATCTGGATTGTGACAGACTCCATGCCAGTCGAGATACAACGAGGCGATACTCCACGCAGCCCAACCGGGGAAGATGTGGTGCGATCGCCCAAAATTGCCAGTCGCCCGGGTATTCCCATCCCAGCCAATAAGCTGGAGCAAGGCATGGCCGAGTTCCTAAACACCATGGGACGGGTGTTGAAGCACGCTCAAGAACGAGCTCAGGATATGGGGGGCATGGAGCTGGAAGAAGTCGAACTCTCGGTAGAAGTGAATGCTGAGGGCCAGTTGAGCCTACTCGGGTCGGGAGCATCCCTCGGTGGAAGCAGTGCTATTACCCTGCGATTCAGAAAGGTTTCCAATGCTTCTTAAGCTCAGTTTGGGATAAGCTGAAGTGCTCATTTTGGTGTGCGCTTTGCGCACACCAAAATGAGCGTTTTCGAGTGCCGCGCGTTGCGCGGCACTCGAAAACGCCTTTAACCCGAACTCAGGTTTCTTAAGCTGGAAAATGCTGTGAAGGAAGCCTTGTAGGGTAAAGGGGATGGGGTGTGGAAGCAAAGTCATGCATCCCTTGCTTCCACACCCTGTCTCTAGAGTACGTTTTAAGGCAGACCCCAGGCTTGAAATATACGCAAAGCCTGAGCGCTTAAGGAATTCAGGCTTTTTGGATGAACACCTCTAAAAACTTTATTAAGAGATTCATATTAACCATTACTCCTCAGATTGGGAACGAACTTTCATAAAGAGTTGATGAATTTAGTCTGTGTACGCCAGCGCCAAGGGATAAGTTATTCGAACATATTGCATGACATTATCTGAGAATTAATACGGATGAGGATTGCCACTTAGATCCGGTTGCCCACAGGCTTGTTTCTTTGGTTTTACCGAATCATCAGCGGCAAGATGTAGCAACTTGTGAAATCAGGAGACACTACATCGGCATCAGGGGCGGGCTTTGGCCTCGGCGTTTACCTGCTCGGGTATAGCACCCGTCTAACCATGCAAATCCTTAAATGAGGGTACAGACGAATCGTTCGGAGCTGGAGTTTTTGTTCTTATGCTTATTCTTGTTACAAATACCAACGACAGTGGGGCAGGTTCGTTACGGCAGGCGATCGCCGATGCAAATAACTCCACCGAGCAGGACACCATTCTTTTTTCAGGCTCGGTTTTTAGTGATGCCAGTGCCGATACCATCACTCTAACCAGCGGGGAGCTGGTGCTCACAGACTCCAATACCACCGTAATCAGCACTCAGGGAGTAGGCGCTCCCGTTACCATTTCTGGCAATAGTGCAGCGTTCAGTCGCCTGTTTAGCGTCGCGGCTGGAGCCAGCGCTGAGCTGGACGGCCTGACCTTGAGCAATGGCCGCACCACCTCCGGAGGCGGAGGGGCCGTGCGCAACGAGGGTACGCTACAGATTAGCAACAGCACCCTGAGCAACAACCGAGCCCTTACAAGTGGAGGGGCGATCGAAAACGTTGGGACCCTCACCGTTGTCAATAGCACCCTCCAGGGCAACGTAGCTACCAGCAGTGGAGGGGGCATTGCCAATAGTGGCACCCTGTACCTGATTAATAGCACGCTTCAGGGAAACCGGGCCGGGGCGGGAGGTGGCCTGGTCACCTCGGCTGCAGCAGCGGGGGGCACCTCGGAAGCCTTTGTATTGAACTCTACCCTTTCCGGCAATACGGCTGTGTTTACGGGTGGTGGCATTCAAAACAACGGCGGTACCATACAGGTGCTCAACGCGACCCTGACCGCTAACACCGCTCCGAATAATCAGGGTTCGGGCCTCTTCAACGCGGCTGGGGCTACCCTCACCACCGTAGGCAACACGATTATCTCCGGCAACACCTCGGGAACGGCCGTTGATGTGGCGGCAGCCGGGGCAACGCTGACCAGCCTGGGCGGCAATTTGATTGGCACCACCAATGCAGCAGCAGCGGTATTTACTCAAACGGGCGATCGCCCCAACATCACGAACCCTGGGCTGATAGCCCTGACCAATAACGGCGGCTCCACCGCAACCTATGCCCTCCTGGGTACAAGCCCGGCTGTAAACGGTGGTCTTAGCAGCAACATCCCCCGGGATGTGGCCGACTTAGACAGGGATGGCAATCGCACAGAACTCTTACCGTTTGACCAGCGGGGCAGTATCCGCACCAACGGCGGTATTGTGGATATTGGCGCCTTTGAGTTTGCGTTTCCGGGCTTATCCATCAGCGCCGAGCAGGTAAGCCAGAATGAAGGGAATAGTGGAGTCACCACGTTTGTCTACACCCTGACCCTTTCCCAGGCGGCTGTGTTACCCGTAGACATCACCCTGGGTATTACTGGCGGAACAGCTGACCCTGCCACCGATCTAATCTTTACCCCTACCGCCACGATTGCGGCTGGCAGTACGAGCACCCAGGTGATTGTTCAGGTGGCCGGAGATACCACTATCGAGCCCAATGAAACCTTTAGCTACACCATTCTGGGCGCGACCAACGCCAACATTAATCCAGCCACAAGCTCGGTGACGGGAACCATTGTTAATGATGACCTCCCGACGCTGAGTTTGACTCCTGGTAATCTGACCCTGATCGAAGGTAACAATGGTTTAACGGCCTATCAGTTTACTCTCACCCTCTCAGAACCAGCGACCCAAGACATCGTCGTTAATCTGGGAATTACGGGAGGGACAGCGTCGCTCGGGTCTGACATTAATAGTTTGAGCTCAACGGTGACGATTCTGGCGGGGCAGACGACGGCTCAGGCCATCGTGAATGTCATTGGAGACACCCTGATCGAGCCGAACGAAACCTTTGTCTACAGTATTACTGGCACCTCGGGTGGCAGCGTCCTGGTGACGGGGGGAAGCGCTACAGGCATTATCAACAATGACGATGCACTCACCAATGGCAGCATCAGTGGCATCAAGTTCAACGACCTCGACCGTGATGGGGTACTCGATGTTGGAGAACCCGGCCTGTCAGACTGGACCATTTATCTCGATATCAATGACAATGGCCTGTTAGATGCTGGAGAGGTTTCAACCCTAACAGGCAGCGATGGCAGCTACCAATTCATAGATTTAACTCCCGGCTTTTATACCGTGCGGGAGGTGCCGATGCCGGGTTTTACTCAAACCACTCCCAACTCTGGATTAACCCAGGTTGAGGGTGGCTTCAGTACAGAGGTTAATTTTGGCAGTGCCGCACAGATTGTCACGACCGTTGTGGCGGCCGATGATGTGGCCACGACCCTGAGAGGAGAGCCCATCACGATCGATGTGCTGGCTAATGACAGCAGTCCGCTGGCGATCGCCATCCTCACGTCCCCTCTCAATGGCACTGTTGTACTGAACAACAACGGCACCCCCAATAACTACACCGACGATCGCCTTCAGTACACCCCCCTCCCTCAATTCTCCGGTGAGGATTCCTTTACCTACAGCATCACCGATGCAGCCGGCAATACAGATACAGCCACCGTTACCGTCACGGTGTTGGGAGGCATCCTCACCGGCAACGAGCTGGACAATAACATCGTTGGTAGTAACTATGACGATGTGCTGGACGGTGCGGGAGGCAACGATACTCTGGTTGGGGTCGCCGGGAACGATACCTTTACCGGTGGCACCGGGGCTGACCGAATCGTGATTGCCGTGGATACCCCTGGGGCAGCCGTTGTGCGCGACTTTGTTGGGGTCGGTCGTGGAAGCCAGTTTCAGGGTAATGCAAGCCAGGTCGATACGCTGCAATTTACGGGAGCCGGGGCGATCGCCCAGAACCTCCTGGCTGAGCAGGTAGGCAGCGACGTTGTGCTGCGGTTTGAGGGACGTGCTGCAACCCAGGTGACCCTGCAAAACTTTCTGCTTGAAAATTTGGAGAATCTATCCCAAAGTACCGGTTCCAATGTAAACCTGGGCAATATTTTGTTCCAAAATCAGACCGCTAACCTGGACAGCTTTGATGTTTTCAACGCCGACGCCACGCTCAGCCGCATCTGGAACCGGAATACGGTGACGTTTCTGAATGGCTTAAACAACAACACGTCTGGGCTTGATAACTCAAACGACGTGATTAATGCCCAGGGCGGAAATGACACTATCAACGGGCTCAGCGGCAACGATTTGCTGCGAGGCGAGGCAGGCAATGACAGCCTCGTTGGGGGTACAGGGGATGACACCCTCAGTGGCGGCGCTGGCGATGACGCCCTCAGTGGTGGCGCTGGCAGCGACATCTTCGCGTTCCGCTCGGAGATACCCTTTGCCGCCACAAACTTCGGGGTCGATACCGTGACGGATTTTGTGAGGGGAAGCGATCGCATCGGTCTATCTCGCACTGCATTCACGGCACTCACCAGCGTCATCGGCGGATCGCTGAGTGCGGCAGAATTCGCGACGGTAACGACGGCCGCCGCCGCTGCAGCCAGCTCGGCAATTTTCGTGTATAACACCAGCAACGGCGTGTTATCCTACAATGCAAACGCTACAGACGGTGGTTTTGGCGATGGAGGGGCGATCGCTATCTTGAGCAATCGGCCCGCCCTTGCAGCGACCGACTTTCGAGTAGTGGCGTAGGTTCTTATCCAACTAAAGTACAAGGGGGCAATACTGCCCCCTTGTTTTTTTATAGCGCTACGCACCTAGAAGCAGACAGTTTAGTGGTGAAAAGCCGGTGGAACACGGTTTTTCACCACTAAACTGTTCTCAAGCTTTAAACCGTGGCTGTCGAGGGGAAAATGTACTTCCCTGAAGGGCTATACAATGTGCATCAACTGCTGCCAGGCTTGAATTAGAGGCAAATGGGTAAAGGCCGTAAATTGGGGATCACTGGTTTCAATCACAATCCAGGTATTGTCAACTTGCTGAGCCATGTCCAGGGTGACCAAGGGGGTAGAGAGGCGTTGGGCAGCGGCGATCGCACAGTCCAACATTGCCACTTCATCCGCAACAGACAGAAACTTGTCGGGGTCGTCACCTTCCCAGATGTAGCCATAACTGAGGGGTTGTTGGCGGTAGAGTAACACCCGAAACTCACGGCCCAGGGGAAACCCATCGGGAGCCATGCGGGTATGACGCAAAGGCACTAAGCGCCGCACGATCACGCGCCCCCGTGACCAGGGATAAAGGTCAGCCAGCAACAGGTCTACCAGGTGATGTAACTCTTCCACATCGTGAGCGACACAGGCCTTCCATCCCCGAGATTTGCGCGACTGTATAGCTCCTTTCACAAAGACCGGAAAGCCCCACTCGGCTGGCACCCGTTGCGCCTGCTCAGAACAGGTGAGAACAATGCTTTCGGGCGTTAAGCCCTGTAAATGAGAATAGGCCCGGTCAAATTCCTGCACGGTCAAGTGTTCGTCGGGGGTGTTGAGCAGGTACAACCCTCGCCTGTAAGCTGCCTGGTAAATTTCGGCGTAATGTTCGGGAGAGGGAATATAGCCCAACCACACGGCAGGAGTAGGCTCAGTTTGCAATGGAATGTGCGCTAGGGCATCATCCACTGTCCCAAGGCGGGCATCATGGGAGGGGATGTGATAGGTGGGGATGCCCATGAGTTTGGCGATCGCCGTTGCCGCCTCCAAATCTCGACGACTGGCGGAAGGGGGCAATGCATCGGAGGCTTCACTAAGAACAATCATTTGCCGGGCACACATCGTACATCAACTTAACCCATACTCTGCGCGATCCTTAATTTTGCGTGCGTGAAGGGCCCACAAAAGCAAGGGTTTCAGAAAAACGGCCCGAACTCATGCTCAACACAAACTCCTCTTTATGCGTAAAGCCCGCAGAACATAGGACTTGAGGATAGCTGTCCAGAGTATTGCTACGGAATTGGAGTCAAACAATTACAACGGAAATGAGATGGGAACAATAAGAAAGTTCTACACTGAGCGTATAGCACTATGCTCAGCATTATCCCTAGAGCCGGGGCCTTTCTACCCAGTATGAGTCAAACGCAAGTTCCTGAATTATCTGTGACCTTGAATCCCCCTGTTGCAGAAAAACGTCCCTACATTCACGAGCTGCACGGCGATCGCCGCCTCGATGAGTATTTTTGGATGCGCGATCGTCAAGATCCGGCAGTCATGGCATATCTCAATGCCGAAAATGACTACACTCAAGCCCTCATGCGGCCCACGGAAGAGCTCCAGAAATCGCTTTACCAGGAGATGCTGGCTCGTATCCAGGAAACAGATCTTTCCGTCCCCTTCCGCAAAGACGACTACTGGTATTACTACCGCACCGAAGAGGGCAAAGCTTACCCCATCCACTGCCGCAAGCGAGGTAGCCTGGACGCTCCTGAAGAGGTGCTACTTGACCAAAACGCTCTAGCAGAAGGTCTTGACTATTTTGATCTGGGCATCTTTCAGGTCAGCCCAGATCACCGGATCCTGGCCTACGCTGTTGATAACAATGGGGCTGAACGCTTTACCCTCTATTTCCTCGATCTGGAAACCCGCGAGTTCTACCCCGAAACCGTCGAGGACGTCTACTACTCCTTCGCTTGGGGCAACGATAACCGCACCGTCTTCTACACCCAGGTCGATGAAGCCAATCGGCCTTATAAGCTGTTCCGTCATGCCCTGGGCACTGACACCCAGCAAGATTCACTGGTTTTCCATGAAACCGATGACGCCTACTTTCTCAGCATTGGTAAAACCCGGAGTCAGGCCTATCTGCTGATGGAACTGGGCAGCAAGGTCACCTCCGAGGTGCATTACCTGGATGCCAATGAGCCAACAGGCGAGTTTCAAGTATTTCAACCCCGAACTCAGGGCGTGGAATATAGCGTTGAGCATCACCGCGATCGCTTCTATATCCTCACGAACGAAAACGCCATCAACTTCAAGCTCATGAAGGCTCCTGTTAGCACCCCGTCCTCCGAGCATTGGGAGACAGTGCTGGAACATCGGGAAGCGGTGCTGCTGGAAGGGGTGAGCGCTTTCACCGACCACCTGGTGGTATACGAGCGGGAGGATGGCATTCCTCGGGTTCGCATTTGTCAGCTCTCTACTCAAACCGAACACAACATTGAGTTTCCCGAAGCCAGCTTTGAGGTGTATGAAGGAGCCAACCCCGAATTTGATACGTCGGTGCTGCGCTTTACCTACACCTCCCTACTAACCCCCAGTTCGGTGTTTGACTACGACATGAACACCCGTCAGCGAGAACTGAAAAAGGAAACTCCGGTGCTGGGAGGCTACGACAAAACTCAGTACGTGACGGAGCGACTTCATGCCACTGCGGCTGATGGCACATCAGTTCCCATCTCCCTGGTGTACAAGAAGGGGCTTGAGAAGACGGGCGATCATCCCTTGCTGTTGGAGGGATATGGCTCCTATGGCTATAGTTACCCGGTTGGCTTTAGCTCAACCCGCCTGACGTTGCTGGATCGTGGGGTAATGATGGCGATCGCCCATATCCGGGGTGGCTCTGAGATGGGCCGCCGCTGGTACGAGAATGGTAAATTTTTAGCGAAGAAGAACACCTTCACTGATTTCATTGCCTGTGCCGAACACCTGATTAAAGAAGGGTGGACTTCTCCCCAGCATCTCGCGATCGAGGGGGGCAGTGCAGGTGGATTGCTGGTAGGAGCTGTGGTGAACCTGCGCCCGGATCTGTTTAAGGCGGCGATCGCCCAGGTTCCCTTCGTCGATGTCGTGACGACGATTCTAGATACGTCGCTGCCCCTGTCGGCCAGTGAATGGGAGGAGTGGGGCAACCCCAATGACCCGGTCTATTACGAGTACATGAAGTCCTATTCTCCCTACGACAATGTTGAGGCGAAGGATTATCCCGCCATGCTGATTACCGCCGGCCTCAACGATCCTCGCGTCTCCTACTGGGAACCCGCTAAGTGGACAGCCAAACTCCGCGCGCTCAAAACCGACTCGAATGTGCTGCTGCTCAAAACCAACATGGGCGCAGGCCACAGCGGTGCCTCAGGCCGCTATGAGCACCTGAAGGAGATCGCAATGGACTACGCATTCTTATTCGGTCAGTGGGGTATTGCTGGGTAGCCTCAGTGCGGGTAAAGGCATTGTTATCAAGGCATTTTCCCAAAGAAAAGGTGCGGCGCTAAGCGCCGCACCTTTCTGGCTATTGAACTGAATTTGAACTTAGCCGTCTTTCAGAGACTTATCGATACTGCTATGGGAAGAGGAAGCCATATCCATGATGCCAAACTCGCCATAACCAATCTCGCTGTGCTCAAAGGGATCCAGACCCTGAGCTTCGACCTCTTCAGAAGAACGAATACCTACAGTCGCTTGCAGGAGCTTAATGATGATAAAGGTACCAACGGCCGCGATCGCATAAGCAATTAATACCGCCGCAATTTGTTTGAACAACTGGCCAGGATTGCCATAGAACAGACCATCAGCACCCGCCGCATTCACCGTTGTGGTCGCAAACAGACCCGTGAGGATAGCCCCAATAGTTCCGCCCACACCATGAACTGGGAACGTATCGAGGGCATCGTCAATGCCGAGCTTGTTCTTGATACGAATGGCATAGAAACAGCAGAAGGCCGTGATACCACCAATCAGCAGAGCCGCAACGGGGGTGACAAAACCAGCGGCCGGGGTAATCCCCACGAGACCTGCAACAGCACCAGTCGCCAGACCAACAGCAGTCGGCTTACCCATTAGAGACCATTCCATCAAAATCCACACAAGGCCAGCAGCAGCGGCCCCACAGTTGGTCGCGACAAAGGCAGCAGTCGCTAAGCCACCAGAAGCCAGGGCACTACCTGCGTTGAAACCAAACCACCCAAACCACAGTAGACCGGCACCCAACATGATGAAGGGCACGTTGTGAGGAGCAACCAGACGATTGGGGTAGATTCTACGGTTTTTCAGCATGATCGCTGCCACGAAAGCAGAAACTCCAGAGCTGATATGGACTACGGTGCCTCCTGCGAAGTCAAGGGCTCCGAAGCCACCATATAGGCCCATGAGCCCACCTTTGGCCCAAACCATGTGAGCTAAGGGACAGTAGATAAAGATAGACCAGAGCAACGTGAACAGGAAGTAAGCCCGAAACTTCATGCGCTCTACCAGCGCCCCCGAGATCAGCGCAGGCGTAATCATCGCGAACATGCCCTGATACATCATGAAGGCTTCATGGGGAATGGTAGGGGCGTAGGACACAACCGCCTCTGGCTGAGACCCCACCAGGTAATCGGTAGTTTCTAAGCCAACGCCATTCAGGAATAACCATTCCAACCCGCCAATAAAGGAAGTGCCTGGTGCAAAGGCCAGGCTGTATCCCCATAACACCCAGGTCACACCAACCAATAGCATCATCGTAAAGCTCATCATCAATGTATTAAGTACATTGAGGGAGCGAACAAAGCCACCATAGAAAAAAGCCAATCCTGGTGTCATCAATAACACCAGAGCCGCACAAATCAGCATGAAAGCTGTATCTGCAGAAACCTGAGCAGTTGCAGCGACTTCTAAGGGATCAGGAGTCTGCGCTAGCACTGCCTGGGGAAAAAGACCCAATGATAGAGTTAAACTGATAGCTGCAAGAGCTACGATTGAAAGCAACATGGGTAACGCTCTTTGAGTCGTGGTGCAGGCATGTCAATTTTGAACTGACTGGCAAATTTTGGCAGGCTGAGATGGAAGCCTTGCTAAACAAGAAATCCAGAGGCCGTAAGCAAGCTTCACCTTTACTCAGCACCCCTGATTATTCTGTGCACATCTTCAAATTTGCGAGCCAAGCCCTATTGGACATATATTTTCTGGCTTAGATTACATATAGACATTCACGCCAAAATGTATCAAATGTTGCAGTTTCAGTCAGATTTAACAATGTGTTACCTGAGATCCCATGCAGGTGAGGGATCTGGGTTTTGGGGCGATCGCCCTTGCTGAATCCCCAGCTATTAATCTCTCCAAAGCTTCTCGTATAACCAACTAGGTCATGTTTCAAACATGTGGATAGGGTGTGGTAACAGAGGCACAAAGTACCCCTGTTACCACACCCCATCCACATGCCCAGAACCCTACCAGCGCGTAGCACCATAAACCTTTCCGGTTTAGTGAGGTAAGAAGAATAGATATGAAACTTTGTCCCACATCCATCTCTTATGCCTCCTGAACTAAAAAATCCTATACAGCACTTTTCAAGCCTATGAGGTACAAGCTATTTTTGTAGGAGCCTCGCTCCGCGAGGGTCCTACAAAAATAGCTGCATTTTATTCAAGCGCAAAGCGCTGTAACTCTTAAGAAATTGTTTAAAAGGCAGAAACTAATAAGTGTTTAAAAGACTCGATCTTTCCTGCTAAAAAGACATGAAAACTCAATGTTTTGAAACGAATTCTAAAGCAAACAGCCTCAATTCAAGATTATAAGCAAGCTCTCATTCTTTAGACAGATTTTGTAACCCAAGAGGTGGAGTTACTCTCCAAACAGAGCCTCCCAGGGAACGTACTGAAGCACTGGCAGTATTACCTAATGCATGCCAACTCGTACGTTCATCTTTGCTGGGAGCTTACTGCACCCCCACCGTAAGAAGCTGTGTTTGAGTATCTTCCTCCCCTTAATGAACACAATCTGCCCTATCCTGACACCATTCATCCCATCGTGGTGCATTTTGTCATTGCGATGGTGTTATTTGCAGTGTTCTGTGATTTAGTTGGATATTTCACCAAGAATTCTCGGCTTTATGAAGTGAGCTGGTGGAATTTATCTTTTGCAACGGTTTCGATCTTTATTGCAGTTATCTTCGGGCAAATTGAAGCGGGTTTGGCAGAACCTTATGGTTCCGCAGTTTCTACCCTCAACTTACATACCTTATTAGGCTGGTCATTATCTGGTTTTTTAGCCGCCGTTACAGGATGGCGCTACGTTATCCGCACTCAGGAAAAGCAACAGCTTCCCATTCCATATTTAGTCGTTAGTGTGGGCCTGGTAGGTGCAGTACTATTTCAAACCTACTTGGGCGATCTGTTGGTATGGGTATACGGTCTGCATAGTACGCCGGTCGTGGAAGCCACACGTTCGGGAGGGCTGTCATGAATCCTGATTTGCTGGAACAGTGGAGAAACATATTGGGGCCTAATGGATTACCCTACATCTTCCCGATCCACCCAAACTTAGTGCATTTGACCCTGGGGTTATTTATTGCAGCGATCGCCTTCGACATTGTCGGTGTGCTCTACCCTGTCGATAAAGCTGTTTTCAAATACCTGGCCATCCCTGTCTCTCGCTCTGCATTGTTTGACGTGGGCTGGTATAACCTGGTAGCCGCTTCTGTCATCACCTTCTTCACGGTTGCGACTGGCTTCTTCGAAATTATTCTGGCGGCTCCCCTGGCCGATGTGAAAAGCCCCTGGGGTATGGGAGCGCTGCAAACCATGATCGGGCACGGCGTCGGTGGAGTCATTATTCTCACACTGATTGTCGGTATGACGGTCTGGCGAGGCTTCCAGCGCTTTCGCTGGCGTCGAGATATGGCCCGCCAAGTGCAATGGAGCTACCTTGGGGCGGGATTGATTGTTTTCCTCCTGATGTTCCTCCAGGGCACGCTAGGTGCGCACCTGGGCACAGAATTCGGCATTCATATCACAGCTGATCAACTGCTGCATCTGGGGGAAAACCCAGCCGAGAAGCTTTAGATCAATAGGCAGGGGAGCTTCTGCATACTGGCCCTCTTCCAAGCAATTCAGCTAACCTCCTTAAACCTCTTCCCCCGCTCCTCACATATCCATCCCCTCACCCACCTACTCTCATATGATGAAACTCCGCGCAGCCATCATCATGACGCTCTACGCCATCTTCGCGGCCTTTGTTAGCTTCTGGATGGCGAAGCAGTCCTATTCCTGGTTTCCTCCCGAGGCTGCTTCCGAGTCGAAGCTGGTTGATGACTTGTTCAGCCTGTTCACCGGATTAGGCACGTTCATTTATCTGGGGGTAATTGGGCCGTTCTTCTACTCCCTCATTTTTCACCGGGCCGAAAAGTACGACATGAGCGATGGCCCACCCATCGAAGGCAATACTGCGCTGGAAGTGATTTGGACAGCTATCCCCATCGTGCTGGTGTTAACCCTGTCCTGGGTGAGCTATCAAACTTACGAAAAAATGGCGATCCGGGGACCCATGGAACTGGTGCACTTGCATACGCCTTCCCTGATTCCTGCCGCCTACGCAGACCCCTTCGACAGCTCGCCTCAGAAAGAAATTCAGAGCGCAGCGGAAAAGCCTATAGAGAACATTGAGGTGCTGGCGCGACAGTGGGCCTGGGTGTTCCGCTATCCCGAAGCCGATATCACCAGCACCGAGTTGCACTTGCCGATCGATCGTCGCATCCACTTCACGCTGCATAGCGAGGATGTGCTGCATGGGTTCTACATTCCAGCATTCCGTTTGAAGCAGGATGTGGTTCCTAATCACGATATTGAAATGGAACTCACCCCTACCCGCGCGGGTACCTATCGCCTGCGAGACTCTATGTTTAGCGGCACCTACTTTGCTGCGAACCAGGCTGATGTCGTTGTGCAACCCCTTGAGGAATATGAGCAGTGGTTGGCTGATGCGGCAAGCCGGGAATTGACAACGGCTTACAACCCGGCGATCGCCGAATACACCCGCAGAAGTGCGATCGTCAAAGGCTGGGACAGCATTGCCCCCGCTCCACCTCCTGAGGTGAACTACGCGCCACCAACGAAGCAACCTACAAGCCCACCTGCGTAGAAGGCAATTTATCTTTAACCAGTCACTCATCGACCCATTCAACCATCCACCCCTATCCCCATGACCACCATTTCCCCAGAATCCCCTGAAATTACCCGTGGCCAGCCGTATCCTGGCGCACCGGATAACTGGCGGCGGTTCTTTACTTTCAGTACCGACCACAAAGTTATTGGCATTCAATACATCGTCACCTCCTTTTTCTTTTTTCTAGTAGGTGGGATTGAAGCCATGATCATGCGCGGGGAGTTGATTACTCCGGATGCGGATCTGGTCGATCGCACCGTCTACAATGCTCTGTTCACCATGCATGGCTCGATCATGCTGTTTTTGTGGACCTTTCCTGTGCTGGTCGGCCTGGGGAATTATCTGGTGCCCCTGATGATTGGGGCACGAGACATGGCCTTTCCCCGGTTGAATGCGGTGTCTTTCTGGATGATTCCCGTCGTGGGAATTCTGATGCTCGGCAGTTATTTAGTACCGGGCGGGCCGTCTCAATCGGGGTGGTGGGCCTATCCTCCGGTCAGTTTGCAGACACCCACAGGAAGCTGGTTTAACGGCCAATTTCTCTGGATTCTGGCGGTGGCGATCTCCGGGGTATCGTCCATTATGGGGGCGGTAAATTTCGTCACGACCATTGTGCGAATGCGGGCACCGGGGATGACCTGGTTTCGGACTCCAGCCTTTGTCTGGGCGGTGATGTCGGCGCAGTTAATCCAGCTCTATGGGTTGCCCGCTCTGACGGGCGGAGCCATTATGCTGCTGCTGGACTTAACCATTGGCACCAGTTTCTTTGCACCTGAGCGAGGTGGTAATCCTGTCCTCTACCAGCATTTCTTCTGGTTTTATTCTCACCCGGCTGTGTACGTGATGGTGTTGCCAGCTTTCGGTATCTTTTCCGAAGTGCTGCCCGTCCATGCTCGTAAGCCGCTGTTTGGTTATCGCATTATTGCGGCCTCGTCCCTACTGATCACCATTATCAGCGGGACTGTGTGGGTGCATCACATGTTTGCCAGTGCCACACCCGGCTGGATGCGGATGTTTTTCATGGTGACGACCATGCTGGTAGGGGTGCCCAGCGGTATCAAAGTATTTGGTTGGGTCGCAACGGTTTGGGGTGGCAAAATTCGCTTCACTACCCCGATGCTATTCGCGCTGGGGGGCATCACAAACTGGTTATTCGCTGGAATTACAGGAATCTTTCTGGGTTCAGTGCCCATTGATATTCACGTCAACAACACGTACTTCGTCGTAGGGCATTTCCATTACGTGTTGTATGGGGCGATCGTCATGGCGATCTATGCAGCGCTCTATCACTGGTTCCCGAAAATCACGGGCCGGATGTATTACGAAGGATTAGGCAAACTCCACTTTGTGTTGACCTTTGCGGGTACCTTCCTGGCGTTTCTGCCCATGCACGAAGCGGGCCTCTTGGGAATGCCGCGCCGTGTGGCCTCCTACGACCCCGAATTTGCCTACTGGAATGTGCTAGCTAGCCTGGGTGGTTTCCTATTGGGCATGTCTACCTTGCCGTTCATCCTCAACATGGTGAGTTCCTGGATTCGTGGCCCTCAGGCGGGGGATAACCCCTGGCGGGCGTACGGCCTGGAATGGATGGTTTCCTCACCGCCCCCCGTTGAAAACTTTGAAGAGATCCCAACGGTTATTTCTGGCCCCTACGGTTACGGCAAGGATCAACCTTTGGTGGCGGGTCAAGAACCAGTCGCACAAACTTCGTAGGATGGATAGACACAACTATGACTACTGAAAGAGCGATCGCCCAAGACGTCGAATCCGATGTCCGCCACACGCAGGAGCATGACGAGGCCGGCAACAGTAAGTTTGGCTTCATTGTCTTCCTGCTATCTGAAAGTGTGATTTTCATTAGCTTCTTTGTCGGCTATATCGTCTACAAAACGACAACAGTGGGGGATTGGTATCCCCCTGGCGTGACGGGTTTGGAAACCCATGAGCCGACGATCAACACCATCATTCTGGTATCGAGTAGCTTTGTCATCTACGTGGCAGAGCGCTACTTGCACGATGGCAAGTTATGGGGCTTTCGCACATTTCTCATCGCCACCATGGCGATGGGTGCCTACTTCCTTTACGGTCAGGCAGTGGAGTGGAGTCATTTGCCGTTCACCGTGCAATCTGGTTTATTTGGCGGATCGTTCTATTTGTTGACCGGATTCCATGGTTTACACGTACTCACTGGCATTCTTTTACAGGGATTGATGTTGGGGCGATCGCTCTACCCCCACAATTACGACAACGGTTATTTTGGCGTTGAAGCTACGTCGTTGTTCTGGCATTTCGTTGATGTCATTTGGATTATTTTGTTTGTTCTGATCTACGTCTGGCAGTAAGCGAGAGAGGATATATTCCTATGATCATCGACGACCAACACTATGACGTCATCATCATTGGCAGCGGAGCCGGTGGCGGCACCCTGGCTCGGAAACTTGCGCCTACTGGCAAAAAGATTTTGATCCTGGAACGGGGCGATTTTCTGGAGCGGGAAAGCTCGCAGCTGATTGATACCGAAGTTTTTAAGAAAGAACAATTTCACGGGCCGGAAGCGTGGCACGATCGCACTGGAGAACCCTTCTATCCTCAGACCCGCTACTGCGTGGGGGGGAATACAAAGATCTGGAGCGGGGTGCTATTGAGGATGCGCGATCGCGACTTTGAAACAGTGCAGCACCAAGATGGCCTATCACCCGAATGGCCTCTCAAGTATTCGGACTTCGAACCCTACTACACAGAAGCAGAACAGCTTTATCAAGTTCACGGTCGAATCGGGGATGATCCGACCGAGCCGCCCCACAGTTCAGGCTATCCTGAACCTGAAGTAGCCCATGAACCCGATATTCAAACGGTTTTTGATACGCTCTCCAAACAAGGGTTGCATCCCGCCTATTTGCCCTTAGGTTTAGGCGATCAGGGCCGAACGGATTCTGAAGATACAGGAGTCTCTCCAGCCTTAAAGCATGAGAATGTCACGCTGAAAACCGGAGCTCAAGTCATTTCTCTGCATACCAATCCCTCAGGCTCCGAGATTCGGGGTGTTCAGGTCAAGATTGGGCACCATTCCTACCTGTTCTCCGGGCACATCATCGTTTTGGCCTGTGGTGCTGTGAACTCGGCGGCCTTACTGTTACGTTCGGCCAACGAGAAGCACCCGAATGGAATTGCGAACCGTTCTGATTTGGTCGGGCGGAACCTGATGAAGCAATTGCTATCTGTGGTGGTGCAGTTGACCGCTTCATCTCATTCTGGCCTGTTTCCCCGGACAGTGGGTCTCAACGACTTCTACTGGGGTGATAAAGATTTTCCGTATCCCATGGGCCACGTGCAGAATTCAGGGGGTATTTTTCAGGATGTCATTTTTTCGGAAGCCCCTCCCATCTTCTCGGCCCTGGCCCGCGCGATTCCCAACTTTGGTCTGCGCCAGTTAGCAACCCGCTCTATTGGTTGGTGGCTGCAAACGGAGGATTTGCCCAACCCCAACAACCGCGTCTGGTTCTTCGGTGACAAGCTGCGGGTAGACTATGAGCCCAACAATGAGGAAGCCCACGATCGCCTTGTATACCGCTGGGTGGATATCTTGAGACAAGTGGAAACTGCCCAACCCCAACTCTTTAATCGCAGCACTCACCCTCGTAGCGATATGCCCATACCTATCGTCGCTCACCAGTGCGGTACCTGCCGCTTTGGTGAAGATCCAGCAAAATCAGTCCTGGATTTAAACTGCCGTACCCATGAAGTGGACAACCTTTATGTGGTCGATAGCAGCTTCTTCCCATCCAACACAGCCGTGAGCCCAGGGCTCACCGTGATGGCGAACGCACTGCGGGTAGGTGAACATTTAATCCAGCGTTTAGCCTGATATAGCGATTAAATCCAGTAGATGGGAGAGGCGTAGCGCTGAAGTACAGCAACGGCGGTGTGAGACACTTCGTGCCCCACACCGCTGTACTTAATCAACGTACACAGCGCTATAACGACATGAATAATTTTGAGGAGCGAACCGAATGGAGGAGGTTGCTGCTAGGATGTAGGACACCAAAGGGTGTCTCTTTCGAGAAATTTCCTGGAAATTTCAGCAGTCAAGCGCCATAATTTGGGAGTCAAATCCCACTGTTCGATTCCTTTGAAGCAATAGCTCACGCGAGTTGGTGATACCTATGTCTCACGAGGTCAACACCCAGAAACCCATCCTGGATCCTTCCGCCATGGCCGTGGTAGACCCTCTACAGGCTCAATTTCTAGAGCCCATACCCGAAGCCGATACGGTGATGGATGAATCCGCCGATGCGGTGATGGATGACGTATTTGAAGACGTAGAGCGGATCTTGCGGGAAGGTAGCCTCCCCCATGATGTAGCCCCGCCACCGCCACCAAAACCCAGCAATCCGCTGTCGTCTCTAGCCAATAATTTAATTCCCTCATTGCTGGTCGCCAAACCTGCTCCGCCTGAAGAAACCGCAATCCAGGAGTTGGAAGACCTGGATGTAGATGACCTGGCTGCGATCGCCACCGAAGGAGGCGACCTCGCGACCCTGGAGCCCTCCACGGCAGAACCGAAAGTTACCCAAAAGTCTTTTGATCAACTGCTGTTAACCCTGGCTAGCATCTCAGTGCTGTTGACCGGGGGGTTGTGGTTAGTGGCGCAGATTTTCTGGAAGGAGTCTCCCAGGGTCGTATCGACAACCCCTGTGCAGGCCGCAGCCACAGCGACGGTATCCGAGGGCGATCGCGAGTTTTTGACTTATATGTCGCGATCGCTGGATGTGATCAATCGCAAAGCCGACCTGGCGAAGGAAAACGCGACCGTTGCGTCGAACAGCCCCAGCGCCCTACCTGATGTGGCAGTGGCCGGTGGTAACACGACACCCACACCTCCGACCGTATTAGATCGTGTTTACGTTCCGGTGTATCAGAACCCTCCAGGGAATTCGCCGGCTGCGGTGACGCCGTCTGTTTCTCCTCCCCCGCAAAGGGTGACGGTTGCCCCCATCGCCCCGACAGCTCCAACGGCTCCAGTGGCGGCCCCATCGGTTGTAGCAGCGGCTCCAACAGCTCCCAGCCCCAGCAGCAGTGCGGTACCCAACATTGCAGGGGCTCCCAGCCATTCGCTGGTGGGCGTGTTGAATTTGGGCGATCGCTCAGCCGCTCTCTTCACCATTAACGGCACGACCCAACGCATTGGCCTGGGAGAAATGATCGGGACGAGTGGATGGAGTCTGGTTTCCGTGAATGGGCAAGAGGCAATTATCCGCCGAAATGGGGAAGTGCGATCGGTCTACACTGGGCAACAGTTCTAATGGGGTAAGCTAGATTTTTAGTAGATTTTCTACGAAGAATCAGACTTTCCAGAGACGATACCACCGCGAGGAAACTCTATGGGCCTGTTTGAAGACTTCAGCACCTTTTTGGAGGAGCGCTTGGACGAGTTTCTGCGGGAGAATCCCCATCTGGAACTGGAAGCTCTGGAGGACAAGCTTCGTAGCCAGGAGGATGAAGTGATTCGTCTGCTGGCAGATTTGCGCTTGAAGGAAAGACAACTGCAAACGGAAATCCTCAACACAGCCCAGGAAGTGCAGCGCTGGCATGAGCGTGTAGAAAAAGCGCGTAATGCTAATCGGGTTGACCTGCTTAAACCTGCTGAGGAACGAGAAGCCGCCCTTCTGCGCCAGGGTAATCAATTCTGGGGCCGAATGGAGGGTGTTAAGCAGCGTATTCAGCAGGCTATTGAGCTTCAGAAGCAAATCCAGGTCAAGCGCCAAGAGATCAAAACCAAGGTAGCAGAGGCCTATGCCAACCGCTCAACTCAAGCGTTCCAGCAGTCTGAGCAACAATGGCAAACTATCGGATGGAATCAAGGGTTCTCCCCCTCACCCAGCAGTGCCGATCCTCTCGAGCAAGCTTTCCAGAAGTGGGAAACTGACGACGAATTAGAGGAACTGAAACGCAAGATGAAGTAAATAGGGCCTCGGTCTTTAAGTTTTGCCTATGCCTATTGTTGTACGCGTGGAACACAAGAAAGCCCTTAACGCGAACGTAGATCGTGTAGGCCGAACCTTAATAGCAGACAAAAAAATAAAACTAACCTGAGTTCGGGTTAAGGGCTTTTGAGCTTATCCCGAATTGAGGTTAAAACTACCTCCAAAACCCAATTTTTTTGTTATTGGAGCTTCGCCCCAACAACGAAAAATTTGAGTTTTATAGCAATGTGTAAGTGCGTTAAGTACGGTGGTGTGGGGGACTTCGTGCCCCACACCACCGTACTTAATCAACCCGCACAGCGCTATAGAGGTTTTGTTCTTTAGTAAGCGGTTAAAGAAGTTCGATAAAAAAGCTGTACTCCAAAGCAAAGTACAGCGGTCTGGACGTAACCCTATGGAGATAAGAAGGACAAAGACTTAAGGAATAGGGGATTCTGCTGGAGGTACGACAGGAGACTCATCAGGATCGACATCATTCGCTTCGCAGGCTCCCAGAATGGCAACCAGGCCTACAGCCATGAGTAAACCAATGAGCTTCTTCATACAAGGAACCCCTATACTGACATCTTTTAAGGCAATTCTAAAGCCGCGTCAAAATCATCACATACTACTTGAGTCAGACCCATTGCCATCTTTTGGCATACAGTCACTGTTCCAAAACTTTCAATTTGTGTTGTGGGTGGGGTGCTTCGCACCCCACCCACAACACAAATTGAAAGTTTTGACACTTTGTAATCCACAAAACCTAAGCTCGGGTTAAGGCCTTTTTGATGTGCGATCTCCGCACACCAAAAAAGGCAGTTAAGCTTATTTCGAATTGGGGTCACAAATCCGAGTTTGCTATTCCTGATATCCTATTTAATGCGGTAAGAGTTATCAGGGATTGAGATAAGGCATTCTCATCAGTGCTTCATAGCCAGGGTAATGCCATCAGAAACAGGCAACATGCAAACCGTCACACGATTATCCTGATACAGTTTTTGGTTGAAGGTGCGAATTGCCTCAGTGCTAGGTTCATGGTTACTGGGCTCGATGACTTGACCTGACCAGAGGACATTATCCACAGCAATTACCCCACCCGATCGCACGAGCTGAATCGATCGCTCAAAGTAATTCCAATAATTCAGCTTATCGGCATCAATAAAGACAAAGTCAAAGGTGCCAGCGGCTCCCTCGGCTAGAAGGGTATCCAGAGTGTCGAGGGCAGGCGCAATACGCAGGTCGATTTTATGGGAAACGTTTGCTTTTTCCCAGTAGCGACGGGCGATCGCCGTAAACTCCTCACTCACATCACAAGCAATCAGCTGACCATCGTCCGGCAGAGCCAGGGCTACCGATAGAGAGCTGTACCCTGTAAATACGCCAATTTCCAAGGCTTTGCGAACCCCTAACAACCGCACTAAAAACCCAAGGAACTGCCCCTCGTCAGGCGTCACCTGCATCATCTGCTGAGGATGCTGTGCCGTCTCCTGCCGCAACTGCTGCAAAACATCCGCCTCCTTTAAGGAAACGGAGAGGAGATATTCATGAAGTTCCGAACTGAGCCCTAAAGATTTATTTGCCATAACAGTAAGGGATTAGGCCATCGTTTACTGTTGAGGTTACAGCATCCTCAGTCAGCTACTCACATCTTGCAACTTTCTAAAACCGAACCCAGAACCATTATTTTTTCATTGCTTCGCGACAAAAAACAATGGTTCTGGGTTCGGTACAAAATCTGAGTTTAGAGTATTGATAATCCCGTTGCCCCTATGAATTATGGCTGTCATTTATGATCTTGAACACATCACGACGTATCGCTATGCCAATCCAGTAACCTTTGGTGAACACCGTGCTATTTTTCTGCCAAGTTTAGGTTACGCGGGACGAACGTTAAGCTATTCCCTGGAAACGAATATTCCTGCCAAAACCCGGTGGTTAATGGATACGTTGTCTAACAATGTAGCCGTGCTGGAATTTAGCGAACCTGCCACAGAATTGCAGGTTACCTGCCGAGTTCGAGGAGAGCACCATGGGATTCGGGCGATCGACGACTTCCCTCTCGAAACCCGTGCCGAAGAAGTACCCGTTCAATACACCCCTGATGAATGGGTGGATCTCTCGGCATTCATGCGTCCCCATGCTGAAGACCCGGATGGTAGCTTGGCCGCCTGGTCCAAAAGCTTCGTTGCAGGCGATCAAGACGATACCCTCGATGTCTTGCAACGCATGATGGACGCGATTAACGAAACCTTGACCTACCAGACCCGTGAGGTAGAGGGCACACAATCCCCTAGCGAAACGCTGCGGTTGAAATCAGGCACCTGCCGAGATTATGCCTGGCTGATGATTGAATCACTCCGACGCCTGGGTTTTGCCTGTCGCTTCGTTAGCGGCTATCTCTATGATGCTGCACTGGATGGTGGCGAGGTCGGGATGACCGGGTCAGGAGCAACCCATGCTTGGCTCCAGGTTTATCTTCCGGGGGCAGGATGGCGAGCCTATGACCCGACGAACCGTATTACCGCAGGCTATGACTTGATTCGTGTGGCGATCGCCCGCCATCCTGCTCAGGTCATTCCCCTGGCCGGCTCCTGGTTTGGCAATACCGAAGATTATCTGGGCATGGATGTGAAAGTAACCATTCGCAAACTAGGCACCATTCCCGATTTTGACGCACTTTAACGGGGGGGCATCCCACTTTTGTAAGTGAAGCGGGCGTTGCCCGCTTCACTTACAAAAGTGGGTTTCCAACGTTGCAAAAGTGGAATGCACCCCTTGAACGGGGTGTTTCGGAAGTAGAACTTACGGAACAACAACCTCTCAACATCGACGGGTATGGCCAATTAGCTTGACCTGTCATGATAGAACTATGAACACGTTGCATTGCCTCAACCCGCATTGTCAAACCGAGAACCCCGTCGGGGCAAATTTTTGCTATCGATGCGGTATGCCTTTTCTGTTGAGAGGGCGGTATCAGTGCGATCGCACCCTTGGCCAAGGTGGATTTGGGCGTACCTATTTGGTCAATGACACCTACCGGGGCAACACCATCGTTGTGGTTAAGCAGTTCATTCCCAATACCAGCCTGCGTAAGGGTGGTAGCAATTTAGAAAAAGCGCTCCGCCTGTTTGAGCAAGAATCTGAGCGGCTTTTACAGTTGGATCAGCACCCACAGATCCCCACGTTATTTGAGGCTTTTGAGGCAAATAACAGCCATTATTTGGTGCAGCAATTCATTGAAGGGCGAACGTTGGCCGACCTGCTCACGCGTCTAGGTAAACCCTTCGACGAGACGCAAATTCGATCGGTTTTGCTTAATTTGCTACCAGTTCTTCAGTTCATCCACAGCCAGAATATTATCCACCGAGACATCAAACCTGAAAATGTGATTCGGCGCAGCAGTGATAAACGCCTGGTGTTGATTGATTTTGGGGCTGCGAAGGCAGCGACTATTACACTGATGGGGGAAACAGGCACCACAATTGGTAGCACAGGGTATGCAGCCCCTGAACAAATTTATGGCAAAGCGGTTTTTGCCAGCGATCTCTATAGCTTGGGGGTGATGTGCCTGCATCTCCTGACCCAGGTCAAGCCTTCTGAACTGTATGACCCGATGGAGGGAATTTTGATCTGGCGGCAGTTTCTCGGTGGGCGTCAGATTAGCCCTGGGCTCGCTGCAGTGTTAGACAGAATGACTCAAAGCCTCGTGAAGGATCGTTATCCCTCAGCCCAGCATGCCCTGCGAGAATTACTGCAACATACGAAGACAACCCGGCAAAAAGCACCCTCGCTGGTGAAAGCCACTCCTGCGGCTCAATCACTACCAAATTCAGTCCCCGCCGGGAGGCTAGTACAAGCAGGCCGAGGGGAGCGATCGCCCACATTCCCCGCCGTTCAACCAAAAACCCCTGCATTTAATGTGAATCAGCTAGCCTCAGAGTGCGGGATCGATTACCAAAAACTGAAGGAATTGCTAGAAGCGGGAAAATGGAAAGAGGCAGACTGGGAAACCAACTGGCGCATGCTGCAAGCGGTCGGTCGCAAGGAAGACGACTTTGTTCGGCCCAAGGAGCTACAGAACTTTCCCTGTCAGGATTTGAGCACAATTGACGGACTTTGGACACACTACAGCCAGGGACGGTTTGGGTTTAGCGTACAGCGACAGATCTATTTGGATTGTGGCGGAATCCCGGACGGCCCCCCTCCGACGGATCACGATCATGCGGTCTGGCAGGCTTTTGGCGATCGTGTCGGCTGGCGACAACATGGGCAGTGGTTGGAATATTCGAAGCTAAGCCCCTCTCTGGCATTACCCTCAGGGTGTTTTCCGCTGGGGTTTTCCTGGGGTGGGTGGCCCGCAGGGTTCGCCTGTGTAGGGGGCATGTGGGCAACAAAGTTACTGCATTGCTGGGTGTTTTTGTTTGCGCGAATCGGGCGATGCAGTGTTCGTTAAATCGGCTTGCGCCCTTTGCTTTAACAATACGGAGTCACATCCTCCCCACAATCATCCGCTAAGTAGGATAGCGCTCTAAACCGCAGCCCTACCAGTTGCTCATAAAGAGGGTTGAGCTTACACATAGGGGGAATGTGAACAAGCTTGCGGCCAAAAAGCACCACATCCCGCTCAAAGGGACATTGGGGCGGAATCAGTTTGCACAGGAAGCGAGCCAGGCGGGGATCGTGGATTTCCAGTTCATCTAGCCACTGTTGCACAGGCTTTAAAACTGGGCGGTAGTGATGTTCATCGGCATCCGCTGAAAAGGAAGCGACAGAAGTTGCCGTAGCAGTTTTTGCCGGGTAAAGGGTTGCCCGTAGGGATTCCAGAATGGTTTCGTCAAGTTGTAGTAGTGTGCAATATTGGTGCAGCAACACATCCTCGGGCTCAGAATACACCCCATCCACGATCGCCACCATCACAGCAGTTCGTAGAAAGTTTTCGGCCATCGTCCGATCCTGCCCAATGACAGCAGCTACTTCCTGAGGGGAAAGGGTAGTGGCTGAGTCAAGGGTAACTTTCGGGGCTGGCTCCAGCTCATTGAGGCTTGTGATCAGGTCTTGTTCTTCAGGATCAAAATGACCATCGGCCCAGGCGATCGCCAGCAGCCCTTGTAACCAGACGGCGATCTGCTCTTGAGTGTAGAGAGATTTAACAGTGCCAGTCATAAACATCATTCAATCAGCAGGTTGTAGAAACTCCTAACGGGAGTATGTTTCTTCAATCTTAACTAGCGCGAAGGAATAACCTTGTTCGGTTCTACACCCAAACCAAACTCAGCGTCCAGAAAATTCCCTCTTTATTAAGTTCACTTTCGTAGCACATGGGGAACTCCGACTACTCTAGAACGATTTTTCAGCTGTCATGGTTCGTACCTAAAGGGTAGAAAAATTATTTCTTTGAACTGATTGTTGAGCTCGTTTATTCAACAACCGCTTCGAAACCCTTGATTTTGTGTACAACGAACCTACAGAGAGCACGGAGCCTGAGAAGATCTGTCCAGAGTATTGCGAATACAAGGGCGTATTTTAAAGCTGATTGGAGGGGTTATTTTTTATGTGCTTTGCATACGAAAAAACAACTTCTAACCCCAATATTTCAGCACACCAATTGTGGCCGATAGGATGTGGCCGACGAAGCCCGCTACATTTCACCGGTCAAGGCCAGTATGGTCAGGTACTCGTTTGTTCTGACGAAAATGACTGTGAAGGCGGTGCGGATACCGTACACTAATGGGGATCTAAGAGGAGGTGCCTGTGTCGCTACAAGAATTGTTGCTGTTGTTAACCTCAATCTTGATTGGAGTAGCGGGCCAGTTTTTCCTGAAATTAGGGGCTCTGAAGTTAGGAAAAGCTGAAGTCAGTAACGCTGTGGAGCAAATTCTGAAAATTGCTACCACTCCTGAGCTGGTCACGGGACTGGCCTGTTACGGGCTGGCATCTATTGCTTACATTTTAGTTTTGACCCGAGTCAAGCTCAGCGTTGTAGGGCCTGCTGTTGCTCTAAGCTATGTGTTTTCAGTCTTACTGGGCTACTTCATCTTCAAAGAACCCCTACCGACCCTGCGTATCGTCGGATTGGGCTTCATCATGGCTGGGGTTGTTATGGTGATTTCTCCCAAGTAAACCAACCTCAATTCGAGACAAGCCCAAGTGTCCCTTTTGGCGGGCGCAAACTACACACCAAAAGGGACTTTTTCGAGGGACACACAAGGTGTGCCCAGCAATTCTCAGTATGGGCCTCAAAGCCAAGAGTTCACGCCCTACGGGCGTGAACTCTTGGCTTTGAGGCCCGAAAACCGCGCGCCGAAGGCGCGCGGTTTTCGGGCCTGATTTCAAAATGAGAATTGCTGAGGTGTGCCCCTCGAAAAAGCCTTAGCCCGAACTCAGGGTAAAACAAGCAGTAATCATTTCGATCAGGATTGAGGGCATAGAACCTAAAGCTTTATACCCTCAATCCTGATCGAAATTCTGTAAAAATCACCAGCAGGTCTAGCACATTCCCTACAATTTGGTGGTGAAATAGAAGCAGGGCAAGGAAAAAGCGGCTTCCCTTACCGCCGTTTTCGCCTGCTTCGCACACCGCAGGGCAGATGGGCATGGCACTGACGCGACGGGCATTTTTACAACGCACAGGCTGGGCGATCGCCACGTTGGGCCTCAGCCAGTCGAGTTTCTTTGCCCTGGGCGATCGCTATCAGCAAGCCCTGGCAGAACCTACCCGCCGTCAACGCGCCCTTCTGATTGGTATTAATCAATACCCCGAATCGGTATGCGACTTTGCTCCTATTAAAGGAACGGCCCTGGCCGGATGCATCACCGATGTGGAATTGCAACGAGAGCTGCTGATTCATCGGTTTGGTTTTGCAGCCACGGATATTCTCACCCTGACTGACGAAGCTGCCACCCGTCGGAGCATTGAAGATGCATTTCAGGCCCACCTGATGGCAGCGCAGCCCAACGAGCGGGTACTGTTTCACTTCAGTGGTTTGGGTAGCCAGGTGCGCTCCCTGGAAACCAACCTGACTTTTCAAACGCTCGTGCCCATTGATGGCACGTTGCCAACAGAAGACCATCCCACCTTCAATGATGTACGGTTGGCAACTCTGCGGGCGCTGTTGCGATCGCTTCCTACCCAGCAGGTCACGACCGTCATTGATGCAGCGTTTCTTCAACGCAGTACACCTTTGCAGGGTAATTTTCGAGTGCGATCGCGCCCCAGCACCCCCAGCGGTCGCCTCAACCCTGCTGAACAAGAACTTCAGGAGCAGCTGGCAAAAGCCGCCACCAAAACGATTAACCAAACCATTCCTGGCCTGTATCTAGGAGCAGCCGAAACCGGGCAACCCGCCCTGGAAGGCCAGTGGAGCGGCTTCAGCGCAGGCCTACTAACCTACGCCCTGACCCAATACCTGTGGGAAGCTACCCCACCGAAAACCATTCAAATTTTCTTTCCTTCCCTGGTCAGCCGTATCCACCAAACCGTTGACAACCTGCAAACTCCGGTACTGGAAGCGGGATCATCGGTGGAGAGCATTTATTCCCTCCCTCCTGCTTTACCCGAAAGCCAAGGGGCCGTGTGGGAACAGGGCACCGATGGTAGTGTCGAGGTGTGGTTAGGAGGAGTACCGCCCCGTGTGCTGGAGTGCTATGGAGAAGGCTCCGTTCTTCTAGCGGGAAGCGGAGAGCAAGCCGTACCCCTGGTGGGGCGATCGCGCACCGGGCTCCTTCTGAAAGCCGATGTTCTAGATCCCACCCCGATCAACACTCCGGAACTAGTCGGCCAACCAGTTCGAGAATCCATGCGGCTCATTTCCCGCAATCTGGGGCTGACCATTGCACTGGACCCATCCCTGGAGCGGATTGAACGCGTCGATGCCACCAGTGCCTTTGCGGCTGCCAAGGTAACGGTAGTCGCGGCTGGCGAGCAAACCGCCGACTTACTGTTTGGCAAGGTAAAAGCTACCACCCTGACGGCTTCCAGCGACATATCGGCGACCCCAGCTTTGCCCAAAAGTTATGGATTGTTTTATCCCCCCCGTTTAGCCGTACCGGGCACCATCGCCACCGCAGATGAAGCGGTCAAAACGGCTGTGACTCGGCTGACCGCCAAATTGCCCCGGCTGCTGGCGATGAAATACCTCAGCCTGACGGAAAATGCCACCACGTCTCGTCTGGCCCTGCGAGCAACGCTGGAACCGACGGAGACGAACTCACAGGCGATCGCCCAACTCAGTACCCCCTCTGCGGCGTCAGATAGGCCACCCTCGCTAGGGCTGGCACTCCCCACCGTGGCATCTGGCACGGCTCTGCAATGCCGCGTCCAAAACCTGGGCCAGGTTCCCCTCTACTTACTCTGGGTCACCCTGCCGCAGATGAACCGACCCCTGAGCATCGCCCTACTACCCGACACCGTAGCGGATGCACCGATGGTGGCGATCGCCCCCGGCACATCCCGTTCCCTTCCCATTACCCCTCTCAACAGCGGCCTGGTGGATCTATTCCTGATCGCCAGCCGCAACCCCTTCCCTCAAACCACAGCCCTTATTCAGAGCCAGCAGGAGACCGAAGGAAACAATACAGCCGTCCAAACCTCTCTGAGCCGAGTTCAAGCCATTCTGCAAGACCTCAGCAGCCCTCGTTCCCCTGAAGATGCTTATGCTCTGGATGTCAACCGCTGGGCCACCCTGCGGCTCCAGTATCGAGTCATTTAGACCTGTGGATGGGATGTGGTGAAAGGGCACTCCACATCCCTTTCATCACACTCATAAGTTCCGCTCTCATTCAAAGCAAAATATAGCGATATAGCGCTGTGCAAATGCGTTAAGTACAGCAGCGGTGATGCGGGGACGAAGTGCCCCGCATCACGGTACTTAGTCAACGTGCATAGGGATATAGAAGGCTTTGGATTTCACTCCAACACCGCAGGTGGCGTAATGCCCCGCTTATGCAGGACGGTATCCAGCTCTCGGAGTAACTCAAAATCCACATCTGGCAATCGCTCGCCTCGGCTTCCCTGGGGTTCCAAAAACCCAAAGGCTGCACAAAACTGTTCAGGCCCCGTCTCTATGGGAGCATCCAAATGGCAGGGAATAATCCGGTTAAAGTTCCACCGCGCTACTCGCTGCACCCAATCTAGCGTTTGTCGGGGAGCCCGATTGAGAATGAGCGTTTGCAAAATGGGGGCGACAAACAAGCGCCCATTCCCCCGCAATGCCTCGTAGGACTGCTGCCAGCCCGTCTTCCAACGGAAGGGGTAGAGCCCAAAGTAGGCTCTGCGAGAGCGATCGCCCACCCGCCAGGAATCCCGCAACGTCTCCCCCAACGGCACGGTCTTCAGTGCGCTGGGCCGGAAGTAGAAGGAGAACAACGCAATTCGCTGCCATCCCTTTAAACGGTTCGTTGGCGTGTCTTGAACGGGCTCATCTGCTGCATCCCGAGCATGGAAGAGCAGTGGATAGGGATCGAGCTGGGTAATGGCAGGGGGGTGATCCGGTACAGAGACGACGGTATCCGTTACGAGGAGAGTGTGCGATCGCCGATGGAATAGCACCACCTCTTCAAACGGCCCTAACCCTAACGAAATCGGCCCCAAAATCTCGTAATCAAACTCATCAGCAAAGGGCACCTGGCTGGGATCTTCTGGCAGGCGTTGGGTGCGGTTTCCCGGCAATCCTAACCAGCTCAAGGGCAGATTCACCGGATAACTCCACTGGTGAGGCGCGACGTACACCTGAGCCGTGGGGAAACAACGCGCAAATGGCCCTACAAAAGCCTTGTGCTCAATCCCTGAGACGGTGGGCAGCAGGATGTATTTAACGGCTCCATAACGGGCTTCCAGCTCCCGCATCCAGCGAATACATTCGCGGGTAGGGGCGACCGGAGCATAGACGAGTAAACCACCGGCCTCCAGCCGTACCACCGTCATGCGGATGGGCACGGTCACATAAAAAATGCCCTGTACCTGGTCAAACGTCCAGATAGTATCTGGCACTACTTCCGTCCGGAGGGTGCGACGGCGGCCATAGGGATAAATAGGCACCGTAAACCAGAAGGGCCAGGCCCAATCTGCTGGGTTGTCATGACTCAACCAATCCGAACCAGCCTGCGTCACGCGTTCTCTTCCTTCTAAAACGGTCTACCGCTCGATCTGTGAATTCTAAAGGGGATAGGCCACTGAATTCAACAGCTTGCTTCTATGGAAGCACTCATCTTTTTATCCTATAGCGATCGCCTGACATGTGAGGGTCGAAGGGTTGAGCAGATGTTGTTGGGCTTTCTATCGGGGGGCGCAATTGTGGCGATCGCCCACTATATACCTTTTGAAAAAGGTGTAATCTAGCGGATTAGCGATAGCAGAAGGGGAAGTCAGGAGATATAGCACTGTGCCCGTTGATTAAGTACGGTGGTGTGGGGCACTTCATGCCCCACACCACCGTTTCTGTACTTAACGCACTTGCACAGCGCTATAGAGGATCGATATAGACCGCCCGCATTCTTCTCTTTCCACAAATTATTTCTCAACCAAAGACGGTTAGCCCATCGGGAAGGGAATACTAGAGCTACCTTGCCTGCCGCGCCTGGGCAAAATACTTCCATGACCTGTTGCCTTAACCCCCACTGCACGACGTTTCACAATCCAGATGATGCTCAATTTTGTCTGGGATGTGGCAAGCCATTAGTGCTACGGGGGCAGTATCGGGCCTTGAAACCTCTGGGACAAGGTGGATTTGGTCGGACGTTTTTGGCGATCGCTACCCACAAGAAAGGACAATCGCCCTGCGTCATTAAGCAATTTTTCCCCGGCACGCAAGATACAGCAACCCGCAGCAAAGCCTCTCAACTTTTTTCCCAGGAGGCTCTGCGATTGGGGGGGCTGGGGCAGCATCCCCATATCCCTGATCTGCTGGCACACGTTGAGGAGGATGGGCAGCAGTATCTGATTCAGGAATTTATTGATGGGCCAACGCTAGGGGCCGTCCTGAAAGCCAAGGGGCCGTTAGAGCCCGGCAAGATTGTGCAAATTTTACGAGGGCTCCTGCCGGTGCTGGATTTTATTCATCAGCGGCAAGTGATCCATCGGGATATTAAACCCGAAAATATTTTGTATCGGAGAATGGCGACAGCAGGTGGCCCAGCGGGTCTTGTGCTGGTAGACTTTGGGGCGGCCAAGGTTGCAACCGCAACGGCCCTGGCTCGAACTGCAACGGCCATTGGCAGTGCCGGGTTTGTGGCCCCAGAACAGATGGGTGGACGACCTGTGTTTGCCAGCGACCTCTACAGCCTGGGAGTAACCTGTGTGCATCTGCTGACGGGAACTGACCCCTTCGGTCTTTTTTCCTATGGGGAAGACCGCTGGGTGTGGGCTGAGCAGGCACCCCAGACTGTGGATCCAGCTCTGGCTCAAATTTTGGATAAGATGATTGCCCGTCCTCTAACCCAACGCTATGGGTCTGCGGCTGAAGTAATGGCCGATCTGGAGCGAATGGTCAAAGCGCGGGCGATCGCACCCCAATCTCCCCTACCCCAAACCCTACCCTCCGACGTTGGCATCGACTACTCGGGTCTACAGGGTCTGCTGGAACAGGCTCAGTGGCACCGGGCCGATGCGGAGACCTGCCGCCTTATGCTTCAGGCTATGGGCCGTGCTGATGGGAGTTTCCTTACCTTCCAGGAGTTAGCTGAGTTACCCTGCACCGATTTACAAACCCTCGATCAGTTGTGGCTCACGTATAGCGAAGGCCATTTGGGATTTGGAGTACAGCTGCAAATTTGGCAGCAGCAACCTGGGGGGCGATCGCCCCTGGAAACCTGGCAGAGCTTTTGTGAGCAATTGGGTTGGCTGCACTACGAGCACAGCCAGGTAGGACAGCGGCTCCTCGGCGGCAATGCTCAGTCTATCTGGCTATCCCAGGATGAGGTGTGGGGAAAAGTGTATGGTCGGGCGATCGCTGGCCTGAAGGGAGAAGTCCCCCCTGGCTTTTTGCCATTTTTTGGTAGCCTCTATCCAGGAAGTTCTCGAGGCGGCAGAATTTTTTTAGACCGCCTGGCATTTTGCCAAAATTCGGCCCTACACCGCTAGAGAGCAATCACACCAAACCGTAGGCTTTCATACCCCCACCGGGCATAGCTGCAAAACTTCACGTTTTGATACTAACTGAAAAATAGCTGTGATCAAGATCACCAAGAAACATGATCTAGATCCTGTTGGGTCGGTCCACACATCGGCATACTTAAAGAGACTCAACTCTAGCCGAGTCATCAACAGGGAACACACAACTCTCCGGCAGCCTCTTTGAGACCTGTCGGATTTTTTTTGGCGGTAGAACGCAAGTCCGTTATATATTGCGTTCTTGTTATGGGCATAGTGGGTCAAACCCATTCTTAGAGGAATTTTGGGTTTCCGTAGAGGCTGCGAGCTCAAACCATGTTTTCTGATAGCCTTAGCCCGGTTAGGACATGAGACGCGATTGAAGGCAATGCCTTCAATCGCGTCTCATGTCCTAACCGGGCAATAACAACCGAGAGAAAGGCTTTGCTGCTCTCTCTACAAAAACTTAGCGAATCGCACCCAACGTATTTTTCCAGGACATTTCTCTAACCAGAATTTCCAAGGCCCGCTGGTCTGCCCCGGAAAAAAGATTACTATCAACTAATTCTTTAACAACCTGTTGTGCCAGAGAAGAAGCAAATAAGCCACCACAACGCAGCAGATGGCTGAAATAGGAAAACTGTGGGCGACCATCCTCACAGCAGTGGAAGCGATGCACTTCATCAGCGGTCATGGCACAAACGGGTGTATCGATGGGAACGATTACCCGAGGAATACCATGCGCCCCGCATTCAGTACTTCCTCGGGGCTCCATCCAGCCCACCAGCACCACTCCCAGGAGGGTTCGCGTCTCACGAATGAGGTCAGGGGTAAAAATGGGATCCGGCTCGCTGGACAGTCGTGGCCCGTTAGTAAGAAAAGCTGGGTTGAATAGTTGAGAGTTATAGATTAAACCGACAGCCCACAGGCGGCCGCTGGGGTCAATCAGCTTAACGAAGGTGCCAAAGCCGTAGTCATCAGGCTGGGGAGCATCGTTCATATCCCAGACATCATCGACTTGCACCACATAGTCACAATGGGAGTTAGATTTGACGACTTTTCCTAAGCGCATAACTCCGTCTCCTCAACAAATTGACTCACTGATGCTTTTGTCACCGTTGCCCGGGTATACATCGGCCCGGCCCAATTGAAGGGACTCCCTTCAAAGAACCTTTTCTGGGTCATTGTGGTTGTATCATGCCCGAATTTTACCGCTAGAAGGAACAGATGTTCTTAAAGAATTCAGGACTTACGCATTGAAGTTGTAGGTGGGGTGCTTTGTCCCCCCCTACAACTTAAATGCTCTAGATATAGCGGACTTGCGTAAGTCCTGAAATTTATAGAACTATGGGCTGAAATAGAGAGTGCGCGGCACACAGTACCGCGCACTCTCTATATTTGGGTTTTATAGGGACTCAACTTTCGTTGAGAATAGCTAGGATCGAAAGGACTCATGAAAAATTGGAGATTGAGCCTTACGACATCGCTTGAATGATGAAATCGAAGTAGGGCGCTGCTGCTTCTGCATCACTATCAGCGAGCAGAGACAGGGACGCCTTCTTGAGGCAGCGAATTGCTTCTGCCATGCCAGGAACGGGTACACCGAGAGAGTTGTACATCTCACGGACACCCACTAGACCAATGCTTTCGATGGGCTCCTTGTCACCCGACAGCACGCCATAGGTTACCAGGCGCAGGTACCAGCCAAAGTCGCGGAGGCACTGGTTACGCTGCTTGTCACCGTAGGCGTTACCACCAGGGGCGATAAAGTCAGGGCGTTTCTGCCACAGTTGCTTGCTAGCTTCTTGAACAATTTTCTTTTCGTTATCAGCCAGCGTCGAGGCGATCCGCGTGCGCTGTTCGCCTGTCTTAAAGAAGTCTGCAATGTTTTTCAGTTCTCCGCTGCTGGGGTAGCGAAGTTCGTCATCGGCGCTGAGAATAACCTGGCTAACTACACTCATAATTAAGGCGATGATTTGAGAGCGGCAATTCAATATCGTCCTGTATTTTAACGACTTGAGGGCCTATAAGAAAAGTATTATGGAATCGCAACATTCCTTTATAAAAGCGGATAGCCCTGACCTATGGCAGCAGGGCTCGCTCCTGGAAATCACAATTACCGGCCTCAACCATGATGGAGCCGGGGTAGGTCGTTGGGAAAATCGTGTGGTATTTGTGCCTGAGACGGTGGTAGGCGATCGCATCCAAACCCGCCTGGTCCACGTCAAACCCACCTTTGCCCATGGCAAACTGCACGAATTGCTGGAAGAGTCGCCCCATCGCATTCGCCCCCGCTGCATTGTGGCCGACAAGTGTGGCGGCTGCCAGTGGCAACACATCGACTATGCCTTCCAGCAGGAGACCAAGCGGACTCAAATCATTCAGGATCTAGAACGCATTGGTGGATTTTCCAATCCTCCCGTGAACCCGCTGCTCCCACTGCCGCCCGATCGTGATGCCGACCTGAATTACCGTAACAAGGCAACGTATCCCCTGGGCCTTTCTACTCAAGGGCACTTTCAGGCAGGCTACTACCGGAAGGGCAGCCATCACATCGTCAATCTGAACCAATGCCCTATTCAAGATAATCGGCTGGATCCACTATTGGCAGAGGTGAAGCAGGATCTTCAAGAACGGGGCTGGAGTGTTTACGACGAGGACAAACACCAGGGTACGCTGCGCCACCTGGGACTTCGCATTGGACGGCGCACCGGAGAGATGCTGCTCACCCTGGTCGCCAAAGACGATCGCCTGCCCGGTTTAGCTGAACAGGCGGCTGCCTGGCGCGATCGATATCCCAACCTGGTAGGGATACTGCTCAACGTCAATCCTCGCCGGACCAATGCAATTTTTGGCCCAGAAACCCGCCTCATCGAGGGGCAGCCCTATTTGAATGAGACCTTCTCAGGGTTAACCTTCCGGGTGCATCCAACGACCTTCTTTCAAGTGAATACCGAGCAGGCGGAGGCTCTGGTGCAGGTAGTGATGGATGAGTTGCAACTACAGGGAACAGAACGGGTCGTAGATGCTTACTGTGGAATTGGCACGATGACCTTGCCGATCGCTCAGAAGGTGGGGGAGGCGATCGCCCTCGAAATTCAACCCGAAGCCATTGACCAGGCTCGCCTTAATGCGGAAGCTAACAACATCAGTAACGTCACATTCCATGTGGGAGCCGTAGAAAAGCTTTTGCCAACCCTGGATGTGAAACCCGACATTGTGCTGCTAGATCCTCCGCGCAAAGGCTGCGATAGTGCCGTCCTGGAGACATTACGTCGTTTGCAGCCCGAACGCATCGCCTATGTCAGTTGCAACCCTTCTACCTTAGCCCGCGATCTGAAAGTGCTGTGCACGGATGGACTCTATCAACTTACTCGTGTCCAGCCTGCCGATTTCTTCCCACAAACGACTCATGTGGAATGTGCTGCGTTTCTGCAACGCATGCCTCGGTAGTGACGAGTTGGGATCGCTTCACGCTCTCAAGTTTCTCAATTAGAGCGAGCTTGGAAACTCTTTGAAAGGATTGTTTTTTATGTGCTTGGCCCAAGTACAGGTCAAGAAATGAAAACCCTTCTCAAAGCCATAGTTTTTTCCGTTGCAGCGGTAAATCTATTGAACGAGAAACTTCCAGTTTTGAGAAGGGTTCTCTCCCGTCCTAAGGTGCTCTGCATACAAAAAAGTCATATTTCAAACGTGTGGATGGGGTGTGAGAAAGGGACACGAAATGTTCCCTTTCTCACACCCCATCCACACGTATTGGGCACTACCCATACCCTAGTCTCAGTTCGCCAATCGAACTCTTAGATGGCGTAAAGTTGTGTCATAGTTAGCGGATTTCATCGGCTATGCAGGATGGTATAAAGGCTCCATATCTGGCAGACTAATGTAGTGTGACGACATCTAAAAAGCTCTTCTAAAGTTGCTACTTTTGGTAGATGACGTACTGAACAATTCTTACCTTGCCCGACCCAAAAACGTTATATAAAGTCAAGGATTTTAGAGCAGCATTCGAACGACTGGTTATAAACCATCTACTGATATATCTTGTGTCCGCTACACATAAAAATCTATTTTGTAAATAGACCGTAAAGTGGAATATAGACGAAACTTAGAATTGTAATAATAGATTAAGTTGGAATCAGTTTTGCTGACGTTCGTTTTTTAACATTTGCTTGGGGCTCCTTACGGAATCTGAGCACTACTGCAAAGGTACAGTACAACCCTTTTTGGCTATCCCTATTTAAGTTCTTTGTACTTAATTTTTAGTGGGCTATAGCCCAGCTTCTGTTGTGCACGTGGACGCTTTTTCTAAAGGAAGTTAGATTGTCCTCTATCTACGTCTAGATGTCGGGACAGAAAAATTTAGCCTAGATGGAGTATAGATTTTTCTGTCCCTCAGCTTGGCGCTGTCAAGCTGAGACGGCTATGGGGACGTCTTCTCGATGAAACTGCAACTACATCTTGCTCTATCCGTTGAAGGATTTGTTCGAAGGCCCTCATGCTGGAACTCCTCAAGCACGTTTTCTCCCCGAATGCCTACGTTCCCCATGGTCATTGTTACCTCTGGCAAACCCCTCTTGTAGGGCTGCATATTTTGAGTGATGGGTTGACGGCGATCGCCTACTTTTCGATCCCCATCCTGCTCATTTACTTCGTCCGCCAGCGCCAGGATATTCCTTTTTCAAAGGTGTTCATTCTATTCAGCTTGTTTATCTTGCTCTGTGGAACTGGGCATCTAATTGATATTTGGACGCTGTGGTATCCCGTCTATTGGATATCCGGCATCGAGAAGGCAATGACAGCTATCGTTTCAGGCTACACCGCGTTGTCCCTGGTGGAATTGCTTCCTCAGTTTCTCTCTCTCAAGAGCCCTGAGGAATTGCAGCGCATTAACGAGGAATTAGAAACACAAATTACCGAGCGCAAGCGTGCTGAAGCTCTCTTAGAGAGCCGTGTAGAAGAACGCACTGCGGCTCTAGTCCAGGCCAACGCAGCCCTTGAAGCGGAAATACGCGAACGCACTGCCATTCAGATCAATCTCCAGCAAATGGCAAAACAGGAGCATACGATGGCTCTGGTGTTACAACGAATGCGCCAGAGCCTCGATTTGGACTCTATTTTTCAGGCTACTACCGACGAGTTGCGGCAGGCAATGGAGTGCGATCGCACCCTCATTTACCGCTTCACCCCAGACTGGAGTGGTGAGGTCATCGCTGAATCTGTCGGACCAGAATGGCGTCCTGTTCTACGCTCTAGCACTCTCAAAGACTCGAGTTTGGAGCACACAGTAGATCAGCCCGCCTGCATCGCTAAACATCTGGAAGAACAGGAGCTGCTGCGGGATGACACCTACTTCAAAGAAACCCAGGGTGGTATTTATCAAGAGCCCAACAACTATCGCTGTGTTTCCGACGTTTCTGAAGTTGGGTTTGAGCCTTGCTATCTAAGGCTACTGGCTGTTTTACAGGCTCGGGCTTACATAACAGTTCCCATCTTCTGCCGCAATCAACTCTGGGGGCTTCTAGCAGCTTATCAAAATAACCAACCTCGCCACTGGCTTTCCTCCGAAATTCAAGTGATGGTACGCATCGGCAACCAGTTAGGGGTAGCTGTGCAGCAAGCAGAGTTGTTTACTCAAATCCAGCAGCAGGCCGAAGAATTGAAAGTTGCCAAGGAGGAAGCCGATCGCGCCAGCCGAGCCAAAGGGGCATTTCTCGCTACTGTTAGCCATGAACTACGGACTCCCTTGAACGTCATTTTGGGCCTGACCCAACTGCTCTGTCGCAACTCAGAGCTACCCGAGAAGCACCTTCATCAGCTCGAAACCATTGGCCGCAGTGGCGAGCATCTGCTGTCACTGATCAATGATGTGTTGGAAATATCGAAGATTGAGGCCGGGGAAATCCCGCTTCACGAGGAAAGTTTTAGCTTGATGCACATCCTGGACACGTTGCAGTCCATGATGCAGGTACGGGCCGCGACAAAGGGACTCAATCTATCTTTTTCCTGGACACCCAATTTGCCCCATTTGATTACGACTGATCGCAACAAGCTGAATCAAATCCTGATCAACCTGTTGGGAAATGCCGTGAAATTTACACCGTCCCAGGGCAACATCAGCCTGCGAGTGCAAAAGCTGCCAATTAGGCCCTCCCCCGGCTCTCACTCAACGCGTTGCCAGCTCGTATTTGAGGTAGAAGACGATGGCCCTGGCATTGCTACCGACGAAATTCCCCATCTGTTTAAGCCGTTCTTTCAAACCCAGACGGGCCTCAATGCGATGGAAGGGACGGGATTAGGGTTAGCCATCAGCCAGCGTTACGCCCAGTTAATGGGAGGAAATATTACAGTCGAAAGTGAATTAGGCCAGGGAAGTAAGTTTACCCTGGCGATTCAGGCTGGCCTGTCGGACGTGCTCCCCCTGCCCTTACCCGTCACGATTCAGGGGCAGGTTAAGGGATTGGCAAGCGACGAACCAACACGCCGAATTCTGATCGTCGAAGATCATCCAGTCAACCGTCTATTACTGGTAAAAATGTTGAGTTTACCCGGATTTGAGATCCAGGAAGTGGAGGATGGAAAAGCGGCGATCGCTCTCTGGCAGTCCTGGAAACCCGATTTAATTCTGATGGATATTCAAATGCCGGGGATGAATGGGTACGATGCGACCCGGTGTATTCGTGAAATTGAACAGGCTATGGGGGTTACTCGCTTAACCCCCATTATTGCAGTGACGGCCAGCGCCTTTGAAGATCAGCAGCAGGAGGCGATCGCCTCGGGCTGCAACGACATCGTAACCAAGCCGTTTAAGAGCAACCGAATTTTTGAAAAAATCGCCAGTTATGTACCCGTCCAATATCTCTATGAAGCTCAAGACCTAATATCAGCGTCGTCATTACCGAACACCCCCACAACCCTACGTTTAGAGCCATCACTTCTAGAGTCAATGCCACCCAATTGGGTGCAAGCCTTACATCAGGCTGCAACACAAGGTAACGACCTTTGGATCTCTGAACTCCTAGCTGACATTCCTGCAGATCGTCGGGTGCTCGCACAAACATTAAATTACCTCATTCAAGAGTTTGAATTTGAGCAGATTGCTGCTGTAACTAAAAAAGTCTTGGATTTGAGCAAACCTTGAGCCATTTGGATTTCGCCACCCCATCGATAGGATTCTACGCATTTGCTATGGATGTGACAGCTTTAGAGACTGGAAACCGAGATTTTGAAAATTTGAAATTGCAGGTCATGGAAATGGTTAAGGGCGAAAAAAGAGATATTTTAATCGTGGATGACTTGCCAGATAATCTTCGGTTTCTATCAACATTTCTCGTGAGTAATGGCTACTCGGTGCGTAAGGCAACCAGTGGTCGTATGGCCCAGGTGGCGATCGCTGCTCTCGTTCCAGACTTGATCCTGTTAGACATCAACTTAGGTGACATGAGTGGTTACGACCTCTGTCAACACCTGAAAAAGAATCCAGACACGCAAGCGGTTCCCATTATATTTCTGAGTGCAATTAGCGATGTAACGGATAAATTTAAAGCCTTCCAAATGGGCGGTGCCGATTACATCACCAAGCCATTTCAATTAGAAGAAGTGTTAGCGCGGGTTCAAACCCAATTAACCATTAGCGAACTTCAGAAAAATCTAGAGCAGCAGAATTTGCAATTGCAAGCCGCTTTAGATAGCTTGAAACGCGCTCAAGAAAATCTGATTCAACAGGAAAAGATGACCACCCTCAAACGGGTGGTAGCCGGAGTTGTGCATCAGGTCAACAATCCACTCAGTTTCGTAGCCTGTAACGTTGATCCAGCGCGTCAATACTTTGATCACATGGCAACATTACTGGAGATTTATGAACGCAATACTGCAACGCCGATTCCTGAAGTAGAGGACTTTAAGAAGCAGATTGATTTGCCCTTTATGCTGAATGATACCCACAAAGTGCTGACATCGATTAAGCATGGGGCCCAGCGGATTCATCGCGTTACTCAGGCACTCAAAAACTTCACGCACCTTGATGAAGCCACCATTAAAACGATTGATGTGAATGAGGATATTGAGAGTACATTGATTCTTCTGGAGCACCGATTAGGCAACGGAAAAGACGGACTTAATATTGACATTCAAAAGTGTTATGGCGAGCTCCCCTCAATCAATTGTTACCCTGAGCAAATTGCTCAGGTGTTATTTAATATCTTGAGTAACGCGGTTGATGCGATCGCCGAGAAATGGCAAAGCCAAAGCGCAACCTTTGCCTCCCCAAGGATTACCATCACCACCTCCGTTGTCCCCACTGACTTGTCTGATCACATCGTGATCCGCATTCACGACAATGGCATTGGCATTACCCCCGATCGCCAAGAGCGCATTTTCGAACCTTTCTTCACCACCAAAGCCGCTGGGCAGGGGCTCGGGCTGGGTCTTGTCACGAGCCGCCGCATCATTGAAGAACAGCACCATGGACAGTTAACATTTCACTCCTCTCTGAAGGAGGGCACAGAGTTTACGATTCAATTGCCAACGTTACCGGCCTGTTGAGCGCGAACGACTATCGCGGCCCCCATATTCTGCACCCCAAACCGAAACCCAAATTTTGCCACTGTAATGCGGTAGCAAAACCTGACGTGTTGGATCCGGGATCAAGGGCCGCACAGTGCGCTACTCCTTCGTGCTGGAGTTTGGAGCAAATGGGATTTCGTAAGCTAAAAAGCTGGCTACGCCAGCTTTTTAGCTTACGAAATCCGAAATCCTGCCGAATTGCGAAACGCCCTCTGTGAGGGCGTTTCGCAATTCGGCAGGCAGATTTAGTCCAAACTTCAGATATCTCGCAGCAATACTCGCACCTAGCGGACTTGTGTCACTCCTGATCAGAAAAGTTCATTTTTGAACAGCTATGCGAAGTGTGGCTGTTCAAAAATAAACTTCCGCTTCTGAGCGCGTAGCGCTATATGAGTATGATGACAATACTTTGCCCGTGGGAGCGATGGAATGAAATTTAGTGAGGTCGTCCAACAACTTGGGGCGGTCGATGGCAGCAGTCTCGATGAGCGCCCCGACCTGAACCCTGAAATTAGCGGCGTGTCAGCCATCGAAAGCCCCGTGGCAGGCACCCTGAGCTACATCGAAAGCCGTAAGTACAAGACCTTCCTGAAAACTACCATTGCCCAGGGGCTCATCTTACCGATGGATCGGGAGATGCAGCAGCAAGCCCTGGCCCACGAGGTCGTGTGGATAGGCTCGCGCAACCCACGGCTGCTGTTTGCGGAGGCGATCGCCCTCTTCTACAAACCCTTCCAACCAGCTCCAGGCATTCATCCCACGGCTATCATCGACCCTTCTGTAAAACTGGGACGTGACGTTTCCATTGGGGCTTATGTCGTCATTCAGCCCGATGTCGTCATTGGGGATGGGGTATGCATTCATCCCAATGTGGTGATCTATCCTGACGTGGTGATTGGCGATCGCACCATCCTCCATGCCAACTGCGTCATCCATGAGCAAACGCAGATTGGGCGTGATTGTGTCATTCACAGCGGTGCCGCGATCGGCTCCGAAGGATTTGGTTTTGTGCCGCGTGGGGATGGTACCTGGTTCAAGATGGAACAATCAGGCCGCACGATTCTCGAGGATGAAGTGGAGGTGGGCTGCAATGCAGCCGTCGATCGCCCCGCTGTAGGAGAAACCCGCGTGGGAGCCCGCACCAAGCTAGACAACCTGAATCAAATTGGCCACGATGTGAAGGTCGGCAAAGACTGTATCATTCCGGCGTTAGCGGCGATCGCCGGTGGTGTCAAAATCGAAGACGAGGTCGTTTTAGGAGGACAGGTTGCCATCAGCAACCGCGTGGTTGTGGGCCGAGGCACCCGAGCCACCATGCGATCGGTCATCATCAGCAACACGGAACCGGGCAGTGTTGTATCCGGGCATCCTGCCATACCCCACCAAACCTGGCTACGCAGCTCTGTTCTCAGCAGTCGGCTCCCCGAAACGCAACAGACGATCAAAGACATGCAAAAGCAAATTGCCGAGCTTCAGCAGCAGCTCGCAATTCTCCAGGCCCAACTGCCAACGGTTCATTCCTCGTGAGGAGCCGTTGTGATTGAACTCAGGCATCTGCGCTATTTCATGGCCGTTGCCGAAGAGCTGCACTTTGGCCGTGCAGCCGAACGCCTCCACATGGCGCAGCCCCCGCTCAGCCAGCAGATTCGTCAGTTAGAAACAGAACTGGGGTTTGACCTCTTCCATCGCACCCGACGTCGGGTCGAGTTGACAGAGGCGGGACAGATTTTTTTCAAGGAATGCCGCAAGATTTTTCAGCAGCTAGATCTGGCCATTCAGAAAGGGCAACAGGCCAGCCGGGGTGAAATTGGACAATTGAGCATTGGCTTTGTCAGTTCGGCAGCCTACAACGTGTTGCCCGAGATCTTGCAAAGCTTCCGCACTCAGGCCCCTGATGTAACGTTGGAGTTGCAGGAGTTGACCAGCGACCAGCAACTCACCCGTTTGCGAGCAGGACGGTTAGATGTCGGCTTCGTTCGCCCCCCCATGACGGACGAGCAGTTCGCCAGTATGACCGTTTTTCAGGAGGATTTAGCGGTAGCCCTGCCTGCCCACCACCCTCTGGCTGCGGAAGCCATGGTACCGTTGCGATCGCTCGCCTCAGAACCCTTCATCCTGTTCCCCCGCCCCCTCGCCCCCGGCCTTTACGACCAGATTATCAGCCTCTGCCAGCGGGCCGACTTCAGCCCGCGTGTGGTTCAGGAAGCCATTCAGATGCAAACTATTGTCAGCCTGGTAGCAGCAGAGATTGGGGTAGCAATTGTCCCCTTATCTCTGGAAAATTTGAAACGTACGGGAGTCATATACCGCCCGTTACAAGAGGAAACCCCTCAGGCGGCGATCGCCCTCATCTGGCAGAAGGAACAAGTCTCTCCTACCATTCAGCGTTTTCTAGATGTAGTTAAGGCCATCATTCCAGCCCAGCATTCACCCAACCTTAAAGGCTGAAAGCCTTTAGGCTAAGCTATGAGCCGATGGCAACCTCATTGACCGTTTGCATCACAACAGGGGTAACTTGATGGCGCGAAGCAATACAATCTACCAGGTAGTGGGCATCGCGGGCGATACCTGAGAAGCGACCCGAGCCCCAGGTATAGAGCCAGGGCAAGCCCAAAAAATAGAGGCCACGCAAGGGAGTAATACCCCGATTGTGCGCTGGGTAACCCTTGCCATCAAAAACAGGCAGTTCAATCCACCGAAAGTCCATATGATAGCCTGTGGCCCAAATGACCGTACTGATTTCGGTGACGGGGAGTGCGATCGCTTCTTCCCCTTCCGTCGGTTCCCACAGGGGCACATAGGGCGGCTCAGTAGGCGCTTCAATGTGGTGCTTCTCGATGAAGGTATCGATGGTGCGCTTGATGCTCTCGGCGACACCATCAGCCTGATCGAGATTGGTCTTCAGATCGTCGCCAAACTCCAATTGGTTATTTTGAATTCGCAGTAGGCGACCATGAAGCTGCATTCCTTCGGTAGCGAACTGGCGCAGATCAATTTCTTTGCCCCCATCGCGGCCAGAGACGTAATGATTGGTACGGGCGCGTACACCGTCTTTTTGGGGGTGTTCATCTACAGGCAAATCGTAGTAACCCATCTGATCCAACCAATCCACCACATCTTTACCCCGATAGGTACGAGGCGATCGCGGCGCACTCCCCACACATAAATGCACTTGCCGTCCAGCCCGATGCAAGTCCTCCGCGATCTGGCAACCTGACTGCCCTGTGCCCACCACCAATACCGCACCTTCTGGTAAGGATTCAGGATTTTTGTATTGGGATGAGTGCAGTTGAGTCATGGAATCAGGGAAGCGTTCGGCGATCGCTGGAATTCGGGGATTATGATACCCACCTGTCGCGATCACGACATGATCTGCGGTGTAGTCACCAATGGAGGTGTCGATTTCAAAGCCACCCGCTTCGCCCTGCCGCAGACGGGTGACTTCCACACCTTCACGAATGGGCGGCTCAAAAGAGCGGGCATAGTTCACGATGTACTCGACGATCGCATCCCGTCCCATAAAGCCTTGGGGGTCATCTCCCGTGTAGGGAAAACCCGGCAGTTGACATTGCCAGTTGGGTGTTACGAGGCAGAAGGAATCCCAACGTTTCGAGCGCCAGGAATGGGCAATTTGATACTTCTCAAAGACAAGATGCTCGATGCCGCGCTCTTTCAGGCAGTAGCTCATCGATAAACCTGCCTGCCCACCGCCCACAATGACAACCGGATAGTGTGACCGCATGTATCGCAACCTCAGGAATGTTTGCTTGGGAGTGCTGTGTTTGCACCTTAAGGGCTGATTCCGTGCAGCCTTGTACTTTGCGTTACAGAACGTGGAGGTTTAGCGGTATTTATAGGTAGGGCAGGTTGACTCAAGCGTTATCACAAAGTTTTTGTCGATTTACCTATTGATTTGAATAGTAGGTAGTGCTTTAAACGTATGAATGGGATGTAGTGGAAGGGGCACGAAGCGCCCCTTCCACTACATCCCATTCATACGTTAACCTCAGTTCGGGATAAGCTGAAGTGCTCATTTTGGCGTGCGCAAAGCGCACGCCAAAATGGGCGTTTTCGAGTGCCGCGCGTTGCGCGGCACTCGAAAACGCCCTTAACCCGAACTCAGGTTACGTTAAGGCATGATCACTACAGACCTGAGGTAAGAAACCTGGCACTTTCGATAGGGGCGATCGCACAAATCACTCCATCATTCCATTGCAATAGAATGATCCCCTATCGATACAGCCAGATCTAACGATTTTGTAAAAGCAGATACAGGGACAACCTTTCACCCCCCGTAAGGTGCTGACTAAATGTGGTTCATGAATCTCCTTCAAACACTCCACAGTTTTCTGCTTGCTCGTTCTCGATATTTAAGGACTTCCCTCCATGCCTGAAGTAACCACTCCTGCCCACCAGACAGGTGACTTTTTCGTTGATTACGAAGAGAAAGTATTTCCTGATGTTCAAGCTGAGCCGGGTGAAAAAGCCCTGGTAACGTTCCACACCGTTGCGTTCGAGGGTTCGATTGGGTTCGTGAATCTGCTGCAAGCCACGCGTCTGATCCGCAAAGGGTTCGAAACTTCGGTGTTGCTCTATGGGCCAGGGGTAACTCTGGGGGTACAACGGGGTTTCCCCAAGCTGGGCGATGCGGCATTTCCAGGCCACCAGAATTTCAACAACCAGTTGGTAAAAGTTATGGAAGAGGGTGGCAAGGTTTACGCCTGCCGCTTTGCCCTGCAAGCACTCTATGGTCATGGTGAACCGTCGCTCATTCCCGGAATTCGGCCCATCAATCCCCTGGATGTGCTGGACTTGGTGCTCATGCACCGCAAGGATGGCGCACTGATTATTGATACCTGGACGCTCTAATCAACACCTGTAGGGGCGAATGGCTATTCGCCCTTACCCACGAAGTTCATTGTTAAGACTGGGCAACCTATCGTTTACCCAAAAGATTAAAACCCTGGTTTAGAGCCAGACAAACGTAATTTGCCCTAGCAGACCGTTAAACACCCGTTTCGTGTTGCGGTGTCTTTGTGATGCCGAACTCATCCTCGCTTCTCACACACGAACTTATGTTGGATTATTCCAAAACCATTCGAGCCGCAGCCGTACAGTTGAGTCCGGTGTTGTATAGTCGGGAAGGGACAACGGAAAAGGTCTTGGAGGCGATCGCCCAGGCTGCCAAGGAAGGCGTGCAACTGGCGGTTTTTCCTGAAACCTTCATTCCCTACTATCCCTATTTCTCCTTTGTACAACCCCCTGTTTTGATGGGGGCCGAGCATATGCGGCTGTATGAGGAGGCGGTGACGGTACCGGGTCCTGTGGTGGACGCGGTCAGCCGGGCAGCGCGCTCCTACGCCATGGTGGTTGTGTTAGGGGTGAACGAGCGTGACGGAGGATCGCTGTATAACACGCAGTTGATCTTCGACGCGGATGGTTCCCTGTTGATGAAGCGGCGCAAAATCACCCCTACCTACCATGAGCGCATGGTGTGGGGTCAGGGCGATGGGGCTGGCTTAGCGGTACTGGATACTGCGGTTGGTCGGTTGGGGGCTCTCGCCTGCTGGGAGCACTACAACCCCCTGGCCCGCTATGCGTTAATGGCACAGCACGAACAAATTCATTGTGGGCAATTTCCAGGTTCGATGGTCGGCCAAATCTTTGGCGACCAGATCGAAGTCACCATGCGTCACCATGCGCTTGAGTCAGGTTGCTTTGTAGTCAATGCAACGGGGTGGCTCACACCCGAGCAAAAGCAACAGATCACCCCCGATGAAAAATTGCAGAAAGTTTTGAGCGGTGGCTGTTACACCGCCATCATCAGCCCGGAAGGGGTGCCCTTGTCGGCCCCCATTACCGAAGGGGAAGGGATGGCGATCGCCACGCTTGACTTCTCCTTAATCACCAAACGCAAGCGCATGATGGATTCGGTGGGTCACTACTCACGCCCCGATCTGCTCAAGTTGCAGGTAAATCAAAGCGCCTGGAATGTCATGCAAGCAACAACAGCTATTCCCGCCGGGGCTATCCCAGCCCTTGAAGAATCTCCTGCGCTCAATATGCCTTTGTCTAACTCTGTGGAATCGGATGCTACACGCTGATTTCTAAGTTTTGAGCTTCTGAAAATCTGTAATCCGTTCCTGGGTGCTGACGACACAACGCTGAGTATCCCTAATTTCCTATTGGCCCATGAATAAGCAACGTCTGATCACGGAATTGCAGTCTCACGGTTTGCGATTGGTTGATCCCTCAGTAGGAGCCTCAGGGCGAAAAGGGGGAGCCGGGCCATCGGATCATAAGGCGGTGATGATCGATGGAACCACAATCATGGTGCCCATCTACACGGAAACCGCCAGCGAGTCTCCCTTCCTGGCACGAATTAAGGCTGACTCCCAGGTGGTTCTGGAACGGGAAACCGAGGCGATCGCCCCCATTTCCTTTCCCCAACAACCCAAGTTTTATGGGCTCACGACTGCCGATGGCATTCCCTACTGGAAAATAGCCTTGCTGCACAGCCAGGATGTGTTGGCGACCACGGTGCTGCAAACCTGCATGCGCTATCGCAACAGCGACACCGTTTGCCAATTCTGCGCGATTGAGAAATCCCTGGATGCAGGCCGCACTATCGCCCGCAAAACCCCCGATCAACTGGCCGAAGTCGCCGAAGCGGCCGTCCGGTTGGATGGGGTAAAGCACATGATTATGACGACGGGTACGCCAAATACCAGCGATCGTGGGGCCGCTTACCTGACAGAGTGCGCTCGCGCCATCAAAGCTCGCGTCAACCTTCCCATCCAGGCTCAATGTGAACCACCCGATGACTTTGTCTGGTTCGAACGCATGAAAGCGGCAGGTATTGACAGTTTGGGTATGCATCTGGAAGCCGCCGATCCCGAAGTACGTGCCCGCATTATGCCCGGCAAAGCAGAAGTGCCACTGAACCATTATTTCAATGCATTTGAGGCAGCCGTCAACGTGTTTGGACGGGGACAGGTTAGCACCTACTTACTGGCAGGTCTGGGAGATAGTTTAGAGACGTTGGTGGAGATGTGCGATCGCCTGATCACCCTCGGTGTCTATCCCTTTGTTGTTCCTTTCGTTCCCATTAGCGAAACCCCTCTGGCAAGCCATCCGGCACCCAGTACTGATTTTATGTTTGCGGTCTATCAGCGAGTGGGCGCACTGCTGAAACAAGCCCAAATGTCCTCCGGAGACATCAACGCCGGATGCGCCAAATGCGGAGCCTGCTCCGCCCTCTCCAGCTTCGAGAAATAACACCCAATAACCTCACGAAAAATTACTAAGAAAAATCCGCCCCCAACAGCACATAAACCTGATCCCCTCCCACCGATGCGAAGCGCCACATTCACCTCCCACCGATAACCCCTTAGCGCAAGGGGGTCTGGGGGACGGCGCCCCGTTCCCCCAGTCGGGGGGTTTGGGGGGCGACGCGCCCCCAAGCAGGGTTCCCAACATCCAACCTTTACCCTTTACCCTTTATCCTCAAGCACCATAGCCCCATGTCCCCAAATCGCTACAGTTTCGAATTAGCGCGATCGCCCGAAGACATCCAGGCCTATTTCGACCTACGACAAGCCATCTTTTGCGAAGAGCAAGGCTTATTCGCAAGCAACGATGAGGACGAAATTGACAACACCGCCTACCCCATCATTGCCATCGATCACGAAGCCCCCTATGACCAACGAGTTGTCGGAGTCGTGCGGATTTATGAGACACAACCCCGCTTCTGGTATGGCGGACGATTGGGCGTACATCCTGACTATCGGCGGGTCGGGCGCATTGGAAAAGGGCTGATCCACAAAGCCGTGACAACAGCCAACACCTGGGGTTGCGATCGCTTCCTCGCCACGGTTCAGATGCAAAATGTTCGCTTTTTCCAGCGGTTGCACTGGGGCTCCCTTGAAGAGATTGTGGTGTGCGATCGCCCCCATCATTTGATGGAAGCAGAACTGGCCCACTATCCCCCCGGCACAGAAGTTCGCCCCATGTTGTCTCTAGATCGCAAGGTGTCGTAATGCTGAGGGCGATCGCCGCTGAATTGAGCCAGGCTTTGGGAATTCTGCACAAGCAGGATATCCAGCCGATCGCTTCCCATTTGGGACGTTGGGTGCCCGATAGCTCCACAGCAACTCCCATTCTGTTAGGCGATGATTGTGCTGCCATTCCCGATGGGCAAGGTTATTTGCTGTTAGCCGCCGAAGGGATGTGGCCCACGCTGGTGGATGCTGAGCCCTGGTTTGCCGGGTGGTGTAGCGTTTTGGTCAATGTCAGCGACATCTACGCTATGGGAGGTCGCCCCATCGCAGTTGTGGATGCCTTATGGAGCCAATCGGCTGAAAAAGCAGAGCCAATTTGGGAGGGAATGCTGGCGGCATCCCGTGCCTTTAACGTCCCCGTTGTGGGCGGTCATACCAATCTGCATAGCCCCTATGATGGTCTTTCCGTAGCTATTTTGGGACGGGCGCGATCGCTCATCACCAGCTTTCACGCTCAGCCCGGCGACGCACTCCTGCTTGTTAGCGACTTTAACGGCAAACCTCATTCCAAATATCCTTTCTGGGATGCTGCGACCCAGGTCGACCCGCTCACGCTCCGCATGAATCTAGAATTGCTGCCAACCCTAGCCGAAAAGGGCTTATGCGATGCAGGCAAAGACATCAGCATGGGTGGATTAGTGGGCACTTGTTTGATGCTAATGGAAACCTCCAGGTGTAGTGCTGTGTTGAAGTTAGATGCCGTACCCTGCCCGGCGGGTATCTCTCTGGAACAATGGCTTTTAAGCTTTCCCAGTTATGGATTTTTGCTCAGTGTGCGCCCCGAAAGGGTGCCTGAAATCCAGTCCCTCTTTCACAAACGCAATCTGGTTTGTGCCGTCGTTGGGGAGGTGACGAAATCTCTGGAGAATGAGGGAGCCGAGCACACTCTAACACTCCAATTGGGTGACGAATCCTTACCATTTTGGGACTTTAAAGCAACGCCACTGATGGGTTTTTCAACGCAAGCTCCTTAAGCTGGCTCTACCACCATTACCGTTTCAACAACTCCAACATTCCATGTCCGCTTCTGATCTGTTGCGTATTGCGTTGCTCACCTATGCCACTAAGCCTCGTGGGAGTGTCGTTCACACCCTGGAAGTTGCTAACGCATTAACAGCATTAGGGCATACGGTTGGGGTCTTTGCCCTCGACAAGGACGGACGTGGGTTCGAGCGATCGCCCCAATGCACGACCCACCTGATTCCTACGGCTGCCGCCCCTACCGGAATGGATGCGCTGATTCAGCAAAGAATTCAAGAAATGATCAGTGGCTTACAATCCGTTGCGCAAGAATACGACATTTATCATGCTCAGGATTGCATTAGTGCGAATGCTCTCTTGCAATGGCGCGAGAAACCTCAAAGCGTTCCTATTATCCGCACCATACATCACGTTGAGGATTATGAAAGCCCATATTTGCAACAGTGTCAGGAACGCTCAATTTATGAACCTGATCTCTGTTTTTGTGTGAGCGATCGCTGGCAACAGATCCTCAAAAACGACTACAAAATTGATGCCCCTCGCGTTACAAATGGCGTGAATTTAGACCGTTTTTCCCCAGTACCATCTGGACAAGAAGCTACCCTGCGAAATTACTACGACCTGGTTGGCGCACCCATCTTCCTCACCGTTGGAGGCATCGAACCCCGCAAAAACTCTATTCGCCTGCTGCAAGCTTTTGCCCAAGTGCTCCAGCTCTACCCCAAATCCCAACTTGTCATTGCAGGCGGTTCAACCCTGTTTGACTACCAGTCCTACCGCGAGCACTTCTTTCAAACGGCCCAAGCATTAAACATCGACGTGGGGCGATCGCTCCTCCTCCCCGGCAACATTCCCGAAGCCGACCTTCCTGCCCTGTATCGGCTGGCCGACGTCTTCTGTTTTCCCTCCCTCAAGGAAGGCTGGGGGCTCGTGACCCTGGAGGCGATCGCCTCCCACCTCCCCGTCATCACCGCCAACACTTACCCCTTCACCGAGTTCCTCACGCCCAACCAAGCATTATTAGTCAATCCAGAAGACCCGGAGGCGATCGCCCAGGCCATGCTCACGGCCCTAAACCCAATCCTTACCCAATCCCTTGTCCAAAATAGCCAAAGCATTCTTTCCCAATACACCTGGCAGCACTCTGCCCAACTTCACCTTAACCACTATCAGCAATGCCTTCGCCGTAGAAACGAGAATTAAGACGTTGTTTTTTGTACACGAGGCCCACGCAACAACCCTTCCAGCACGCTCTAGAACCGAGGGCAGGGAAACCGACAGAGTAACTCTGTCTACTACCAAGCCCATCTCCCTATTAACTCATCCCCTATCCATTTCTTACAAAAACTATGCCCGAAATGCACTTCCAAATCCAATGGCCCGACGGCACCCAGGAAACCTGCTATTCGCCATCCCTGGTCATTAAGGACTACTTTGAACCCGGTACCCTATATGACCTGGTTGATTTCGTGGAGCGATCGCGCACCGCTTTAAACATTGCGAGCGATCGCGTTCGAGCAAAATATGGGAGTCCTTGCGGGCTCGCCCTGGGGCAACTCCGCCAGATCGAAACCCGCGCTGCCAAATACCAGGCCCTCGAATCTCCCAAAGTCAACGTCCTGGAATTTCTTGAATAGCCCGAGGCTTCAGACGAATACTGTTCTAGACCTGTGGATAAGGTGAAAGGGGCACGAACTGCCCCTTTCACCTTATCCACAGGTCTAAATGCCCCCTCAAACTTGCCTGGGTCGGCCTAAGGTCGTGATATAAATAACGGCTTCATCAGCCGGGATGCCCAATACCTCGTTGACCTGGTCATCAAAGAAGCCCGCGATCCCACTCACCCCAAGATTCAGGCGAATAGCCGCCAGGTTAAGGCGCTGGCCTAGATGACCGGCATCCAGGTGGAGATAGCGGTAGGCGCGATCGCCATACACCTCCACTGCCTTTGCCAAATCTGCAGTATGGAACACCACGGCAGCAGCATCGCGACCTAGATCCTGCCCCAGACAAAGCCGATGCAGCTCTCGCCGAAAATTCTTAAAGCGGATCTGGCGCAACTCCTGCGCTCTAGGAGCGTAGTAATAGCAGCCTTCCTCCAAACCATCCACTCCGGAGATAGCAATGAAGGTTTCAATCAGGCTGAGGTCAAAGTAATCGGGGGCGCGGTCTAACCCTTGCTCTATGGAGTTTTCGGGCTGGTAGGTGAAATCGAGCAATTGGCGTAACTCGTTAAGGGTTAAATTTTGCCCAGTATAGGCGCGGGTTGAGCGACGCTTGATTATCGTTTGCTCCAGCCCCGTCAGATTTTCCCCCCATTCAATGGGCATACAGACCGTAGACACCTTCAAACAGAAGGGAAAATTATATTTGTCTTGAACCGGTTCTGGAGGCTCCGTAGACCTGGGGACAGGAAGCGGTACTGGTTTTTCGATGACCAATTCAGCGTCTGGAGGAATCTGGCTGCTGTGGTGCAGGCGAGCCAGGAGCTGCCCATCAGGAATTTCGGGGAAATCCGTCTCTTTGGGGGAGGGTAATGCAGTTTTGGCAGGGGAAAGGTTTTGATTCACCTCCAACAGGTCAGCTAGGGGAATGACGGCGATCGCTCCCTCCACACCCGGTTCCAAATACAACAACTGATTCACAGCTTGATCGACAAAACCACCCATCAGGTGAGGACGGTAGTCATGCACAGCACAAGCCAGCTCAAGATTACCTAACAGATGCCCACTATCGAGGCAGATGCGGCGGTAAGCTCGGTCGAAATAGCGCCAGGCTGAACGGGCAAAAATAGCTGTAGTGATCAACGCCATCTGCGTGTTTTCTAGCGAGGGATGCCAGAAACACGCTTCCTGAAGAGACATCCACACTCGATCTTCCCAGAAGTGGATGAGTGAGTGAGTTTTGGGTTGGTAGTGATACAGTCCGGGGGGCAGGTCTGGAGTTCCCCGCGAAATGAGATAAATTTCAGCCGGATACAGGCCCCCAGCAGACGGTGCAGCCCTCAAATAAACGGCCTCACCACTCATTAACGTGGTTTTGTAAGTTAGTCCATAGGTGTGGAAGAGTACCCGAGAGAGCCGCCGCCAAAGGCGATCATCCTCGTCGGTTGTCGTCAAGTAGGGCCGCAAGTCGTAAGTTGGGCCTAGTTTGTATTCCTTGAAGGGAATAGGCTGTCGGTTCCAATCAGGTTGGGGATGATTAGCGACCGTATCAGGGGCGTACTTGGTACGCTCGTGGTAATGTTGCGCAAGGGAGCCGGGATGGTTAGGCATAGCCACTCAAAAGGCTGCTTCTCTCTACCAATCTTGACATTCCTAACTCAAAATTGGGGTACTGTGCGTTTTTTATTGATAAGCTTCTTTTATATTTCTCCAATCTATAGCAGTACACAAGTGCGTTAAGTACGGTAGTGTGGGGCACAAAGTGCCCCACACTACCGTACTTAACACGCATAGCGCTATAGGGAGGTGCGAGAGAGGAATACGGGATAGCGTCCCACAGCCCTCTCGGGCCTCAGGCATGCCTTAAAGGTTGTTTTTCGTAAGCGAAGCACACGAAAAAACAACCTTTAGAACAAACCTTAGAGCGGAAAATGCTAGATACACCAAAGCGAGAAGCGCTACGTAACCATAACCTCAGTTCGGGATAAGCTGAAGTGCTCATTTTGGCGTGCGCTTTGCGCACGCCAAAATGAGCGTTTTCGAGTGCCGTGCAAGGCGCGGCACTCGAAAACGCCCTTAAACCGAACTCAGGTTAACCATAGTCTTGTATTAAAAATCAGGCTCCCTTTCTGCCTTTGTAGCGGTAGCAAGGGAGCCCAGTTTCAATCTTGCAAGTGGTGTTTTGTGCCACGCACAATTTTTTGCAAACCCTAACGTAAGATTACTCGTGAGCGATGCCATCCGGCATCAAGGCTCCCATAAGATTGGCGTTTTGGAAATTGGCTCCATTAATCCGGGCGCTCAGCAACAAGGCCTCTGTCATATCTGTTTCACTCAAGTTGGCCCAATTCAACCGTGCCCGATAAAAGTTCGTTTTCCGGAGAGTGGCTCCTCGTAACGATGCCCAGCTAAAATTGGCATCCCGCGCACTGGCATAGCTCAGGTCGACGTTAATCAGGCTGGCACTGGTCAATCGAGCTCGACTCAAATCAGCCTCTCGCAGGTCGGCTTCCTCCAGGCTGGCACCATGCAAGATGGCATTGCTCAAATTAGCAGAGGCCAGGATTGCCTCGTTGAGCAGGGCATTGGAAAGGTTAGCATTCTCCAGGGATGCACCTGTTAAATTCGCTCCGATGAATTTGGTACGATTGAGGCAAGCTTCACTCAAATTAGCTCCCGTCAAGTCTGCCCGATCGAGGGTAGCTTCTGCCATGTTTGCCCCTTTCAAGAGCGCCTGGGTCAGAGTTGCACTGATTAATTTAGCTCCCCGCAGCCCAGTTTCAGTCAAATCTGCTTCGCTGAGGTTAGCGTGATGTAGCTCTGCACCAATCAGGTTGGCCTGGGAAAGCATAGCCCCCCGGAGATCTACCCCCGTTAAATTGGCCTCTCGCAGGTTGGCCATGACCAAATTGGCCCCTCGCAAGTTTGCGCGGCTCAGATTCACTCGGCGTAAATTGACGTCCCGCAAGTCTCTCCCACTCAGATCAGCTCCAATGAAGCTCACCTCACGAAAGTCTCGAATACCTGTGGAATAGTGACTCAGTAACTCCTGTACATCCATAATGTTATGGCTGGATTATGCATTCCGTATTCTTTTAGAATTCCCCATATCCTGGACAAATCCCCCAAACCGTAATCTGGGGCACAGAGCCTAGTAAAATTACCTATTCTCTGAAAAAAGTTAGAAAGGGGCCTTTGATTATAATCGCTTATGTTTTAAAGAAAAAGCGGGGCTCATCTTACAACTACACCAAAACCAGAACCTATGCCTCTGATTAATTGGGTATAGGACTTCATTCTACGTCTGCTACTTAACCCCACTTGGCATTACATTGTGCCGTTACCAGATAGAGACAAAATATGAGTCCTGTTCTTCAAAAGAGTAGGCAGTTCTTATGCTTAAGAGATTTCCGAGAAAGAATATCCCCATCTTTTGGGGAAGTTCTTTTCCAGAAATCACCTTAGTTGAGTCGAACCAGCAATTCTCAGTATGGGCATCAAAGCCAAGAGTTCACGCCCTACGGGCGTGAACTCTTGGCTTTGATGCCCGAAAACCGCGCGCCAAATGCGCGCGGTTTTCGGGCCTAATTTCAAAATGAGAATTGCTGGAGTCGAACTGATGGGTAGACAAGATATACACCGTTTTTATATAACTTGTTAAATGTTAAATGCTTCTTGAAAGGTAGATTTTTTCACCTCCAGTCCGCCCTTTAAAGAAAACTTTCGGACTTCCATACTTCAATACTCTGGGCAGTTTTTTGAAACCCTTGATTTTGCGTGCGCTTCGCGCACACAAAATCAAGGGTTTCAAAAAACTGCCCGAGCTAATGATACTTAGAATCCAGCACCAAAACCCAAAAGGATGATTTGTCAGCTGCTTTGAAACAGAAAAATCATTTTTTTGGGCTTTAGCTTTAGAAATATGCAAAATATGGCTACATAAGGAAAACCTAAGGAGATTTCCAGTAATGAAATTACCCCCAGAATGTTGGTGCTTTGCCCGCTTCGCGAGCAAAGCACCAACATTCTGGGTAAATTCTTATGCAGAAACCTCCTAAGTGTTCAGTTCTCGGAATTCTTCAAGACTTGGAAATCTAATTCTGTTGGGCAATGTCGGCAAATTTACCAAAGTAATGATTGCATATCTGAAAATATATACACATAATCATTACTTCCTGTCAGTAATTCGACTTTATTAAACATAAAGCCCAGAGCGTCGTGCCATCAACTTCTTAGGTAATACAACATTCCAGGTTTATGTTTGATTGTACCTACTCGCCTGATGTAGTCGTTTGTATATAAAAATCTCAATGGCTTCCTGAGCCGCCAGGTGAGTCCATTCGATCCGCTTCTCAAGAAGCATCTCATAAACGACTGAGTAGCACCGTCCATCGGTTTATGACTTTTGGTTGCGGCAAACTCAAACCTCAGATTGGTGTTGAATCTTTTCAACTCAGGCATTGTGTTGACAGCACAATTAGCTCATCATTTAGCTTTCAGAGTCTTTGGGAGCGAAAGAATGGTTTAGCCAACGTGCCATTTATGTAGAACGCATGGGAGAAAGAAATATGCCAGATCAGGTTTATAACAATACTCTTCCAGAAATCGATCCAACCGAGGTTGAAGATTCTCGTGCTTTTCCTTCCGAAGAGCATCGATCTTTTCTGGAAAAGGTAATGGTTCAGGGTGGACTGGCCGATCTGTACGATGCCCGCGATATTACCGAAGTTGTGTTCCGCACGATGCGCGACATGATGACCAACGAGGCGGTTGAGCACGTTGCAGAGGAACTGCATTCTCCCTTGCAAGAAAACGACAAGGACAAAACTCTTTACACGGCCACTCCATTGGCCACTGAGGTAGAGGATCTGTGGGAAGATACCAATCCTATCGTTCACTTCCTCAGCCGCATTCGCCCTGCCCTGCACATCCGGGATACGACTTTCCTGTTCCGGATTAAACAGGAAGCAGGATTACCTCCTCAGGTTGAAGTTGAGCAAGTGGTTAAGGCAGTGTTCTCGGCGACGAAGGATGAGCTTTCCCAGGAGCGGGTTCAAGAGGTTGCAAGCTTCCTGCCTGGCAAAGTGCTTGAACTCTGGCAGCAGGCCTAATTTCTCGCATTCTTTGCAAAGATGCCATGAGTGCCGCACAAAATGCGGCACTCATAGGAAACTAAGCTAGGTTTGAAGGTGGAGGGTACGTCACACTCTCCACCTTCAAACCTAGAAACGCTTAACCTGTCGAGTATCAAGGGTTGCTTTAAGGAAATTTCCAGATAAGAACTTCCCCATTATTTGGGAAAAAGGCGCGGCTTCGCCGCGCCTTTTTTCCAAATAATGGGGATATTGTTTCTCAGAAATCTCCTAAGGTTGTTGTAGCACATGCTGCATGTACGGGAGAGACGACCTTTCCAGGTAATTTTGAATAGCTCTTCTACATTCTTGTTGTGTATGACGTGCAAAGCACACCATACACAACAAGAATGCGTTAGATATAGCGAGCTTGTGTAAGCCCTATTTACAAGAACGTCTTAATAGCGGCTTTGGGTGTCGTAACAATCTTCAGCCAGCTCAGGTGTGACGCTAGCAACTCCAGCGTGTACTAGCAGGGCCCCGACGGGTTCAAGCCCCAGAAACAGCTCGCGGCAGGACCTGTGGAGCGATCGCCCTCCAACATTCGCATTTGTATGGCTTGTCCTAATGGCAGTAGTGTTTGTAGGCGATCGCGTGCTGCTTCCCCACCTGGTTGCCCTAACTCGGGCGCATCCACACAGGCCAGATTCACCGTTAGGGATTGTTGGCGATCGCTCACCACAACCGTATCACCATCTTCTACCCGAATCATGGTGGGTAGTTGGTTTCGACCAAGCTCTTGTGTTGATTGGAAGGAGCGCAACGAAGGTGCAGCCTTATCACCAGGAGCCTGTTGCCCAAAGGGTATGTTTTGACCCAGTATGACCCAGGAGGAGTAAGCTAATGTCAGCATCAACCCCATCCCAATCATGTAGATCGATCGCGGCATAAAGGAGTCCTCCAATAAAGGGAGCAGGCTGAATGCCAAACGTTCAGAGCTTGCTCAGTTATGCAAATCGGCGAACTTAGTCTGCCATTGCCGGGAGAGAGGTGCGATCGCATTTCAAAATGTGCAACAGCCTTTATTGCCTTCTCTCATATCTTTTCTCATGGTTCGATTAAAGAATTTTTGATATGGATTGACACGGTTTCCGCGTGTTATGGCCTTCACACAAACTATCTACTTAACCTCAGTTTGGGTTAAGGGCTTTTTCGAGGGGCGCGCCTTGCGCGCCCCTCGAAAAAGCCCATTTTGTCGTGTGCATAGCGCACGACAAAATGGGCTCCTGAGCTTATCCCGAATTGAGGTTACTTAAGTTCGGACAGTTTTCCTGAAACCCTTGATTTTGCGTGCGCGAAGCGCACGCAAAATCAAGGGTTTCAGGAAAAACTGTTCAGAGTATTGGACTCAATACAGCGTTTTCTGATCCAATGAGGTACGAGAGAGTGGCATGGTGCAATGCGCCGCACGATTGCACAGTATGGTTCTTCAACCAGAGCTCATATTACTGGCCCTCTGCCTTTTACTAGATGCGCTCGCCCCTCTTCAGGCGATAGCGTAATACTTTCACCAAACGAAAAGCCTGCCTGTTTCCTACACTCATGAGCATGGATTTCAGCACAATTCTGAATCAAAAGCGTGACACGATTGTTGAACGGTGGACCAGGTCAGTTTTCGAGGATCAAGACATCGAAGCGACCAAAGAACTAACGTTTAACGCGGTGCGCGATAGCCTGCCAAGGGTTTTGGAGTCGCTCGCTAGCCTACTCGCCGAAGGCAAGTTAGAAGATTTTCGAGTCATTGATGAGGCCAGCTTAGAACATGGCGTTATCCGAGCTCAGCAGGGATTCGAGCCCGCAGAAATTGCGCGGGAATACCGACTGTTGCGTTCTGTCATTTTCTCAGAATTGGAAGACGACTTAATTAAGGCATCTCCCAAGGAAGTGCTGTGGGCCATTCGATTAATTGACACGGTGGTTGATGAAGCGATCGCCCGTTGCTTTGACAGCTACACCCAGGGTCGTATTGAAAATTTAGAAAAACTCAAAACACAGCTACAGTTAACGAACCAGGAACTCACGCGTTTGGTACGCGCCAGTCAAGACAATATGTCGAAGCTGGCCCATGAACTCAAAACTCCGCTGACATCCATCATCGGGTATGCCGATTTGTTTCTGCGTCAACAGCAAAACCCTCATCCCAAAGATTCCTATGCTCATTTAGAAAGCATTGAGCGGGTATTGCGCAGTGGTCGATTACTGCTACGACTGATTAATGACACCCTACAACTGCAACAGAACGCCGGACAAATCAAGCTCAAGATCGCTTCGATCAACCCGTCAGATTTAATTCAAGCCGTCCTAGAAATTGTTGAGCCATTAGTTCGCAATAAAGGTTTGGAGTTAAAGGTGGATTGCGATCGCATCCCTCAAGCCATTCAAACCGATCCCTTACGCCTACAGCAGATCCTCACAAACTTGCTCAGTAATGCGATACGTTACACCGAAAAAGGATACGTTACCGTTTCTGGCGAAACCCTAGAAGATGACTGTTGGTCAATTACGGTTACGGATAGCGGCATCGGCATGACCCAGGATGACCAAAAACACATCTTTGAACCCTATTTTCGCGTGGGTGACATCCCTGCCTCTGTACAAGATCAGGGAACAGGTTTAGGGCTGGCAGTTGTGGCGCAGTTGGTCGAGTTATTGCAGGGCAAAATTCTCGTATCGTCCCAGACCGGTGAGGGCTCAAGTTTTACGGTTGTCTTCCCTATTCAGCAGAATTCGGGATTGTAGGTAGGTAATCATGATTAAGCATAAAACCCAGAAGGGTGTGGCACCTGTTTCGCAAGCGCCACACCCTTCTGGGCCTTCTCTCATACAAAGGGGGTGCGAGCTAAGCTCGCATTCCCTTCTCCAGGATTTTAAGCCTTTAGGGTTCCTACATACCGCTACAGTAGGGGAAAGACCCGTTCTATCCATACCCTTATGGAGCTTTTTGAGCAGCATCGCCAGCATGTAACCCAGACAGAAGCGCCCTTAGCCGCGCGAATGCGGCCGCGAGTGCTGGATGAGTACATTGGGCAAGATCACATCTTGGGGGAAGGACGGCTCCTGCGTCGGGCCATTCAAGCCGATCAGATTTCTTCGCTAATTTTCTATGGGCCGCCGGGAACAGGTAAGACAACCCTGGCAATGGTAATTGCCAACACCACACGGGCACACTTTATTTCCATCAACGCAGTATTGGCGGGGGTAAAGGAGATTCGGGAGGCGATCGCCACTGCCCAGGAAAAGCGCGGGATGTACGACCAGCGCACCATCCTTTTCGTTGATGAAGTGCACCGCTTTAATAAAGCTCAGCAGGATGCTCTATTACCCTGGGTAGAAAATGGCACGGTTATTCTGATTGGCGCAACGACAGAAAATCCGTACTTTGAAGTCAATAAAGCTCTGGTGAGTCGATCGCGCATCTTTCAATTGAAGCCCTTGGGCGATCGCGACCTGGAAAAGGTTTTGCACCAGGCTTTACAGGATCGTGAACGGGGCTACGGTCAGCTAAAGGTGCAGATTGCCCTTGATGCACAAGCGCACTTGATTAACATTGCCAATGGCGACGCCCGTGCCCTGCTGAATGCGCTGGAATTAGCGGTCGAAACCACTCCCCCTAACGCCGAAGGTATTGTTGCCATTCCCCTCGCCGTTGCGGAAGAATCCATTCAGCAACGGGCCGTTCTCTATGACAAGGAGGGCGACGCCCACTTCGACACGATCAGCGCTTTCATCAAAAGCCTGCGCGGATCTGACCCTGATGCTGCATTATACTGGCTGGCCCGCATGGTCTATGCCGGGGAAGATCCACGCTTCATCTTCCGGCGCATGCTGATTTTGGCGGGAGAGGATGTTGGTTTAGCTGACCCCAACGCAGTCGTGGTCGTTAATGCCTGCGCTCAGACGTTTGATCGGGTGGGAATGCCTGAGGGACGTTATCCTCTGGCACAAGCCGCGCTTTACCTGGCAACTTGTCCCAAATCCAACAGCGTCATGGGCTTTTTCGATGCTCTGGCAGCGGTTGAGCAGGAGCGGGAAGACGATGTGCCTCTACATCTGCGGGATGCCAACCGGGATAAGCATAGCTTTGGCCACGGACAGGGCTACCTGTATCCTCATGCCTACCGCGATCATTGGGTCGAGCAACAATATCTCCCTGGCAGCTTGCAGGGCCAGGTCTTTTATCAGCCCTCCAATCAGGGCTATGAGGATGAAATTCGCATTCAGGTGGCACGGCGGCGAGAAGCACAACTGGCCGCTCTCGTTGATGGCAGTAGTGCCTTACCCGAAGTGCTCACTTTCAGCCCCACCGATCGAGGGCGCGATCGCTGGCTCCAACGCACCCTCGACCAGACTGGAGAGCGCCTGGCAGACGTGCGCGATCGCCTCTTCACCCTGGCACAACCTCAACGTCACCATGTTCTTCTGACCTTAAATGCGAGTAGCGGCCTCCTCACCTGGGAGGCGGTGCGGCAAGTACCCGAAGGCTCTGTATACGCTCAGGTCCAGCAGCAAACCGACGCGATCGCCCTCCAAGAGCAGGCCGGTATGCTCCCCGAACTGAACCGTCCCATCGTTTTAGAAAGTTCCTTACTGGATTTAGCGACAATTCTTGATCAGCAAGCACCCACTCTAAAATTTGATGCCATCCTCGGACGCAACATCCTGTCAGCCGAGCAAGAGCGGGAGGAAATCGCCCAATCCCTCCTTCAACGCCTGCAACCGGATGGCTCCCTGATTCTGGCGGAACCCGTGCCGCGTCTCGGTCAACGTCTGTATGACCTGCTAGGACCGAAAGTCTTAAAAGCCACATTACACAAACGCCTGGTTAAAGCCGAAGAGGTCATTTACACCCAGGGCAACGCCGGAACTTTGCATTGGGATGTGGCGGATTGGCGATCGCTCTTTGAAACCCTCAACGCCACAGCCGACATTCAACTTGACATCCGCCCCACTGACCTTCGTATCACCTCAGAACTCCTCGATCGCTGGTTTCAACCGGGGCAAGGACGCCCAAGCTATTGTGATTATCTGTCCAAAGCGCTTTCGAATGAGGAAATTACGACGGTACAGCAGGCCTTTGTGCGATCGCTACAAAACCAGACCGTAGGGTGGAAGGGGGCGATCGCCTATATCACAGTTCATGTTGACTCAACAGACCGCTAATGTGTGGATGGAGTGAAAGGGGCACTTCGTGCCCCTTTCACTCCATCCACATGTCTAGAACATGATCATTTCTGCAAGCTGAAAGAAGATGTCAAAATCGGCATAATAGGGTACAGAATTACTATGGCGATCGCTCTCTAACCGCTTATGACCGACCTCTCACGCCGCCTCAGCACATTAGAGCTGAGCCAAAGAATTCTGGACATGGGACGCACAGGTGTCTACCGAGAATCAGTGTTTGAAGCGCTTCAGCCCTACGCCACCAAACGGCAGATTCGGGAGGCGATCGCCCATGCCAAACAATTTGGGTTGCACTCTGTGGCCCCTATGCGTGATAGCGAGCTGGGCACTTATTACCAGTTAGATTTAGCAAAATATCAGAGTGCCCAGCCCACTCTTAAAGAAACGCTACCGCTCATGCAGAAAGGTGACCTGGCCCAGCAATTACTACAACAGAATCAGGCGCTAGAGCGAATGTTGACATTGACACAATCGTTCTGGATGGTGCTGGCGATCGCCGGGGTGAGCAGCATCCTCATCGGATGGTCGCGCTTCGGCTTCGGTGCATTAAGCGGAGCTGTTAGCGTTGCGGTTCTGTGGGGCATTCAACGGCAAGTATCTCGTTAGTAGCAGCTGAAATGCTCGTGAATATGAAGCATCTCGTAAAGAATAAAAGCCTTTTTTATAGGAGGTGTGGCTTAGCTACTCCTTCCATAAAAAACAGGCTTTTATTCAATTTGCATTCCTAAATGCTTCTTTAAAGAAAAGATAAACACATTTCAGTAAAAATACTCCTTCCGATTGTTGTTCATAAGCACAAATACAGTAGGATAATTTTGTCAATCGTGCCTTCCCTTATTTTGTAAATAGAAGTAACGAACCCTAAAGAAAATGTGAGTTTCCGCAAGTTCTGAAAATAGGCCGTGCTATCTTATAAGTATCGAATCAAAACCGCCAGCAACCCTATATAAATGCTGGTCTATAAATAACTCTGGTGAAGCTATCGGCCAAAGCATAAAGGCCGATTTCTAGAGACCTCCATAAATCACCAAAGGCTCTGAATTCTTTGAATTCAGAGCCTTTTTTAAATAGTACTTACAAACTCATGAAGGCAAAGCGGTTCTATAGAAGCTATACAGAATGGGAACCTACAAAGATATTTCTCTATGCAATCACTAGAGTTCCTATCAAAACGATCTGTTAGCTTACTTAATAGAAAACATCTATCTAAAGTCAGAAACAAGCCCTTCTAACATGAAGGAATATAAATCTCTTCTTTAATACCTATTACGGCTATAGCTTTAACAGTTTGATCCGACAAAAATTGGCATTTTGGCAACGTTACCGACATGACAAAAATTCTTTAGGTGTTTTTGTACCAGAGCACTTTTATTCCCAACTCTTAAAACTCTGCAATATCTCTCTACTCAAATCCTGTTTATAGCAAGTAAAGTTAAATGCTTATCATAAGCATTTAACCCGACATGATATTACACACATAGCAATCCCCTCTGGTGCTGTCGCATCGTGACAACACAAGAGGGGATTGCAGTTGACTAGCCAGGAAGGTAGGTGTCTTCCACATCCCTTTCCTGGCTTAAGTAAAACCTAGACGGCAACGCCTCTTAATTTCTGGGTGCTCTCAACCAGACTTTTAGCAAACGCATCCAAGCGTTCTGCTAATTTCTCATCCACCAGGTTGTCGTCGGAGTCAAATGCTTTCCAAGCCTGCCCGATCGCCACCTGCTCAGGGATAACCCAACCATGAACCCACCGCATAATGACCCGCAGATCATTCAGCGCATTACTGTTGGATTGGCCTCCCAGCACACTGATTAGCCCCGTCACCTTGTTGGATAGCTCGTCGAAGCTCAGGAGATCTAAAGCGTTTTTCAGAACCCCACTGACACTGCCGTGATACTCCGGTGTCGCCAGAATTAAGCCATCTGCTGCTTTGACGATCTGTCGCAGGCGAGCCACATCTGGGTAGGCGCTGTAATCATCGCCACCGTCACAGAAAGGCAAATTCATCGTCCGTAAATCTAATACTTCCACTTCAGCTCCCAGAGCTTTAACCCGCTCCGCCGCTAAGAGTAGCGCCCGTTGGCTGTAAGAATCTGGACGTAAACTACCACCGATGCCAATAATTTTGACCATAAGAAAACCCAAGAGTTAGGAGAACAAAATGCGCGTTGCAAACTGGGCAGTTTATCCCGCAGAGCCCGCAATGAAATGACGATTCAGCACGGCTCATCAGCTCTGATCTGCCTAGAAAACACGGAGAAAGGTTCGTTAATGACTCATCTTTGGCAAGTGTCAGCAACAAAGATCGAGCATTCGAAGTCTTTCTTAAGTTGTATGTACTCTTTATCATACCACTAAGTCATACTCATTACGACTATGTCTAATGAAACTGATTTAGGTCTCTATTCCGAACGTTAGTTTTGAAGCCAATACTCTTGAAGTAAAGTCCTATTAATAAAAGCGATAGGGCTGGCTCATTCGCTATTAGTGCGACACTAGTTGCTTTCCTGCCATAGCCCATTGGGTAAGGTTACACTAGGCATATCGTGTTGACGGCAAGCGTGAACTTATCTTGGGTTTGTATTGCAGAAACCCATCAACTAGTATTTCCGGCTGGATAGTAAGAAGGCTCATTTGCGTTATGACAAGGTCTGACAAGCAGGAACGGGTTTTTCAACGGAGTAACGACACTCAGGGGCATACCCATTCGCTGTCCAAACGGCGATCGCCCTCTAAAGCAGCCGTGACCTCAGGAGCTGTAACCGGCATCTGGTTGCTTCTACAAAGTATTCTCATCGCCCCCCCAGCCTTGAGTCAGACACCGACCCAAAAAGAACCCCTCGGCTACACCGGGTTGATTGAAGCTATTCAAGAAGATCAGGTCGAGCGGATCGAACTGGATCAGGTGCGCGGCGTTGCCCAAGTTCACTTCAAGGGGGCTGACGCCAAGCAACCGGAGGAAGTCCGGTTGTTCGCCAACGAAAGCGATAATCAGCCGATTATTGAAGTCGCCCGGAAAAATGGGGTCGAGATTGATGCTCAACCCTCGGCGGATAGTGGAGCGGTTGCGTGGTTGTTGAGCCACGCGTTACTTGCATTTCTGCTGATTCTGGGGTTATTAATGATCCTGCGTCGCTCAGCCAACGCCTCTGGCCAAGCGATGAATTTCGGCAAATCCCGAGCTCGCTTTCAGATGGAAGCCAAAACTGGGGTAATGTTCGACGATGTGGCAGGTATCGAAGAAGCGAAGGAAGAATTACAGGAAGTCGTGACCTTCCTGAAAAAGCCTGAGAAGTTTACGGCCATCGGAGCCAAGATTCCGAAAGGCGTGCTGCTGGTTGGCCCTCCAGGGACAGGTAAAACCCTGTTGGCAAAGGCGATCGCCGGAGAAGCCGCTGTTCCCTTCTTTAGCATTTCTGGTTCTGAATTTGTGGAAATGTTTGTTGGGGTGGGAGCCTCTCGCGTCCGTGACCTGTTCCGTAAAGCAAAGGAAAATGCTCCCTGCATCATTTTCATTGATGAAATTGATGCGGTGGGCCGTCAGCGGGGCACCGGCATTGGCGGCGGCAACGATGAGCGGGAACAAACCCTGAACCAGCTCCTCACAGAAATGGATGGGTTTGAGGGCAACACCGGCATCATTATTATTGCGGCAACAAACCGACCAGATGTGTTGGATTCGGCCTTGCTGCGTCCTGGACGGTTTGACCGGCAGGTGATGGTGGATCTGCCTAGCTACAAAGGACGGCTGGGCATTCTGCAAGTTCATGCTCGCAATAAGAAGTTGGAGCCGGAAGTATCGCTGGAAGTGATTGCCCGTCGTACTCCTGGTTTCTCGGGAGCTGATCTGGCAAATATGCTCAACGAAGCGGCCATTCTGACGGCGCGGCGGCGAAAGGATGCGATCGCCACTCAGGAAATTGACGATGCGATCGACCGGGTTACCATCGGTATGACCATGAACCCGTTGATGGACAGCAAGAAAAAGCGCCTCACCGCTTATCACGAAGTTGGCCACGCGCTGCTGATGACGCTGCTGCCCCATACCGATCCACTCGATAAAGTGACGATTATTCCCCGCTCGGGTGGTGTAGGTGGCTTTGCTAAGCCCCTCCCCAGTGAAGACAGTGACTTTGGGCTGGAAACCCGCGCCCGTCTGCTAGATCTGATCACCATCTTCCTGGGTGGTCGGGCTGCGGAGGAGGAAATCTTCGGCCATGATGAGGTAACTCAGGGGGCCTCCAGCGACCTGCAAGCGGTCGCTGACTACGCCCGTCGCATGGTTACCCGCTATGGGATGTCAGATCTGGGTCCCTTCGCCCTGGAATCGGGAAATAGTGAGGTATTCCTGGGACGTGACTTGATGGTGCGCTCTGAGTACTCCGAGGAGATCGCCACGAAGATTGACCAACAGGTGCGATCGATTGTGATGCGCTGCTACCAGCAAGCCCGCCAGATCATTCGCAACCACCGCCCCTTGATCGACAAGCTGGTAGACATGCTGATTGATCAGGAAACCGTGGATGGCGACACCTTCCGCAAAGTCGTGTCGGAGTACACAACCCTGCCAGAGAAACAGCAAACGCTGTTATCTAAGGCTTAATTGACTGATACGCAAAAACTAGAAGTGGCAATTCTTCGAGAACTGCCACTTCTGGTCAGCGGTCTGAGCCACGTTGATGAGCTGAGAAGTCAAACAAATACCCGGTGTTTCTAAAAAACACCGGGTATTTGTTTGGCTAGTACGCTGAGGCGGAAATATATAACCTATTTGTCTGTGGGGGTGCGAAGCACCCCCACAGACAAATAGGTTACGGACTTATGCCGTAGCCTACTAGTACGCTGAGGCGGAAATCCATCACCTATGTTTTGTGTGGGGTGCTTCGCACCCCACACAAAACATAGGTTGTGAACTTAGGCCGCAGCCTACTAGTGTAGAGGCCTTTACGATTTGCAGACGTTATATTAAGCCGATCGCAATTCCTGTAATTGCAGTTCCGTCATGTGGTGGTAGAGCTTCCAGCAGTACTGCTCAGGCAAACCGCAAGTCACCGCTCCTCGCATCACGACCTGAAAGTACCAATCATTGGGAGCGTGTTCCTCTCCCAATTTCTCCGTCACGGTGTAAGTGCGAACGTTGTTATATCGCTTGCCACCGCATTGCACCGTGATGAACTCATGGTGGTAACCCTGCTCCCGAATATCAAGAGGTTCGCTAAAGCGCCAGGGCAGGCGATACAGAACACCTTCTACTTGAGCCGTCGGGTCAGGCACGATATCTAATACACCACAGTTGCGAAACGCAGAGCGGCGATAAAACCCCAGCCGGTAACCGGACAACGTAGCATGACCGATGACATGGGGATGAGTGGCCTCACCAACCGTACGCTTCAAATCCACAGGGCACATGCAGGAGCCATAGGCAAAGTAATAGAAGCTTGGCTCAGAGGGGTATGTGGGTGTTCGGGGGCGATCGCAAATGAGTTCCATCATCATTTGGTGGGTGCAATGAACAACTGGACAACTGCACTCCGTTACCTTCAGATTCTATGCCACCTTTTCCAAAAAGTCACCTATCCCGATAGCCTAACCGTAGATTCTTCATAAAAACAGACAGCAAAACCTCACAGGAATCAGCATTGTGAACAGGGACGGTAGGAGCCATGCCATCCGGCAAAATTCTCAAAGCCTCACCGAGTAAAGATTATGGCTCGCCATAAGAGAACTCCAATTGGAGATTAACTCGAATGTATTGTTGAGCATAATCTACGGTAGTTCAGGGGAGATTTATATTTTCTCAAATAAGCCGTCATAACAGCGCTTTTCAACGCTTAAAATCTGGTTGTTTTGTAAGAGCAGCGCTCCGCACGGCTCTTACAAAACAACCGTGGCTTGATTCAAGCGCAAAGCACTGTAATAGGACTTACGCGTTCTTGTTGCATGTAGTGTACTTCGCACATCACACCTAACAGGAATGCGTAAGTCCTGGTTAACAAAGCAAACCTCAACAACTGGCTCCACTTGCCAACACAAAATCTCCAATCACCCGTGGGTAATTGGAGTTTATTCAAAGCGAAGCAAACTAATTAGCCAACAAACTCTTTACGAGAAGCAGATACTCCAGCAGACTCAACGCCTTTCAAGTAAGCCAGCATGGTGTCAGCATCCGAAACTTCGAACGGATCAACGGGGCAGTTGTCGCCGAACTCTTCTTCAATGAAGATTTTCTCAATGTTGCCGTCGTTGACGAGCATAGAGTAGCGCCAAGAGCGCATCCCAAAGCCCAGGTTAGACTTATCGACCAGCATACCCATCCTGCGGGTGAAGTCACCGTTTCCGTCGGGCAGCAAGAATACATTCTTAGCACCTTGCTGTTTGCCCCACTGGAACATCACGAAAGCATCGTTCACTGACAAACAAATGATCTGGTCAACCCCATGTGCTTGGAACTCTTCGTACAGTTCTTCGTAGCGAGGCAAGTGGCTGGAGGAGCAGGTAGGAGTGAACGCACCCGGCAGAGCGAAGAGAACAACCTTCTTGCCGCTAAAGATTTCTTCCGTGGTCAGATCTTGCCAGCGGTAGGGGTTGGGGCCAGGAATAGACTCGTCCCGTACTCGGGTCTTGAACACAACGCTGGGTACACGGGTGATAACGGCCATATTTTTTTACCTCGGTAGGTCTCTCAATGTTTCGTTACTGGACTTAGAAGTAAGAATAATTCTGATTTAGGAATTAGTCAATAGTCATACTGACTTAAAGAAACAAATTATTCAGAATCAAGAGCAATATCTATAAAGGAAGTGTTATGATTAGTGAAATAAGCGTGCAAAGGATTTATCAGTTCGGACGGCCAAGGGAATGAACGAACAGTCGAGCCATATTATTGAATTGCTGAAAGCCAAGGGCCTACGAGTTACGCCACAGCGGTTTGCGGTGTATGCCAACCTGTGCGGCCGAGGCGACCATCCTACCGCCGAGCAATTATTGACAGACATTAATCAGGACGTTCCCATTGCGTCTCAGGCCACCATTTACACTGCCCTACAAGCGCTTCAGAACGTAGGGCTAGTGCGAGAAGTGCTGCTTGAGGAGGGAGTCGCTCGCTACGACGCCAACGTTCATCCGCACCATCACTTCCGCTGCCGATGCTGCGGCGAGATTGAAGACATTGCCTGGGAAGTCTTCCAGGGGGTTAACTTGTCGGCTCTACGGCCGGGTCTGAAGGCAGAACAATACGAGGTTGCAGTGCAGGGAGTGTGCGATCGCTGCGAACCTGCTTCCATCAATGCATTCGCTTAACCTTACGTTTGTGGAGCTCAGCGTCTTAACTGTACGAACAGTCAAGATGCTCATTTACCAAGACTGTTAGTTCCCGTGACTTTCCTTCGATATAGCTTTCCACAGCCCATGGCTGTTCCTTGTGAGTGGAGTTTTGCGACTCTGCTACCTCATCCAGCACTCATCATTCGCCGGGAGGCTTCTATGCAACTATCCAAACAACAGGCTGAACAACGCACCGATCAGGTTTACGATGTACTGGTTGTAGGCGGTGGGCCGGCGGGTCTATCTGCTGGCATTTACCTACAGCGCTATTTACTTTCTACCCTGATTGTTGACAAAGGCAAGGCCCGGTCGCTTTGGATGCAGGAGATGCACAATTACCTGGGATTGCCACCAGATTCATCGGGCCGAGATTTGTTGAAGCAGGGCAAAGCGCACTACCTCTCTCTAGATGGGGATTATTTGAATGCCTTTGTAGAAGAGGCGACTGACGAGGGCGAAACCTTTGCGCTACGCGTTCGCATTGGCCGAAACAATCCCTCTTATGTGACGTTACGCAGTCGCTATTTGATTGCGGCCAGTGGCATTATTGACAATCTGCCGACCTTCACGGACATGCAAAATGTCTATGACTATGCCGGGTATAACCTGCATGTTTGTCTCATTTGTGATGGCTATGAGATGCAGGGGCAACGGGTAGGCGTGTTTGGCCGTAACGAGGGTAGCCTGGAGGTCGCCTTTTCTCTGGGCTGGTTTACTTCAGACATTACCCTATTTACGGGGGGAGCCTTTGACGTGAGTGATGGGTTCCGCGATCGCCTCCGTACTCACGGCTACAGGCTAGAGGAGCGCCCTTTGCACCGCTTTGTTGGTGAGAACCATATTATGAGCGGTGTGGAATTGCGGGACGGGACGCTAATTCCCCTGGATGCTGGCCTGGTATCGATGGGTTCGAAGTACCACGCTGATTACTTGAACGGTATTGATCTGGAATACAAAGGCGGCAACCTCGTCACCGATGGGATGAACCGCACCTCTCACCCACGCATCTTTGCCGTAGGGGACCTCAAAGTTGGGCTGAACCAAGTGATTGTGGCCGCTGCTGACGGAGCTCTCGCCGCCACACAAATCTGGCGTGATATTCGCCGCCAGGAAGGAAGCCGAGCCCCTGCGAAACAATCAGCCGCTTAAGCTGTAAAGCTGAAGAGAGTGGGAGTTTACCTCCCACTCTTTTTTGTGGCCTGCTGCAGGTGTGAGATGGATTGTGCAACCACGCTTCCACAACCCATCTCACACCTGCAGCAACCTTTTCCGTTGATGGATGAATTGCCCCAATATTCGTCGTGCCTGCTAGCCTGGTAAAGGTTTGACGCATTCCCACGCTACGGGCTGCGCATTCTTTTACTGTGGGTGAGCTACTTACAATGACTGCTTCTTCCCGTTCCTCCGCTTCCCAGGGGCTGCTTTTTGCGCTGCTAGCTTATGGTGCTTGGGGCTTATTGCCAATTTATTGGAAATTTTTTGGAGGAGTTCCGGCCCTAGAAGTCCTCTGCCATCGGATTGTCTGGTCGTCGGTACTGTTACTGGGAGTGCTGGCGCTACAGGGACGCTGGGAGGAATTACAGAAGTTGTGGCGATCGCCCCGTTACATTGCCACGTTTACAACGACAGCCATCATTCTTTCCACAAATTGGGGCATTTATATCTACGCTGTTAATGCCAACCACGTTGTCGAAACCAGTCTGGGGTACTTCATCAATCCACTGATTAGTGTGTTGATGGGATGCGTATTCCTGCGAGAACGGTTAAGCCGATGGCAGGGGTTGGCCGTTTTTCTGGCATTTCTGGGGGTGCTCAACTTTGTTGTGAACCTGGGCAAGATACCCTGGATTGCCCTGGGGTTGGCAATTTCCTTTGCAGTATATGGGTTGCTGCGAAAGATTACCCCAGTACAGCCGATGGTAGGACTTGCCGTAGAAACCCTGGTCATTACCCCGGTTGCGCTAATACTGCTGGGGCAGGGGGCGATCGCCGGCAACAATCACTTCGGTTTTAACTGGACACTGAGTCTACTATTTATCGGGTGTGGTCTGGTCACATCCCTACCGCTATTGTGGTTCAACAATGCGGCCCATCGTCTGCCTTTGGCAACACTGGGTTTCATGCAATATATAGCCCCCAGCTTGCAACTTCTATTGGGGGTATTTTTGTATCATGAGCCGTTTACTCGTACCCATGCGGTGTCGTTTGGCCTAATCTGGGCAGCGTTGGCAATTTTTTCGACGTATTCTTGGCGGCGATCGCGCGGAGCATCCTCATAACAACAAATTTGCTAAAAGCTCATTGTTGCGTGCGCTTCGCGCACGCAATAATGAGCTTTTTCGAGTACCGCGCGTTGCGCGGCACTCGAAAAAGCCCTTAACCCGAACTGAGGTTAACAAAGATGTCTATGAGTATAAAAGTTGAGGGTGAGTTGGATGTAGGTTTCATTATTGGAGTGGCCGCTCCGCTTCTCCACTGAAGCATCAACCAAATTCGACACCGTCAATCCCAACAGGCGAACTTCCTTTTGCTCGACCTCTGTCATCTCCAACAACTCCTCCGCCAATTGTTGAATGAGCGGCAGGTCGCGCAAGATTTCGGTAACGGTACGGCTGCGGGTGATTTGGTGGTAATCAGCATATTTCACCTTAAGGGTGAGAGTACGGCCATAAGATTGCTTGGCATCCAGGCGTTCCTTCAGTTCTTCTGCAATTTTTTCGAGGGCGGCGAGAATCGAGGGGCGATCGCGCAAATCGTTGAAGAAGCTCGTTTCGACTCCAATGGATTTACGAATGCGGTTGGGGTTAACTGGGCGATCGTCCTGCCCTCGGGCGATGCGGTAGTAGAAGTGGCCGACTTTGCCAAACGCCTCTACCAAGGCATCCTCGGACCATTGCTTTAAGTCTGCTCCGGTCTGGATGCCTAACCGATGCATTTTTGCCGCTGTTGCCTCCCCCACACCATAGAAGCGAGCGATGGGTAGCGTTTCTACAAAGGCTTCTGCCTCATCTGGCCGAATCAGCGTCAATCCATTTGGCTTATTCATCCCGGAAGCCATCTTCGCCAAAAACTTGTTGATGGAAATTCCTGCCGACGCGGTGAGGTGCAAATCCTCATAAATGGCCTGCCGAATTTCTTCTGCAATCAACGTCGCTGAAGGCATTCCCTGCTTATTTTCTGTCACATCCAGATAGGCTTCATCTAAAGATAACGGCTCTACCAGATCGGTATAGCGGTAGAAAATCGTGCGGATTTGCTGCGAGACCTCACGATAAACATCAAAACGCGGATTCACAAAAATCAGGTGAGGGCACTTCTGAATGGCAGTACGAGACGGCATTGCAGAATGCACCCCAAAGGCACGCGCCTCGTAACTGGCTGCCGCCACGGCTCCTCGCTGCTCGGGGCGGCCACCCACCGCCACAGGCTTACCCCGCAGTTCGGGGCGATCGCGCTGCTCCACTGACGCATAGAATGCATCCATATCGACGTGGATGATTTTGCGGATAGTCATGGGGTAAATGAGTGGATGAATGAGGGAAAGTAGAGAAAGCCAGAACGTGGGTGTAGCGAGGACGAGAGGGGGAAGACAAGAAAGAGAAGGGCGTGTAGATTGATGTTTCTTGGAAGAACAACGGTCGGCTTGATTCCTGAAAGACAAACGTACTATATTTCTAGCTCGAATTCCTCACCAACTCATCCCCTCATCCGGCTATCTTCAACACCATGACGCGGCAACCCATACAGATTTGGAAGAATCCACACCGTAGCCAGCACTACGATACAGAGCTGAAGCAGATTTTGAATCGAGAGCGGGCAACCGCCGTTATGAGTGAACTCTCTTCGTGGCCTGGATATGAGCCAACACCGTTGCGATCGCTTCCGGGCCTCAGCCAGGCGTTGGGGGTAACGCAGATTGGGTACAAAGATGAGGCAACGCGGTTTGGGATGGGGAGTTTTAAGGCATTGGGGGGAGCCTATGCCGTAATGCGTCAGGTGGCGCAGTACCTCCAGGTGACCACAGGTGATCCGGATATCTCTTTAGAGGATGTGCGCTCGGGGCGTTATGCCAAGCAAATTTCAGATTTGGTGGTGACAACGGCAACGGATGGGAATCATGGGCGATCGGTGGCCTGGGGTGCGCAACAAGCGGGATGCACCTGCGTCATTTTTATCCACGAAGGGGTCAGTGAGGAGCGGGAGCAGGCGATCGCTCAATTTGGGGCACGGGTCGAGCGGATTCCCGGTAACTACGATAGTTCAGTACGTTGGGCCGATGCCCAGTCCGCTGCCAATAATTGGGTGCTTATTGCAGATACTTCCTACCCTGGCTACACCGAAATTCCCTGCGATGTCATGCAAGGCTACAGCGTCATGGCAGAGGAAGCCTTGCAGCAGTGGCAGGCCCTCTGGAGCGAAGCTGGCCCAACCCACGTTTTTGTTCAGGCCGGTGTAGGTGGATTAGCCGCAGCTATTTGCGCCCATCTCTGGGAGTGCCTGGGCGATCGCCGCCCCATCTTTATTGTGGTGGAGCCTGAAAATTCGGCCTGCCTTTACGAAACTGCACAGCAGGATCAACTGGTGGATGTTTCAGGTAGTCTCGATACGCTGATGGGTTGTCTTTCGGCAGGCCGTGCCTCGCTACTGGCCTGGGATATTTTGCGGGCAGGAGCGGATTTTTTTGTTACCATCCCCGATGCAGCAGCAGCGGCAACCATGCGAGTGCTAGCCCAGGGGACGGGGGGCGATCGCCCTATCATCGCCGGAGAATCGGGTGCGGCAGGAATGGCGGCGTTATTGACTATTGCTAAGCAGTCAGGGTTGCGATCGCAAATTCAGCTAGAAGCCGATTCTCGCGTTCTCCTCTTCGGTACTGAAGGGGCGATGGACCCGAAAAGCTACGCTCAGATCGTTGGCAAAACTCCATCGCAAGTGGCTGAATTATGTCAGTAGAAAACCCCAGGATTCGCCCCATCTAAAATAAAAATATCGTCTGCTGTACAGCCAAGAGTAGCGGTTACTGTCAATATGGCCAACAGCTACACCTTCCATAACGTACAGGAGGCTAGAGCATGGTTGCTGAGTTGTCTGTTCAATATACGGATACTGCAAACATTCCGGGCATTGATGGATTGCGGGTGAGGGGCGATCGCCTTCTTCAACGCCTTGATGAGTTAGCGCAAATTGGAGCGATCGCCGGTGGTGGGGTCTGCCGTTTAACCCTGACAGATGCCGACAAAGCAGGACGCGATCAGGTGGTGCAATGGATGCGAGATCTGGGATTAAGCATCACTATCGACGGCATCGGTAATATTGTAGGCACCTGGCCTGGCACCGAAGATTTGCCGCCGGTCATGACGGGTTCTCACATCGATACCGTCGCCACTGGAGGCCGTTATGATGGCAACTTCGGCGTTTTGGGTGGATTGGAAGTCATTCAAACCTTACAGGAAGCCGGCATTCGTCCACGCCACCCGTTAGCGGTTGCTGTCTTTACCAACGAAGAGGGCGCCCGATTCCATCCCGACATGATGGGCAGCATGGTCTATACAGGTAGCCTTTCCCTAGCAGAAGCGCTCGCCACGACCACCAACGTTGGCACAACCGTCGAAGAAGAATTACGACGCATCGGATACCAGGGGGATGCTCCATGTGGTAACCCTTCCGTTCACGCTTTTGCGGAACTGCACATTGAGCAAGGCCCGGTGATGGAACAGGACAGTGTGACGATTGGGGCCGTAACAGGCGTACAAGGGATGTCGTGGATGGAATATACCGTCAAAGGTGTGTCGAACCATGCCGGTACAACACCCATGCGTTTGCGGCATGATGCGGGATACGCGGCCATGGCGATCGCCCTCGCGGCCCGTGAATTGACCAAAGAAATGGGCGGTAATCAGGTAGCCACGGTCGGTTCTATTCGCCTTCATCCCAACCTGGTGAACGTCATTCCCAACACCGCAGTATTCACGCTGGATTTGCGAAATACCGATGAGTTGCGGCTGCAAGAAGCAGAGCGGCGGATGGCGGAGAAGATAGGGGCGATCGCCCAGGCCGAAGGGGTCGAGATCACCGCTCGTCCCCTGGTACGTCTACGACCCGTTGACTTCGACCCTGCCATGATTGACCTGGTGGAAACTACCGCTCAAACCCTCGGCTTTTCGACAAAACGTCTCCCCAGCGGTGCCGGGCATGATGCTGGTTTACTTGCGGCTGTCTGCCCTACTGCCATGATTTTCGTTCCTAGTGTCCACGGCATTAGCCACAATGTGAAGGAGTACACCGCACCTGAGGATTTGATTGCGGGAGCTAATGTTTTGCTTCATACGTTGTTGCAACTGGCGCTATAAAATCTTCAGCAAGATTCCCAATGTTGCCACAGGTGTGTCCACGAGGACACGCCTGTTTGTGATGGTTCTTTAACTTCCTCTCCCACAGGAGAATGGTTAGCCGAACAGAAGCCTATGGCATGCAAAAAGCATGGGCGTAAAGCTAGAAGCATCTTTCGTTACGGGTTTGACCACCTACGTGGAAGCCTGCTGAACATAGGATTAATGATTGATGAGTTTCAACAAGCTCTCCAATTTTGCCCTGTACTTAACCTGAGTTCAGATTAAGGGCGTTTTCGAGTGCCACGCGTTGCGCGGCACTCGAAAACGCTCATTTTGGCGTGCGCTTTGCGCACGCCAAAATGAGCACTGCAGCTTATCCCGAACTGAGGTTACTTAGATCGTCACCTTATATCATGTCGGGTTAATGCCAATGATAAAAAGTGGTGCAGCGCTTTGCACTGCACCACTTTTTATCATTGGCATTTAATCTTACTTCTTATTATCCATCAATTCCCCGTCAATATTTTTAGTTTTATCAGGAGTCTTTAAATTCCAGTTTGTAGAAGACAAAGTTGTCTTAAGGCTATATCTATGGCTAGCTATAGTAACTTCGGAAACCTAACCCGTAATGCTATTCGTTTCTTTACGGGTAATTTCACAGGCGATGGTCATACCGATATCCTTTTCTATTCTGCTAACGACCACAATTGGTGGTTAGGGCGTAGTAATGGCAGTGCATTGCAATGGTCCCACGTTGGAAATACAGCTGGTTTTGTGGATCTAACCCGCAATGACATTCGGTTCTTTACAGGCGATTTTACAGGTGATGGCCGCACAGACATCCTCTTCTATTTCGATGGTGACCACAATTGGTGGCTTGGGCGTAGTGATGGTGGCACGTTGCAATGGTCTCACGCTGGAAATACAGCTGGGTTTGTAGACTTAACCCGCAATGACATTCGGCTCTTTACAGGCGATTTCACAGGTGATGGTCGCACAGACATCCTCTTCTACTTCGCTGGTGACCACAATTGGTGGCTTGGGCGTAGTGATGGTGGCACGTTACAATGGTCCCACGCTGGAAATACAGCTGTTTTTGTAGACCTAACCCGTAATGACATTCGGCTCTTTACAGGCGATTTCACGGGTGATGGTCGCACAGACATCCTTTTCTATTTCGCTGGTGACCACAATTGGTGGCTTGGGCGCAGTGATGGTGGCACGTTGCAATGGTCTCACGCTGGAAATACGGCTGGTTTTGTAGACCTAACCCGTAATGACATTCGGCTCTTTACAGGCGATTTTACGGGTGATGGTCGTACCGATATCCTCTTCTACTTCGCTGGCGACCACAATTGGTGGCTTGGGCGCAGTGATGGTGGCACGTTGCAATGGTCTCACGCTGGAAATACGGCTGGTTTTGTAGACCTAACTCGTAGTGATATTCGGCTCTTTACAGGCGATTTTACAGGTGATGGCCGCACAGACATCCTCTTCTATTTCGCTGGTGACCACAATTGGTGGCTTGGGCGCAGTGATGGCAGTACATTGCAATGGGCTCATGCAGGCAACACATCTGGCTTTCAGGATCTCACCCGTCCTTCCATTCGTTTCTTGACGGGCAATTTTACGGCAGATGGTCGTACCGATGTACTTTTCTATTGTGCTGATGACGGTAATTGGTGGCTAGGGTCTAGCAACGGTCAGCAATTGCAATGGTCGCTTGTAGGGAATACAGGAGGACAATCGCCCCAATTGGATAGATTTGACAACCTGGGAAGAGTTTACTGGGCTGCAAGAGATTTAGCGAACTCTCCACTTGGGAATCATCATTTCCTCAGCATCATCTTCAACAATCAAAAGGCAGCTGATTTTATACGCGATACGATGCAGGTTGACTACCTCACAGAGGAGAAAGACGGGCAAACCTATTACTTCATGTCAGTTGGAGGGTTTGCTAACGGGCTTGGTGATCGCATCTACTGTGAATTCAATGAGAAGAATGACATTCATTCTATTCGAGAATATATAGACCCCAAAGAACATGTCAGGTGGTATTCACCCGATTTGGATTATGAAGGGCATTACATCCCACCCCTGCCCCATTGGAACAGCCGACAACAAATTCAGAACATCATTCGAGCAGCCAAAAACTTTCAAGCGCATTCACCTATCATCAATTTCAACTTGTACAACAGAAATTGTGCTACTTTCGCCAATTCACTCCTGGCATCTTTAGGGTATTCTCGCCAAGCTCGAAAGGACCTTGGACAATTCCAAGGTGTTGATTGGGGTGAGGAGAACACACTTGACCTCTCCTACTTTCAGTCAGTTCAAGTCCCTGAAGCTATGCAACTTCAGTGATTAACAGCGATCGCCTCCCTTCTGCCCATGGTTGGCTGTAGTTCAGAAGGGAGGCGATCGCGCCAGCCGTTGTCAGAGCAGAACTGTTCCAGCCTGCTCGCAGATGCGTTGGTAATGCTGAGGCTGACGGTGGGCCGCGAAGTTGAAAATTGTGTTTTTGTAGGAAGCCCCTGCATCCAAGTCGCATTGTGCCACGATTAATTCATCCTCAACGGTGCGGCACTTGGCGATTAGTTCGCCGGAAGGGGCAACGATGCAGCTATCGCCAATCAAATCGCAACCTTCCTCGCGGCCACACTTGGCAACGCCCACAACCCAGGTGCCATTTTGGTATGCGCCTGCCTGCATGGATAGCAGGTTATGGAAATGGTTGAGGTGGTCTTGTTCGGGAGCGGCCGGAACATGTTGGGGCGTGTTGTAGCCAAGGAGCACCATTTCAACCCCCTGAAGACCCATCACCCGGTAGGTTTCAGGCCAGCGGCGATCGTTGCAAATGCACATACCGAAGATGCCGTTGAAGGCACGCCATACGCCAAAGCCCAGATCGCCCACTTCAAAGTAGCGTTTCTCTAAGTGCTGAAAGGCTCGCCAGGGCTCATGTTCTGCGTGACCAGGAAGGTGAATTTTGCGATATTTACCGACAATTTCCCCGCGTTGGTTGACCAGAATAGATGTGTTGTAGCGATGAATTTGACCGTGTTCCTCAACCTTTTCGGCGTAGCCCAGATAAAAGCCGATTTCGAGTTGTGCTGATAGATCAAACAGCGGCTGAACTACAGGATTGGGCATTGCCATTTCAAAGAATTGATCAATTTCCGCCTGATCCTCCATGTACCAGCGTGGGAAGAAGGTGGTAAGTGCCAATTCGGGATATACCACTAGCTGACAGCCCATACTTTTGGCTTGTTTCATCAAGTCAATCAGGCGGTTCACCACAGAAATACGGGATTCGGAACGGGCGATCGGGCCAAGCTGAGCAGCCCCAACAGTAATGATGCGTGCCATAAAAATTACCCCTATCTATTACGAACGTGCTGCTTAAATTGGGTCGGATTTTGAGGTTAAAAACTGTGCGTTTGCGCTCAAATTTTCTACTCATTCTCGAAAGAGCCGCGCGTTTTTCAGAGAAGCGAGTTGGAATTGCCGTAGTTTATGGCTGAGTGGCCGTAATTTTTCCCGTATTTGGTAATAACAGATTGCTCCCTTAGCTGCATCTCTTACGGAACCACCATGCTCAGGATTATTGCGTTCAACTCCTTTCGAGGAGGCACCGGGAAGTCGACCATTGTTGCAAATTTGGCGATCGCCCAATCCCTCATCAAAGCAGGCTAATCCCTAGTTGAAACACCTGAAATCCCTATTGTAAGGACATTAGATGTAACGTTCTTACAGTAGGGATTTCAGGTGTTTCAGGGAAACAACGAACACGAACCGGTTCCCCCTTCTTTTCAGTGAACCGTGTACTGAAATACATTCTGCATGGTCAGGGCTGTATACAGTGTGCGTGAGTGGTGCGTCCCCCAGCATTCTGTGGGAGGGCGATCGCGTTACCCATCAGTCACTCCACCCCGTATTTCCAATTGGATGTAGCCCATGAAGCTCATTGGTGTAGACATCGGCGGAACGTTTACAGACCTGATTCTGGCTGATACCGCACAACAACAAATTTGGATTCACAAAGTCCCGACTACCGTCCATGATCCCTCCCTTGGTATGGTGGACGGCATCCAGGCCATTTGCCAGATGGCCGGAATCACGCCGGAACACATTGACCATTTTCTGCACGGCACCACCGTCGCCACCAATGCTCTGTTGACCCATGAAGGCGCGCGGGTGGGGATGATCACGACTCAAGGCTATCGGGATATCGTCCACATCGGACGGCACCAACGGCCTCAGCATTACTCCATCATGCAGGATATCCCCTGGCAGACATACCCCCTGGTGATGCGGCGCGATCGCCATGTTGTGACCGAACGGCTTGGCCCCAAAGGTGAAGTGCTGACGGAACTGAATGAAGCAGAGGCAAGGGAAGCCATTGAGGCGTTGAAAGAGAAAGGAGTGGAGGCGATCGCCATCTGTTTCCTCAACTCCTACATCAACGACAGCCACGAGGCGAAGGTGGCAGCCATGGTGAAGGAAATTTATCCCGAAGCCTTTGTCACCACCAGTGCCAGCATCTTCCCTCAGTTCCGCGAGTTTGAGCGGTTCACCACAGCGCTGATCAACGCCTTTGTGGGGCCGAAGGTGAAATCCTATGTCGACCACCTGTGGCAGCGATTGAAGGAGCTGGCCGGTGATTTAGAGCTGCATATTATGCGGTCGAACGGAGGTGTTGCAACTGCTGAGGTGGCGGCTCAGGAACCTGTAACGCTGTTGCTATCAGGGTTAGCGGCTGGCGTACTGGGCGGTGCGGCTACAGGCAACCTGTCGGGACGGCAAAAGCTGATCACCTTCGATATGGGCGGCACCAGCACCGACATTGGCATTGTCACCGAAGACGGCTTTGTAGAAGGAACGGCCCGTGATACCTGGATTGCAGGCTATCCCGTCATGGTGCCGATGATTGATGTGCATACCATCGGTGCCGGGGGTGGCAGCATCGCCTATGTGGATGCAGGGGGAGCCTTCCGCGTCGGGCCAAAGAGTGCCGGGGCCGCGCCAGGGCCAGCCTGTTATGGCAAAGGTGGACTCCAGGCCGCAGTGACGGATGCCAATGTGGTGTTGAACCGCATTGACCCAGCACACTTCCTGGGCGGTGAAATGGACATCTATCCCGACAATGCCTTTCAGGTGATGCAAGACCTGGCCGATAGCCTGGGGTTAGACATTTACGAAGCTGCAGCGGGTGTGATCACCATCGTCAACAACAACATGGCGAATGCGATTCGATCGCGCACCATCCAGAAGGGCCATGACCCACGCCAGTTCGCCCTGGTCGCGCTTGGGGGTGCAGGCCCACTCCACGCCGTTGAGGTCGCACAATCCATGGGCATCCCTGAGGTGATTGTGCCACGCTACCCTGGCATTACCTCTGCGATGGGGCTACTGACCACGGATCTAAAATATGACCTGATCCAGAACGAGTTTTTGCTCAGTTCAGAACCGAATTTAGGAAAGTTTAATCATGATTTGCGACTACTGGAGGAACAGGTTCGAGAACAGCTTCGATCCGATGGATTTAATGATGATGAAATTACATTGGAACGGTTAGCGGATTGTCGGTATGTCGGTCAGGGTTATGAATTGCGCGTTTCTGTTCCCATGGGTGAGATTGATGAGGAGAAGTTGGGTCAGGTGTGGCAGCAGTTCCACGATCGCCACACCGTTGAATATGGTCACGCCTTCCCACAAAACACGGTCGAGCTGGTGACATTGCGCATTACCGGGAAAGGCCCGATGCCCAAGCTCTCCGAACTCCCCACACCAGGAACCGGGGAACTGGAACAAGCCTGGCTGAAAACGACCGAAACTTACTTCCGGGTAAACGGGCAACTGGAAAAGTATTCGACGAACTTTTTTGAGCGCGATCGCCTCCCCGTTAACGCTCAGATCGAAGGCCCAGCTGTAATCTTCCAGAAGGATTCTACAACGCTGTTGCCGCCCCACACGTGGGCGATCGTGCAGGCCAATGGTAACTTGCTGATTCATCTAGAACCGCAACCTGTGGAAGAGAAACGCATGGTGATGGAAGCAGTTTTGTAAGACGTACGCTACTCAAGCATTAGGAAATGAGCGATCGACCTCAACAATTTTGTGGATGAAACAATGGCATCTCTTCTCACCAAACAGACACAACGTGTTTTACCTAAAATTGATCCAGTCACCGCACAGGTTATTGCAGGCGCATTAAATAGCGTTGCGCTGGAAATGGGACATAAGCTTGCACGGATGTCCTACTCCAGTATCATTCGCGAATCAGAAGACTTTGGAGCCGCCATTCTGGATGCGGAGTGTCAGCAATTAGCGGAGTGTGCGTATAGTACACCGCTGCAATTGGGACCAATTCCGGGATACATGCGGGGTGTCCTTAAAGCGATGGAAGAGGACGGTGAAGAGTTCTATCCGGGTGATGTGATTTTGCATAATCACCCATACTATGGTGCATCCCATGGACCAGATATTGGCATTGGCATTCCGATCTTCAAAGATGATGAGTTGATTGGATTTTCATTCACAACCGCACATCATTTAGATATTGGTTCTTGCTCACCTGGAAGTTGCGGCATTGTCGATGCCGTGGATGCGTTTGCAGAAGGTTTGCAATTCAAAGCAGTGAAGCTTTATGAGAAGGGTGAAAAGAACCGCCAGGTATGGCGAATGTTACGGCAGAATATTCGCAGTGCCGATATTGTCGTGGGCGATATTGAAGCACAGGTAGCTGCCTGCCGTGTTGGCGAACGCCGCTTTTTGGAATTGGTCGAACAGTACGGTTTAGAAACTGTACTTGCCGCCAGTAATGAATTGATGGATTACTCGGAGCGCATGCTCCGGAGCGCCATTGAAAAACTACCGGATGGTTCCTATTATGCCGAAGGCTTCATCGATGGCTTTCTCGATGACCCCGACCCCAGCAAAAAGGATTTAAAAATTGCCGTGACTGTCACCATCAGCGGCAGTGATATGACCATCGATTTAACAGGCACTGCACCTCAAGTAGACGATCGCCCCATCAACATGCCCCTCGTCGGCACGGTGGATATTGCGATCTTTGTGACGTTGCGATCGGTTCTGCTCGACACAGCCTTAATGGAGTATGTACCACAAAACTCCGGCTTGACACGCCCGATCACGATCATTGCGCCGAAAGGCTGTCTCGCCAATCCGATTTATCCCGCTCCGGTCATCGCCCGCTGTTGCCCTGGCAATATCGTCGCCGATACGCTGATGAAAGCATTAGCTCAGGTTGCCCCGCAGAACGTTAGCGGTGGCATCGGCAACATCAAAGTGGTGTCTTACAGCGGTGTGATCGATGAAGATTACTGGGTGTATATGGACATCACCGAAGGCAGCTATGGCGGTCGCCACGGCAAAGATGGCATGGATGGTGTGGATACACTCTACGCCAACACACGCAATAACCCCATCGAAGACATTGAGGCGCATCTGCCGCTACGGGTATCGCGCTACGAATTAATTGAGGATGCATCTGGAGCCGGAGAGTTTCGCGGTGGCTTAGGTTCGATTCGTGATATTCAATTCCTCGGCAATGGGCAGATGTCGCTGGAAGGGGAAGGCAACAAGTACGCACCCTGGGGCATTTTTGGTGGCAAGGATGGCACCCCCGGGGCCGTACAGGTTTACAACGCTTACGATGGCGACATGGTTGACTTGCCTTCCAAGTTTCCCTGCCGTAAAACACGCGCAGGCGATACCTTACGAACCATTAGCCCCTGTGGTGGTGGGTACGGCGATCCGCTCAAGCGCGACCCTCAGAAAGTTTTGGAGGATGTGCTGGATGATTATGTCAGCTTGGAAAATGCACGGCTGCAATATGGTGTTGTGATTGATCCGCAAACCATGACAATTGACCTTGCAGCAACAGAAGTTTTGCGAGGGGAAATGGCGATCGCCTAAAAAGTTTCAAACCCTAACCAAAGCCCAGAAACCCGGTGTTTTAGAAACACCGGGTTTCTGACTCTGAGCAAATCCGTCTCGCTCGAACCCATCTATCCAGCCAAACAAGCTATTACCTGACAGCTTCAATTTTCTGCACCAGACGATCAATGAACTCACGCGTGGAGGGATAGCGATCGCCTCCTTGGGAAGCCAGGTCGGCCGTACGGTAACCCTCCGCTAGGAGTTGCTCTTGAGCAGATTGCAGATGTTGAGCGGCAACTATCTCGCCCCATTGTTCCAGCATCAGGGCAGCGCTAGCCAGAGTACCCATGGGGTTCGCGATGCCCTTTCCAGCAATGTCGGGGGCGGTGCCATGAATCGGTTCATAGAGACCAAAGCCTTTCGCATTGAGACTCGCCGAGCCGAGCATACCAATGGAACCGGCGATCGCCCCACCCAAATCACTTAAAATATCCCCAAACAAATTTCCCGCCAGTACCACATCAAATTCCTGGGGACGCATCACCAACTGCATCGCCAGGTTGTCCACCAACATCGGTTCCACGATTACGTCTGGAAAATCCTGGGCCACTTCCTGAGTCAGAGCCGTCCAGGGTAAATGAGGCAGCGCATTTTCCTTATGGGCCACCGTCAGTTTTCCGCGCCGTTTCTGGGCCAGCTCCAGAGCAACCCGAGCAATGCGGCGCACTTCCCAGTCGTGGTATTGCATGGTATGGAAACCATAATCACCCTGAGCATCTGTAGAACGGCCCGATGCTCCAAAATAGATGCCACTGGCTAGCTCCCTGACAAACAGTAAGTCTACGCCCTCCAACAACTCTGGGCGAAGAGGAGATGTGTGATACAAGTGACGGGACGGGCGAACAGGGCGCAGGTTGATGAACAAATCAAAATGTTTCCGCAGCTCCAACAAGCCACCTTTAGAAACAGCCCCAAACAAAATGCCATCCGACTGTTCGCAAATTGCCAGGGTTTCATCGGGAAGATAATGGCCCGTTGCAGCAAAAGCCGGAGGGCCAATGAGGGCAAACTGGGGGGCGATCGCAAACCCATGCATTCCTGCCAAACCGTGCAAAATCTCCAGCGTCGCCTCAACAACCTCCGGCCCAATCCCCTCACCCGGTAACGCCGCAACACGATAGGTTTTCGCCATGCCCTAAAACACCCCTAATATCATGCCGGGTTAAATGCTTATGATAAAAAGCGGCGCGGTGCAAAGCGCCGCGCCACTTTTTATCATAAGCATTTAACTTTACTTGTTAAAAAATTACCTGCATCAAGGAGAAGCATTGGAACAGAACCCATGGAGAATAGTGCAACATTCATGGCTAAATTCCCCACCCAACTATCTCCGTCACAACCCCAGCACATAGGAAGGAGCCGTTTATGTTCCCTTCTCCACATACCCATTCACAGGCTTGAAACACAACCGCCCACAACACCCACCGACAAACCCCACCCAGACCTAATTTAAAACCCCACAGATGCGAAGCGACCCAACCCGACTCATGCATAACAAAACCCCTTTGCCGAGGGGGTCTGGGGGACGGGCAGCCGTCCCCCAGTCAGGGGGTTTGGGGGGCGACGCGCCCCCAAGTCAAACCTTTACTCAGACACTCAAACCCGAAAAGAACCGTTTAGCCCCTAAAGCCGCGCCAACTCCTCCGCCAAAACATTAATCGTCGACCGAATCTGCGCCTCCGTGTGCAAACTCGTCAAAAAGAACCGCAACCGCGCCCCATTAAACGGCACCGACGGATACACCATCGGACGCGCATTAATCCCCCGCTCTAACAACACATGAGCCAGCATTACCGCCCGATGCGGCTCCCCAACAATGATGGGAATAACCGGCGTGTCTCGACTCATCCCCGTATTCAGTCCCTTCTGGCGGGCTAACTGCAAGAACAGTTGCGATCGCGCCCGCAAGGTCGCCACCCGCTCCGGCTCCGCCTTCAGCCTCCGCAACGCCGCCAGCGCCGCCGCTGCGCTAGGAGGGGCCATCCCCACACTAAACACAAAACCGGGTGCCGTGTATTTCAGATATTCCACAATCTCCTTACAGCCCGCAATGTAACCACCGCAACTGGCCAGAGCTTTGCTCATGGTGCCCATCCACAGATCCACATCTGTACGGGCCACTCCAAAGTGCTCACCAACACCCCGCCCAGTATCCCCCAGAACACCAATCGAGTGAGCTTCATCCACCAGTAACAAGGTTTTGTAACGGTGCTTCAGGGCTACAATTTCCGGCAAAGGTGCAATATCACCATCCGTGCTATACACCCCTTCCACCACAATCAGCACCTTCTCGTACTGGAGGCGATGCTGTTGCAGGATAGTTTCCAACGCCTGGCAATCATTGTGGGGAAAATCCATTAACGTAGAGCCCGAAAGCTTGCAACCCTCCCGCAGGCTGTTATGGCTCAAAGAATCGCAGAGGATGAGGTCGCGATCGCCCATCAAATGCCCAATGGTGGTGACATTCGTCGGATGCCCCCCGATAAACACAATGCAATCCTCAGTCCCCAGGAAATCAGCGATCTCCCGCTCCAGTTCCCGGTGCAGAGGGCGCTCACCTGAGACAACGCGACTGGCAGAGACCGAAGTGCCATACTGGGCGATCGCCCGCATCGCCGCCTGAGACACCTCCAGATCCCCCGACATGCCCACATAGTTATAGCTGGAGTAGTTCACTACCACCCGGCCATTAATCCGGCTGGTATCACGCATGATGCCATCGTGGACATCAAAGAAGGGATTACCCATCGGCTCAACGCGATCAAGATCCTGCCGCAGGGCAAGGTACTCGGGCAGTTGAGAGAGCTGGTAATAGGCAGGTGGGATTTGGGAGAGATCGGGCAGGGGCGCTGAGGGAGCGGATGGGTAGATGGGTGAATGGGTGGATGGGCCAGCCGTGATTTGAGCAATGCGTTGGCCGTTTTGAGAGGGGGAGTGAGAGTTGAGATGGTTGAACGGCTGAGGAATAGCGGCGGGTTGAGAGCCGTTGCCTGTGAGCGGTTGAGGGATAGATAGGGTCTGAGAACCGTTGTTTGCCAGGGGTTGAGGAATAGCCCCATTCTGGAAACCATTAGTGGTCAATGGCTGGGGGATAGTCGTTGAAGAACCACTGGTGATAGGAGGCTGGGAAATCGGGGTTACTGGGGGAGTAGAAGCGGGTGCTGGGGTCAGGGAGGCAGGCATGGGGGCTTGACCAGCGGCCTGTCGCGGCTGAGCTGATAGAGATTCGGCCAGCAGGGAAAGCAGACAGACAGTCAGGGCTTCGACAGTGGGGTAGTCGAATAGCATAGATTGGGCGACCGCACACCCCAGACTGGATTGCAGGCGATTGGTCAGCTCCACAGCCATGAGGGAATCCATCCCGAGATCGCCAAAGTTTTCCTGCGGATCGATGGCATCAGCGGAGGCAAAGCCCATGACACGAGCCAGTTGCTCTTGAATGTGATGGCGCAAATGGAAGATGCGATCGCCTTCAGCCAGGGTCTGAAGGTGTTGCAGAAATTCGGTGGTTGGGCTCATAGAAGGCAAAGAGGGGGATGGCGGGGTCGTTGCTTCGGTCGCATTGAGAGATGGATCGGATTCAGCCGGGATGGGTTCTAGCGCAGTAGAACCTTGGGCTTCAGCCGCAGGGAGAATCCGTTCATCAGCCTCGGCACGTTGGTGGGTAAAGAAGGGAAGGGTGGTAGCGGGTTGCGGACGCAAGAAGGTGGGCCAATCAAAGCCAATGACGCCAATTTGGGGATACGGTGCAGAGAGGAGCGATCGCATAACCTCCAAACCCAGAGCCGGGGGTACCAGGCGCAAACCAGCAGCCGCAAAGCGCTGTTCAGCATCGGGCAGACGTGCGGCCATGCCAGCCGCCCAGGGTCCCCAGTTGAGACTGAGACCCGGCAGATCGGCCTGGCGACGATGGTGCATCAACGCGTCTAAAAAGCCATTGGCAGCCGCATAGTTGGCCTGCCCGGGTGAGCCACAGAGAGAGGCAATGGACGAGAAGCTTACAAAGAAATCAAGCGGCAAAGCTGATGTCAATTCATGTAGATACCAGCCACCCAAGATTTTTGGAGCCATCACCCGCTCAAAACTGTCCCAACGTTGACGCGGCACCAGGCTATCTTGCAACACGCCAGCGGCATGAATGATGCCTCGTAAAGGTGGAGCATTGGTTGCAGATTGGGGCGCAAGCCAGGGTTCCAGAACAGCCGCGAGGGCAGGGCGATCGCTAACGTCTACCGTCAGTACAGACACCTGAACTCCGGCAGCATCTAGCTTTTGCAGCACGTCCTGCGCTTCCACGGATGGCGGCTTTCGCCCAATCAGCAATAGATGCCGTGCCCCTGCCTCTGCGAGTTTCTGAGCCACCTGCAAGCCTAGATCCCCCAGGCCACCCGTAATTAGATAGGTTGCATGACGCTGGATAGAGACTGGAACCTGGGGTCGCGGCAGCGTAATTACCACTTTACCGATATGCTTGGCCTGCCCCATAAAGCGAAACGCATTGGCCGATTCCTGAATGGGAAAAATTGTGTGGGGGAGGGGCTGCAATCGCTCGGCCTGAAACTCGGCCATGAGCACTTGCAACATCTCAGTGATTAATTCAGGTTGCGCGTTGGAAACCTCCAGTAAGTCAAAGGGATAATACGCCACATCAGGGCGCTGCTCCTGTACCTGTTCTGCACTCCAAATGCCAAGTTTTCCAATTTCGATAAAACGCCCATTAGGAACTAGAATCTCCAGATTCCTGGAAATAAAATCCCCATTCAAGCTGTTTAGGATGACATCCACTCCGGCTCCATCCGTCAGGCGCATCACCTCATCGGCAAAGCCTAGAGTGCGAGAGTTCATCACGTACTCCACCCCTGTAGAGCGGAGGTAGTCCCACTTACCAGGGCTGGCGGTGGCAAAGACAGTCGCACCGAGCTGTTGGGCTATTTGCACAGCGGCCAGACCCACTCCTCCGGCAGCCGCGTGAATGAGGACACGATCGCCCGCCTTCACCTGGGCTAACCGACATAACCCGTAGTACGCTGTCAGAAACGTAGTTGGCACCGTTGCCGCTTCGACGAAGTTCAGGCCCGTTGGCATGGGCACTACGAAGCGGGCATCCATTGTGATGTACTGGCTCAAGCTACCCATTGCTTGAGCGGCGATGACGCGATCGCCCACCTGCAACCCTGTCACTCCAGCTCCAACAGCAGTCACCCGACCAGAACATTCGCCTCCAAAGGGCACCTGGTCTGCACTGGCATGGCCCATCTGTTCCAGGTAGGGGCGCATCATTCCCAGGGCATTCAGCACGTCCCGAAAGTTTACCCCTGAAGCCGCCACCTGAATCTCCACCTCACCGGGAGCCGGAGCATGCCGCTCCATGGGAACCAGGATCAGGTTGTCGAGAATACCATAATCCGTCAGTTGTAACCGGAAAGGCTCCGCAGGCAAATCCGCTGAACGGGAGACAGGGTCAGACAGACGGGTCAGCCGGGCAACGTAGCGATCGCCCCGCCGGTAGGCCAGTTGAGTTTCCTGTACAGGCGCATCCAGCTCTGCCAGCCAGCCATCGAGAGAGGCTTCCGTGCCATCCAGATCCAGATTGAGACAGGGCCAGCCGCTCTGTTCCAACCGCAACACGCGCCCCAATCCCCAGAGGGAACCATGGGTCGGAACAACGGCATCGGTGGGTTGAACGGCCTGGGTATTTTGGGTCACCAGCCATAGGGGCGATGGCGCAGCGGTTTTCGTCTTGAGCAGTGTCTGCATCAGGTGCAGTGTACTGGCACAACTCAACCGTTGAGCAGCCATTGGATCAGCCTTCTCTGTGGGTTCCAGGCTCCACAGATGCAGGATACCGCGTAGAGTCGAGAGCCCGACAGCCCGCACCACAGCCTGGAAATCCTCAGGGTTGAGGGGGTTTGCCGTGAAGCGATCGCCCTCCTGAGAAAACCCCTCCCCGGGATACACCCGCAGCACCGAGTCACCACGCTCTTGCAGTTGCTCCAGCAACCGCGTTCCTATGGCCGTCGAGGGCAGGAACACCAGCCAGGTACTTGATTCAGCCGCGATCGTGGCTGGAATTTCACTGGGTTCCCAGGTGATCTCATAGAGCCAATCGGTGGCTGGCATGATAGCTGTTGCTTGATCGGCGGATGATGCCGTTGGCAACGTTTGTGTACCCAGTTCTGTAGATGTTTGAAAAATCTGGGGTTCTAAGTTCTCTTGATTGGATGCGGAGTTCGTTGAAGCGGGGGCGATCGCTGATGCAACCGAGGGTGGCCCCTGAAATAGCCGCTGGAGGGAGCTGGGATGCAGGTAGCGCAGAGACATTCTCTGAATTTGCGCCACTACAGTACCCACTTCATCCATCAACCACAGGTCGGCTCGTAGCTCTGCCGAAGCTTTACCATTGGTACCTTGAGGCAGATGCACCTGGGTGAAGCACCAGAGGGATGTGCCCGCTGGACGGTATACCTGCAAACGTGCCAGCCCGGCGGGTAGATAAGTGCCGGGGTGTGATGCCCCCAGCGCTGCTCCCAGGGTTTGGAAAGCTGCATCCAGGAGAGCCGGATGTAGCACATACGCCTCAGCACTGACCTCAGCAGGAAGCTGCAACCGGGCCAGAGCTTGTCCCGGCAGTTGTGCCAGCAGACGAATACCCTGAAAGGCCGGGCCGTAGTGCAACCCTTGCTGACGCAGTTGGTCGTAGTAGGCGGAAACAGCATTCGATTGTGCTGCCTCCATGGGAGCCGATTCACCGAAAAAAGCGGCCTTTAGCTCTGCTAGAGAGAGATATACTCCTGGCTCTGCCAAACCAATACAAGCCGTTCCATGCCGGGTAAAGTCAGAAGCAGCATGCTGACTATAAATGGCCAGCCTATAGGTTCCGGCAGGCTCAGGATGCAACACCGTTTGCAGCATTACAGGAGCTTCTGACAGGCGCAGAGGTTGCTCAATTTGCAGATCTTGAATGGAAACCGTAGGGGTCTTCAATTGCCGGGTAGCAGCGGCCAGAGCCATTTCCACAAAAGCGGCTGCCGGGAAAACTACCTGTTCACCAACTTGATGATCGATTAAATAAGCAGGGGAATAAGCGGCGATCGCCCCCTCATATCCCATGACTCCGGTTCCGCTAACCCGTTGCCCTAATAGAGGGTGAGGGCGATCGGGTACGGGCAGAGCGGCAGAGGCAGGGGCAAGGGCAGGCGTTTGGGGTGGGTTCCACCAGAAGGATTTTCGCTGGAACGGGTAAGTGGGTAAGCGCAGATGCTGCCGAGGAAGCTTTCCATCAATTATTTCCCAATCTACTGGGAAGCCTGCTGTGTAGAGACTGGCAAGGCTATGCAGTAAGGGCTGTGGCTCTGGCTGCGGTGGGCGCAAGCTCGGCAGGTAGATCGTGGAGTTAGACTCCCCATTTTGAAGGTGAAGATTTTGAGTATCAGACAGCACCGATCGCGCCATGCTCAGTAGCACAGGCTTGGGACCACACTCCAGCAGGAGCCGATACCCGGCCTCATGCAATGTTTCCACGCTACGCGCAAATTGCACAGGCTGGCAAATGTGAGCACACCAGTAGTCGGAAGTGGCGATCTCTTCCTCGACAAAATCGCCGGTGACATTGGAGATGATGGGGCGTTGGGGTGGCCGATAGGTGATTTGGGAGGCGATCGCCCGGAACTCCTCCAGCATCGGCTCCATCAAGGGCGAGTGGAAGGCATGGGAAACTTGCAGAGGAGTGGCCTTGATACCTCGCGCCTCTAAAGCTTGCTTAAGGGTGATGAGGGCATCCAGGGAGCCTGAGAGGACGGTGTTCTGCGGGGAATTGAGAGCGGCGATCGCCACTCCATCCCTCAACAACGGTTCTACTGTGGCCGCGTCTGCCATCGCTGCTAACATACCGCCATTGGGGGGCAGCGCTTGCATCAGCCGCCCGCGCGCTGCAATCAGCGTCAGGGCATCTTCCAGAGAAAATACCCCGGCCAAGCAGGCCGCGACGTACTCTCCCACACTGTGCCCCATCATCACCGCAGGCTGAATTCCCCAGGATTGCCAGAGCTGCGCCAGGGCATACTCGACGGCAAATAAGGCAGGCTGCGTATAAGCTGTCTGATTTAGCAGTTCGGTAGAACGCAAATCCGGTTGCGCAAGAGGTAGATCCAGGAGGCTCAACAGAGAGCAATCCAAATGAGGTTGCAGAAGTTCCGCACACCGATCAATGGCCTCCCGAAATACCGGGTACTGCTGGTACAACTCGCGCCCCATTCCAGCATATTGGGAACCCTGCCCAGTGAACAAAAACGCAATATTAGGAGCTAGTTCTGAAGTTCCCTTGCCCTTGCCCACAACACCTTTGGGCACCTCGACTGCTGTCCCGCTGGCGATCGCCTCCAACACCAGCCGCATGGATTCAACGGATACGGCCGGGATGGCAATGCGATGGGAAAAGTGCGATCGCCCCCCATTTGCCATCCGGCAAAGATCCACTAAAGGTACCGTGGGATTTTGGGTCAGAAACTCCGCGTAACGCCCCGCCAGGGCTTGCAGAGCTGCCTCATTTTTTGCTGAGAGAGTCAAGATATGCCAGGCTGGCTCCGGCTCAGATACCTCTGTGCGCAAGAGAGCTGCTTCCGACCACTCTTCGACAACCACATGGGCATTGGTGCCACCAAAGCCGAAGGAGTTCACCCCAGCCAGACGCGGCATTCCATCGGGCGGAACCCAATCCGTAAGCGAAGTTTGAACCCGGAGAGGAATTTGGTCGAAGGCGATCGCCGGATTCGGTTCCCGAAAATGCAAGCTAGGAGCCAGTTGACGATGTTTCAGCATGAGGGCAACTTTGATCAGCCCTGCGACCCCAGCAGCGGTCTCGCTGTGGCCAATGTTAGTCTTAACTGACCCAACGGTGCAGATTTGGTCAGATTCACGCCCCTCAGACAGCACGGTGCCCAGGGCTTCCATCTCGACAGGGTCGCCCAGCTTGGTTCCGGTGCCGTGGGCTTCAACATATTGAACTTGCCCCGGAGAGACGCCTGCCTGACGGTAAGCCGTCCGCAAAACCGCCTCTTGGGCACGCGGGTTTGGCGCAGCGATGCCGTTGCTGAAACCGTCCTGGTTGACGGCAGTGCCCCGGATGACGGCGTAGATGGGGTCTTGATCGGCGATCGCCTCCGACAACCGCTTCAGCACCACCACTCCAGCCCCTTCACTCCGCACATAGCCGTCGGCATTGGCATCAAAGCTCTGACAGCGGCCTGCTCCAGACATGAAGCCGCCTTTGCTAAAACCGACTGTTACGGTCGGCAGCAGCAACACATTCACTCCACCGGCCAGAGCCAGATCGGACTCGCCCGTTTGCAAACTCTGGCAGGCTAAATGCACCGCGACCAGAGAGGATGAACAGGCCGTGTCTACCGCCAAGCTGGGGCCTTTGAAGTCGAAGCTGTAGGAAATCCGGTTAGCGGCGATGCAATTGCCCGTGCCCGTGGTGGCGTAGGGGTCATCCACCAGGTGTTGCCACATGCGGATGGAATAGTCGTGGGTGCCGATGCCAATGAAAACGCCAGTTTGGGAGCCACGCAACTGCTCAGGCACAAATCCAGCATCTTCAAGGGCTTCCCAGGAAGTTTCCAGCAGTAACCGCTGCTGAGGATCCATGGTGATAGCTTCTCGGGGGGCAATGCCAAAGAAAGATGCATCGAACTGGTCAACGCCGTCGAGAAAACCCCCATGGCGCAAGTTCGTCTTGCCCGGTTGCCGAGGGTCAGGGTCGTAGAACTGGGCCACATCCCAGCGAGAAGACGGGACGTCGGTGATGGCATCGACACCATCCCGCAGCAGTTGCCAGAAAGCTTCCGGGCCGTAGGCTCCAGGGAAGCGGCAACCCATTCCAACAATGGCGATCGGCTCCGAAGACATAGCAGGTCGAGCGGGACAGTCCGTAAATCAGGGAAGAGTGCACACAGCAGGCATACCATCGCGGAGACGAAGTCGTGGAGGGCTGACGCGAAAAGCTTTTGGCTCCAGCGAAGTCCGTATCCGACTGGTACTCTGCGACATCCACATTACCGCATTATCATGGGCAGTCAATGGAGTTTATGGACAGAATTCAATTCGGACACGGGAAGCCCTGATTATTCTGTGGGTACTTTACATGCACAAAACAATTAGGGCTATTGCTTCTGCAATTCTAGTGGCGATCGCTACATCCCCAAATCCAAAGCCCGTTGCCCCCCAAACTGCTCAACAATCAGGTCGTCATAGGTATCTGCAATGGTGACCACGGACAGGATGCAGGTTTGCAATTCCAACAAATCCATTCCCTCGCCCCCCAGAACACTGTGGGCAAACAGCACCTCACCCTGCGGCCCCAGATGAAAGGCCCCAAACCGCATGCGTTGATTTTCTGTCAATAGAAAATCCATCAATTCCGGGCCAAGATGGCTGTTGACCGTCACGCAGCTCGAAGCCCGCACGATCGCCAATTCCCGTTCTTCCCAGGGATGCACGTCCCACGTCAGCACCTCAACAGCAACACGGGCTGAGCCGTAGGTCAGGTTAATCCGAGGTTGAGTGGTGGAAAACTGCACCGCATTCTCGAACAGGGTAGAGGTTTGCAGATAGTCCACGACTTTGGTGTAGGACAATTCCTGAGTTTTGCTGGCAAACGACAGAGCCATAGGTCATCAGATAATAAACATTCGGCGATCCAGGGCTTTGGGGTCATGGCTAACGACAAATTGATCCAGATTGTCGTCTGATTCCAGACGCCCATCCACTAAGGTAATGATGCGATCGGCCACATCTAGAATGCGGTTGTCATGGGTCACCATGAGAATGGTGCGATCCTCTTCCTTCGCCAGTTTCTGCATCAGAGTAACCACGTCGCGCCCCGATTTCTTGTCCAGAGCCGCCGTGGGTTCGTCGGCCAGGATGAGAGGGGGCTGGTTGACCAGGGCACGGGCGATCGCCACCCGCTGCTTCTGTCCCCCCGATAGAGCTTTGGGCTTGTAGTCGACGCGATCGCCCAGCCCCACCTGACTCAACACATCAACAGCCCGCTGGCGCTTCTCCTTCCAGTCATGGGTGAGTTCGATCGCCATCTCGACATTTTGGGAGGCCGTAAGGGAGTCAAACAAATTGTGGGCCTGGAAGATAAAGCCGATGTTGCGCCGCACCTCCACCAGTTGAGACTTACTCAACCCAACAATCTCCTGTCCCAGCACCTCCAGGCTCCCGTTCTGCACGGTACGAAGTGCGCCGATCAACGTCAACAGCGTCGTCTTTCCGGAACCGGATGGCCCCGTCATGATGACGATCTGCCCCCTGGGCAGCACCAGATTAATATCAAACAACACCTGCTTCCGCAGATCGCCCTGCCCAAAGAAGTAATTTAGATTCTGGATACGAACCGCAGGAGCCTCCAGGGTCAATCCTCCAGGCGCTATTGAGGATGGTTCTATCATGAGGTCTCCTTCACGTTCCAAAGACTTCGGCGGGGTCAGCGGCCTGTACCTTGCGGACGGCGATCGCCCCCGAAATCAGACACATCACGACCGTCGCCAGTAACACGTTAATGCCCCGCGTCAGGGTCATCACCATTAACAACCCCGTGGCGTTTGCGGTCATGTGATACAGCACCAATGCGATAAAGTACCCCGGCACAAACCCCATAACCCCCAGAATGAGAGCCTGCTGTACCACCACCCAGAGCAAATAGCGGTTGCTGTAACCCATGGCCTTCAAGGTGGCATATTCGGCCCAGTGATCAGATACGTCGGTGTAGAGAATTTGGTAAACGAGAATAATCCCGACCACGAAGCCCATGGTGGTTAGGAGGGTGAATACAAAGCCGATGCTGGTGTTCTCACGCCAGAAAGTCAATTCAAAATTGACAAACTCATCTTTGGTCAGGACCAGCACATCATCTGGTAGTCGATCTTGCAAGGTTTTAGCGAGCTGAGCAACATTAGCCCCTGGAGATAATCGGAGCAAGCCAATATCAACCGTACTGAGGGTGCGGCTATCCTCTTCAGGGCCAAGGTTGGCAAAGTACCGCAGAAAGTTTTGGTCGCTCATCACCAGATTACCGTTGCCGGATGCAAAATCCGTTCCCAGGCTATAGGTGCCGACGATGGTAATCTGCTGTTCCGCCAGTTCTGTCTCAACCCCAGCCAGGGTGGGTCCAACTTCTGAGCGGGATTTGTCATCAATTACAGCCGTCCAGGGCAACTGCAAGGCGGCCCGGTTTGCCAAAATCCCCGGCAAGGGTAGCACTGGTTCTGCCGGGTTGAAGGCCAATACCCGTAGAGGTCGCACGGCTTTGGTCTCAGGGTTTTTCCAGTTTGCCGTGGTCATGTACAGACCGTAGGCCGCTTCCACCCCATCAAACGCTTGTGCCTGGTACAACCGCCGCCGAGCAAATTGCTCCGGCACAAACATGCTGTACTTCAAGCGATTAACAACCACAATCTCACCGTTGAGCATCTTGAGAAGTTGCACCTGGCTATCATACAGAGCATTCTCAAACCCACGGAACATAAACATCAGGAGTACGGCGAAGGATACCCCGGCTAACGCCGTTATTAATTTGCGGCGCTCATAGGTGAGATTTGACCAGGCTAAAGGCGTTCGCATGGTTAAAACACCTCCGCAGGATCGGTCTGAATAACTTTGTTAACGGAGAATAGCCCCGACAAAGTACACATAATGATCGTCAAGAAAAATACGACGATCGCCCGCAGCAACTCCATTTCAACAGGTAAGGCATTACTGGTCGCCCACAACGTGAGTTGATAAAGCAACAGAGAAACGATGAAGCCAGGAATATAACCCAATACGGCTAAGATAACGGACTCTTGAATCACGGTGGAGAAAAGAAAACCACTGCGATATCCCATTGCCTTTAAGGTAGCGTACTGCTTGAGATGACTGGAAATATCGGTGTAGAGAATTTGATAGACAATCACCACACCCACAATGCAGGAAACGGCAACACCCATACCAAAGATAAATCCAGTAGACGTCGCGTTAATCCAATAGTCGCGATCGCGCGCGATAATCTCCTCCTTCGTCAAGACCACCACATCCTCTGGCAGAATGCGCTGCATCTCGGTCTTCACCTGTTCTGCCTCGGTTCCCGGCTTCAGCTTCACCAACCCCAAACTGATCTGGCTTAAGGGAAAGGGATCAAAGTAACGACGAAAGTTTTGATCACTCATGATCAACGTGGCATCCGCTGCAAACCCGCCTCCCATGGTGTACTGCCCACCGATGGTTACCGTGCGGCGATCGGCTTCCGTTACGGTTCCTGTCGTTTGAGGGCCATACTCGGGGCGGGAAAGGCGATCAATAAGCACCGTTTCGGGACGTCGCAATGCGGCTTGAGTTTGAGCATCTTGCAATTCCGGCAACAGAAATACCGGGTCATCTGGATTCACACCAAACACAAAGATGGCTCGATTCTGGCGAGTTTCGGGATTGCGCCACTGCATGTATCCCAAATACATCGGCATTACCTGCTCGACGCCGCGCACCCCTGCTACTTGATAAATCCGCTCAATAGGAACCGGTTTGGTGGTCGTAATTTCTAACGCCTGGGGCGAAATGATGAAGAGTTCTCCGTTAAAGCGCCCGTAGAATAGGGAGGCCGTTTTGGAGAGCGCGCCCAAAAAACCCAGATTCATGAAGACGAGGATGACCGCGAAAGCAACCCCGGCGATCGCCACCACCAATCGCGTCCGCTCGTGCACCAGGTTCATCAAAGCCAGCGGGGTACGCATGGTTACGGCTCCACGTCGATGCGGACATCCACTTGCAAATTAGTCAGCCCTTCGACCAGCTTCCCATTGTCCAGGCGAATACGGGCTTCGATCACCCGAGCATCGGCATTAGCGGCGGGGTCGTCATCTAGCACGTCATTCTTATAAATCTGCCAACCCAACTCCTCAACAGTTCCCGTCAGGGTGCCCTCAAACGCACCGTTGCGGCTGGTGATGACCGCTCTCTGGCCAGCTTTTACAAGGCCAATGTCCGTTTCATAAACTTCGGCTACCACGTACATCTGGCGAGTGTCCCCCAGTTCCAGCACTCCGCCGTCCTGGGCGATCGCCTCTCCACCATCGGTCATGATTCGCAGCACCCGTCCCTCGCGGGGAGCCCGAATCAGGGTGCGCTCCAGTCGGGCTTCAGCTAGCTTCAAGTTTTGCTGGCTAGACTCAACCTCTGCCTGAATCTGGGAAAGGGTCAGGTTGGCCTGTTGGGATTGCAGTTGGGCACGGGCGTTGCGGATGTCGGCGCTACGCGATCGCTCCACCTGTACCAGTGTTGCCTGAGCATTGCGAAGCTGTTCTCGCAGTTCTTGTGCCTGAGTGACCTGTTGATCTAACTCCTGCCGGGAGATAGCTCCTTCCTGGTATAGGCTCTGGTTGCGTTGTAAATCTTGCTCGGCCAGATCCAGAGATGCTTCCAGCTCTCGTACCCTGGCTTGTTGGGCGGCAATTTCAAATTCAACAGGATCAGCCGCCTGGCTAACGCGGGTCTCAGCCTCTTGAATCTGAGCCTGACCCAGACGGGTCTGGGCTTCCAGGCGGCGCACAGCTTCGGCATATTGACTGGCAGCAAGATCGCGTTGGGCTTTTTGCTCGTCGTAGCTTTCCAGCACAGCCAGTACATCGCCCGCTTTAACCTGGCTACCCCGTTTAACCCGCAACTCGGCGATGCGTTCTCCGGTAGGGCCACCAACCCGTAGGACTTCGCCTTGAGGTTCGATGCGGCCCAGAGCAACAACTTCTACCCGTTGGGGGGCTGCCTCGACGGCAGAATCAGGCTCAGCCGGAGCAGAGACAACGGAAATGAGGCGCATAGCTCCAGTCCCCAATAGGGCGATCGCCGCCAGCCCTCCAAGGATTCCGACCCACCCACGTTTGAGTAGTTTTTGTGTAGATAGGAGAACTGGAGAACCTGAAGGCTGGACTTCAGATTGCTCAGCAATTTTCATAGGAATGACAGACCTTGGTAAGCGAATGAGTGCTTGTAGCTGTTCGATCTACAACCTTTCGACGGGGGGGCTAGGCGAAAGATTTTCTGACAGGACAGTCTTATTCTGGCAAAGTTTTTTATAAGCAAAATCCCCCGGTCTGGCGACCCCAAAGTACATTTTTTTGGTATACGGGCTCTACCATAAGGCGAATAAAATTTACTCTGTTTACAAATTTGATTTTTCACAGGTGTCGTGCAGGAAAAATCAAACGTTTCAACGGTTTCTCCAATGGTTGGGCGAAACGTTCTATAACGCGGTGCACGTTGATTAAGTACGGCGTCAGGCACGAAGTGCTCAACACCACCGTACTTAATCAACGTACTTGCACATTGCTCTATAGCCCTACGTCATTGAGGGTTTATTTCTCTATCACAGGATAGACGGAGCAAACGAACTCTACCCCATCTATCCTGTAGTGAAAGACCAGGGCGCGCCTTAAAGTAGGCCCCAGGCTTTAGACTGGGATGTGCTGCAAATGGTTAAGCTGTCAGATGCCAAAGAGCGGGTATTTTCAGAAACATCTGCTCTTTGGCTTTTCCAGGATGGCGTCACACGAAGTAGTTGGCTGTGTTTAAAGCACCACGCGTCGCGTCTCCCGTAGCAAACTGGATGCCATTAGCATTGACAATCAAATCGCGGCTCGCGGAGAAGCCAGCCAGGTTGTCGTTTACAGCCAGGTAGGTCTGATTGCGCCAGCGGAAGAAGACAGCTTCACGAGCTCGGAGAGCTTGTTGCCCGCCTAAAGCCTGGTTCTTGTCGGCAAAGGCTGCTCGGGTAGCAGCAGCCAGAGATGTTCCAGTTTTTGCGCCTGCGTTAAAGACGCCTGTGGGGCGGTTGGAAGTGTTCAGGCGGTTGTCGTAATCTAGCTGAATGCGATCGCCCTGCACCGACGAAAAACCCACAATCCGATCGGGTGCCGCAACGAGGGAATTGCCGTGTGCCGCAATGATGCTGGTGCCCCGGTAGAGGAAGCGATCGCCCCCCGTTCCACCGTTAAGGGTATCGGCTCCCAAACCTCCGTTTAGGGAGTCATTCCCCCCACCTCCCACGAGTGAATCTCGACCAGCCAACCCGTTGATCACATTGGCCCCAGCATTCCCGGTGAGGCTATCGTTTCTCGGGGTTCCATTTAAAGGGTCATCGTTAACCAGGGTCAAGATAGCGGTAGCGCGTGTTCCAAGGCTGCTATTAGCACTGGGAGCTGTCAGGGATAGGGCAATTCGCTCATCCGGTTCAAAACGCACATCCCCAAAAATCCCAATTGGGATCACCTTTTGGGTTTCTCCAGCGGCGAAGGACACCGCTACGCTCGACGTCCCATAATCGTTAAGGGCAGCCGGATTGGTGGTGTCTGGGCCCAGCACAACCGTTACGGTAGAGGCAATATTTGTATTGCCTGAGCGGGTTAGCACAACCGCATTAACCGTATTAGCCGTGTTCCCCTCAATGACCCGATAGGTAGCGGCGCTAAAGTCATAAATGGCAGTAGACGAGGTGACCGCAACCGTAGCCGTCTCCGAAGCGGCACTAAAGGGGGTAGTGCCACCGTTCGCTGTCGTATTCACCCGGCTCCCCGGAGCGTGGCCATCGCTACCATCCCAGGCACGAAACGAGATCGCCGAGCCTACCGAGTTTGCCGTAGGTACAAAGCGCAGGCGCGTCTCCATCTGCAACGACACATCCCCCAGAGTAAAGCTGCCCCCGGCTGAGGTCGTGTTGTCCCCCAGGGACAGCAAATTGGCCACTGTATAGGGATTGGGTGGGGTGAATCCGCCGATGGGTTGCGGAGCGAAGCTTGTATAGTTGCGTAGAGGCCCCGTCAAAATCTGGGTGCCGTTCGCTTTTAGGGAATAGGTTGTTTCAGAGACATCGAGGGTATAGCGAACCAGACTGGATGTGGTATCAAAGGTCGTTTCTTCAGCCGAGGTGAAGAGCTCCATAGGCAGGCCCCCCGGATTTGGAGTCCGATCATCGGATTGGGCAAAAATTCGTCCTTGCCCTGGGCCAGTCCGTTGAAAGCCAAGCTCGATGGCAGTTTGCCCATCAGCCATCACCAGCGTGATACTGAACACCGCACGATCATCATTCGCTAGGGTATTGCTAATGACTTGCGCTTCAAAGGAGATCTGAAAGCCATCATTGTGATTGAGGGAAGGGAAAGCAGAATTTTTGAGGGTATAGGTTTGGTTAAGGAGATTTACCGAGTAGTTGCTATACCCGGCATAGGTATCATTCTCATTACCGCTTCGGGTTGTGTTGAGAGTTGTCCCGGCACCCGTTGATGTTTCAGTTCCCCCCGGGGAGAACAAACTTCCTTGAGAAAAGCGAGTAAGACTGAGCCATGACTGATCGCTGGGGTCAGGAGTACCGTTGACACCTGGAGCAAAAAGCGGAATTGAGCCCAATACCACCGCGTTGCTTTCAGACACGTTGGTCAAATCGACCCAGCTAACCCCACCATCCAGGGAGTATTGCCAGGTACCTGTAGAGTTGTCTACCTGGGTGATGGCGATCGCTCCTACATCAGCATCGGCATCTGTGATGAGGCCATCAATCAGCTCGGCAACAGTAATGCCAGTATTTGCTGCATCCGTAATCGTGTTAGAGATAGGAGCCAGTTGCAAATCTAAAGATGTGTCGAGAACGGGGGCTGCTAAATTCACCATTGCTTTAGAAACGCCAGAAGGACATACGAAGGTGCTCCCGCTCCTGTCAATGGCAGAAGCCTTTTTAATGAAAGCAAATCTTCTCCTCAGAGATAACTCGCGGAAAACTATCTGTCAAAGGAATTACGCAGCTTTCATGTAACTTTTATAACAGCAGGCCACCAATTTACAGCGCTTTGCGCTTGAATCAGTCACGGTTGTTTTTGTGAGAGCCGCGCTCCGCGCGGCTCTCACAAAAACAACCAAATTTTAAGCGCTAAAAAGCGCTGTAACAGGTGAGATGGGCGGACAAAGCCCGCCTCATCTCACCTGTTAAATTGGTGTGGTGAAGTCCTGCAACTATCAGGGTGGAGTGGGCTTGCGTGTCTTTAGATTAAATTGATGCCCACGGGGCAGAATATGAACTTTGACACCATAAACGGCTAAATCTTCGTCTTTTAGCGCTGTTTTCAGGTTGTTGTAGGTACTCTCTGATTCATCTACGACCGTCACCGCACCTTCCCCCAGCACCGTCAGTTCATCACCCTGGACGGCGATCGCTGTATTCTCATCAATTCCAAATCCTAAAATACTGGGCTCAATCAGCAGAGCTGACAGCAATCGCCCCAAACGCCCCCGTTGAGCAAAATGCTGATCAATCACGACTCCTGGCAAAAAACCCATTCCCGGCCCCATTTCCACGACATCTAACCGGGGATTGGTCGCAGAATCTCCTTCCACAATCATCATGTCAGGCATCATCGCGGCTCCAGCACTGGTGCCTCCAACCACAACACCACTGGCATGTTGCTCACGAATCGCCTTGTCCAGGGGCGTATCTTTAATACGGTCGATGATTTGGGCCTGGTCACCCCCTGTGAAAAAGATACCAGTGGCAGATTGAATGACATCAATCAGATCAGAGGCTTCAGAATCGCGGCGATCGCGGGTATCCACGACATCCACCGCCTCTGCCCCTAACCGCAAAAATACATCGGTATAGGTTCGCCCCACTTCGTCGGGATAACTGGTTGCAGCCGTCATCACCGCAATGCGAGCCCGCTGCCCTCCTGCTAACCGCGTAAACTCCCGCAGGATAGTACAGGAGCCCTCCTTATCCTCAGCACCTCCCACAATCAGCAGGGCACCTTTTGTAGTCCGAGCATCCATAACCCTGTTTCCTCACGTGATTTTGGATCGCGTTTGAGGACAGATTTAGCGATCGCCAATCCATTTTCCCAAACGAATTCTTTAACGCAGAAATTACATTAGCGGAATACCACGAGCGCTCTCGGTGAATGGTAGCGTGATTTTTCTAGTAGATTTGTCTGTTTAAAGTTAGAACTGATTCTAAAATCTTCTATTTTCTACAAGTCGACTTCCCGTAAAAAATTAAGCCTTCGTAGTGATTCGCAGCATTGCGACTAAAAAAGTGCGGCGTAAAGCACCGCACTTTGATAATCACACTTCAACTACCCAAGAAGCAGGCACGAATATCCTTTACACCCACAGGGATTTTGGCATTAAACAGTGAATGTGCTTGGCACCGGGTTCCAGTTCACCCATGCGAGCATCCATCGCCAAACTCGCCAACGCGTAAGCATCCAGCGCACTCAAACCCTTCTCCGCCTGCATCCGTTCAATCAGGCTCATCGCCGCTTTATTCATGGCCTCCATGCCATTGGCATCAACGGCGTAGGTGACATAGCTGCTACGGGTATCAGCCGTAGGATTGGGAGGCAAGGGACGTGCATCGTCATCCTTGGGCAGCATACAGTACACCCCTTTCAATTGGTTCACGACTTCTGCAACCCGACAGTCCCCATAGGTTGCCATATAGCGCCGTGCTTCTGAGGCACGCATCCCCTTCCACTCCGCGAGAAACTTGACGGTTTCCTCTTGCAGAATGTCGAGAGCAATATTCATATCGCGATCGTAGCCCAGGGTAATCCAGTGGGTATCCGACTCAATGCGAGGCCAACTCAGGGTTTTGCCCTTAATCACTTCGACTGTCAGATTCAATTCATTAAAGGCCGATTCAATGGCAGTCAGGTTAATCTCACCGTTTCCTTGCACGGCGTGGGAATCACCCGACCACAGCAACGCTCCATCCACAAAAACCGGCAGGTAGATCGTTGTACCTTCTACCAATTCGCGGCAATCCAGGTTGCCGCCAAAGGGGCCGGGAGGTACCGTGCTGTACTGGCCACTCTCGGCACGGGCTACCCCCAAAATGCCGGGGAAGGGGCGCACGGGTAACTCAATACCGGGTAAAAATTCTGTTTTATTCCGATTCAGATCCAGGAAAAAGTGTTTTACCTGGGGTTCAGTGAAGACGCTGGGGAATTGCCCAAGGTTCAGATCTCCGGGCAAATTCCAGTTTGCCCCATAAGTGCGGGGAACGATGCGATTGATTTTGACCTTCAGGGTATCGCCGGGGGCTGCCCCTTCTATATACACAGGCCCTGTAATGGTATGAGGGCCACGTCCAGGGTAATTAACCCGCAACTCTGTGATTTTCTCAATGGAGACTCCCGGCAGAATTTGATTCTGGGAAGCCATCATCGTCTCTAGAATAATCGTGTCGCCCGATTTGATCCGGGCCCGTGGTGGCTCAGCATTATTGAACCAACCCCACTGCACCGTTTCATCCGTAGCTGGGAGCAGATAGACGCCTCCCTGATACTGCCCTACGTAGCCTTCCTGTAGGGCAGCCATTTCGGGCCGCGCGGTTTCTTGAGCACGAGCCTTAGGCAAGACAGACACAGCAGCAGCAGCAGCGGCGCTGCCAAGAAGAAAATCACGACGACGCGGCATAGAAATATTCAGGTGAAAAAATTAGATCGTTAACTCTGATTGTGTGGATACTTACTTGACTCAGCTAAAGCACAAATGTAGGTGTGCAAGTGTTTGGAGCCCATTTTTCTCACAGTTTTATGGGAAAAATGCAGGCTATCAAGCTTTTGAATACCCAATCAAATCAGACTTCAATTATTTCCAAAGCTTTATGATCTATTTGTTTCTACCGCTACAATTCATACTAATTCCTGAACATTTTCCAGTATTACGAGAAGATCAATAGATTCTCCTATTAAAACCAATCATAAATTCATTGGCAGATGGCGCAAATAATGGCAAGTAAAACCAATATTTAAAAATAGGAATCGGAAGAATGACGGCTAGAAACAGCCGTTTTAGGGAATCTAATTAACCTGAGTTCGGGTTAAGGGCGTTTTCGAGTGCCGCGCGTTGCGCGGCACTCGAAAACGCTCATTTTGGCGTGCGCAAAGCGCACGCCAAAATGAGCACTTCAGCTTATCCCGAACTGAGGTTAATTACCATAGAAATAAAGCTTAGAAAAGTTTTTTATTTTTCCAGCAAAATGCTTGAAACCGTGCGTGATTAGTCTTTGTTCATGCGCGATCGCCCACTACCCTTAGCAGCCTGCGAAGCAATAGAAGACATCCAATAAATGAAGCCGTTGATGAGTATCAACGGCTTCATTTACTAGAAGCGTTTCAGAAGTTATCTTTTTCGTGCGCTTCGTATATAAAAAAATCCTTTCAGACAGTTTTACAACAGGGTGTAGTTTCAGGAAATGGTAGCTCAGGCGATCGCCATTGCCCCTTTCAATTCCAAAATCTTCTCAATCACCTGTTCCACGATCTTGTCAGGAGTTGAGGCTCCGGATGTTACCCCAATCGTCAGGTGGCCAGAAGGAAGCCAGTTTTCGGTGACTTCCAGATCGCGCCCCAGGGGTTTATGTTCGATGCGATTGCCGGGACCCATGCGATCGCTGCTATCAATATGGAACGAGGGGATATTCCGCTCAATAGCGATTTCTTGCAGATGAGTCGTGTTGGAAGAGTTATAACCGCCAATCACCACCATCAGGTCTAGTTTTTCTTCCACCAGATTCAGCATGGCATCCTGCCGTTCCTGAGTGGCATCGCAGATGGTGTTGAACGCGAGGAAGTGGTCGTTGAGGTTTTCCGGGCCGTACTTCTTCATCATGGTGTGCTCGAAGAGCTTGCCGATCTGCTCGGTTTCGCTCTTGAGCATGGTGGTTTGGTTAGCCACTCCCAGCCGTTCCAGGTCGCGATCGGGGTCAAATCCTTTGGAATGGGCGTTTTTGAACTTGGCGAGGAATTCAGTGCGATCGCCCCCGTTCAGAATGTAATTTGCCACATACTGAGCCTGCTCCAGATTCAGCACTACCAGATAGGTGCCAGCGAAGGAGCTAGTGGCGATCGTCTCTTCGTGGTTGTACTTGCCGTGGATAATGGAGGTGTATTCTACCCGCTTGTGCTTCTCAACGGTGTTCCACACTTTGGAAACCCAGGGGCAGGTCGTATCGATAATGGTGCAGCCGCGATCGTTCAGCAGTTGCATTTCCTGCACGCTGGCTCCAAAGGCGGGAAGGATCACCACATCGCCTTTTGCTACACCCGAAAAATCTTTGACGCCTTTATCGACTTCGATGAATTCGACATTCATCTCCCGGAGCCGCTGGTTTACTGAGGGATTATGGATGATTTCGTTGGTAATCCAGATGCGCTCGTTGGGGAAGTGCTGCCGGGTTTCGTAGGCCATTGCTACCGCTCGCTCAACCCCCCAGCAGAATCCAAAAGCTTCCGCCAGCCGAATGGTGACATCTCCCCGCATCAGGCGGTAGTCATTGGCGCGAATTTCTTGAATCAGCGGGCTTTCGTACTCCGACTTCATCATGCCCGTAACTTCGGCTTCATGGCCAAAGCCCTTGCGGTGGTAGTTATCGGAGTGGTTGAGCGATCGCTTAAACGCCTTGGTATCCATCAGCTTCCCCGGAGTAGACCGTCGTCTCCTTCAGCCTACCAGAATCCTACCCCTCTAATACCTCCAGAGTTGCCACCCAGCAATTCTCAGTATGGGCTTCAAAGCTGAGAGTTCGCGCCCTTCGGGCACGAACTCTCAGCTTTGAAGCCCGAAAATAGCCCGCCTTCGGCGGGCTATTTTCGGATTGGATTCCAAAATGAGAATTGCTGGTTGCCACCTCCAAATATTGAAATGCCCATTCGAAATTCAATTTAAGGAGGGGTGGAGCGTACGCTCCACCCCTTCCTAACTCAACACAGGCTCAGACATCTTTTCTAAAACCCTTATTGTGAGCACGGCATACCCACAACAAGGGTCTAGCAACACTGAAGTTACACTAGGCTTGCTGCATTGCTCTCCATGACTGGGTCAGGACTTTACCTGCTGATTGCGCAAAAACAACTGTGAGGAACAAACCTACAACCAAATCTGGAAGTACGGATTGGGTCAGAAAAACCAATCCGGCTGCGAGAAGAACAGATGTGTTTGCAATGATGTCATTCCTGGAGCACAACCAGACAGACGACATATTGATGTTGTCGTTTCGGTGCCGAGTTAGTAGAAGCAAACAGACTAGATTGGCCAGTAATGCCACAACGCCAACCACGCTCATAATGGTTGCTGCGGGAACGGCACCTACAAACAGTTGATAGGTTGCTTTTGCAAAGACTGCAATAGCAAACAGAAGCATAATAATTCCTTTCAAGAAAGCTGAACCAGCCTGAGCTTTATTACCCTTATTAATGACGTACAAACTGCTGGCATAAACTAACGCATCGCCCAGCATATCAAGCGAATCTCCTGTTAAAGATAGTGAACCAGCACGGAGCCCTGAGCCAAATTCAATCACGAACATGCACAGGTTGATAAACAACACGGCCCACAGGACTTTAGCTTGCTGTTTTTTTAGCTTCGTTAGCTCACAACCCTTGTTTTGACAGCAGTTGTCACCCATAAGCAGCTCAGCATTTCAACATTTATATGAATAGTTGGATGCTATCACAGGCCTTTAATAGCTGCTGGCAGGATTGTGTACAAAACATTACCTTCTCAAACATATTGAGGACTTACGCATGCTTGCTGTATGTAGTGTGATTTTCACACCAAACACAACAAGCATGCGTCGTCAGTACTATTCCAACCTGTAGCAATGTGCAAGTGCGTTAAGTACAGCAACGGTGGTGTGGGCACGAAGTGCCCCACACCACCGTACTTAATCAACGTGCACAGCGCTATAAGTTCGGGTTAAGGGCGTTTTCGAGTGCCGCGCGTTGCGCGGCACTCGAAAACGCTTATTTTGGCGTGCGCTTTGCGCACGCCAAAATAAGCACTTCAGCTTATCCCGAACTGAGGTTATTCCAGTATGGGTGAATAGCGCTGAAATAAACTGTCAGCGATCGCCCTAAGTTTTGAAAAATTCTGAGGCGAGTAGTTGCCTGTAACTCCTGCGAAGTGGGCATATTACCCGCCTTAGATTTGAGCGAACAAGCTGTTTACCGTTTCAATCTCAAGCAAGCATCACTAAAGCTGCGAATAATGTCTGAAAACTGCTGATTGCGCTCCATCAATGCCATATGCCCACCTGGAGCAAGGACATTCCGTTCCGCAGCAGGTATCTGCTCAGCAATGCGCTGGTTTGCGAAGGGGCGTGTTGCAATATCAGACTTGCCATGAATCACAAGGGTTGGCACCAAAATTTTAGGCAACGTTGAGGCCTCTGCAAACCGAAACATTTCCAGAACGCCACGGGCCAAAATTCCTGGAGATGCTTTAAGGCCCGTTAAGGTGGAGAAATTAAGCTGGCCTCGGGTTTCACGACCCGTAAAGCCTGAAATTTCTGTAGTTAGCAGTGTTATGCCATTCAAATAGCTGAGCCAGCTTATGAGCCAGAATAGGGGAGAGAGGGCGATCACCACATGCAGCAACGGTTCCAACAGAGGCTTTTGCAACGCCAGTAACAACTTGCTCAGCGTCGTGGTTCGCAATGGGTTTGTATAGGTGCCATCCACCAGGATTAAACCTGCAACGCGCTGCTCCAGCCGTTCGGGAAACAAGCGGCAAAAGGTCAACAGAATCATGACTCCCATGCTGTGTCCGAGCAAGAAAACGGGCTGATCATCCACCAGGGATATCACCGCATCCAGGTCACGGGCGTATTTCTCCGTTGAGTAATCCCGGTTGTCGGGCTTTTTGGATTTGCCCAGTCCCGGTAAATCCCAGACCACCACGCGAAACTGATCAGCAAGTTGTTTTTTTGCGTAATACCAGACTGTGCTGTCAGGTCCCCAACCGTGGGTCAGGATGAGCGTTGGCGCGTGATCGGGGCCATAAAATTCCACTTGAATTTCACTCCCATCAGGCCGGGATACCCGCTGCACTCGATTACTGCGCAGTGGCGAAGGCTCATCTTTTCCAGGGCGATGCAATAGCAAGATGGGCAGGAACCCTAGAAATGACCAGAGTAGGAGGCCAATGCCAAGGTAGAGCCAGCGATCGCTAACCAATTCCACCTCATACCACTCGTAGAGAATGTAAATGCCGCTCCCTAGCAGAACTACCGTCAGCAGATTGGCTAGCAAACGCAACACAAAATCAATGGGCATGAACATGGCGGAGATTCACCCTGCTAAAGCAACAAACCAGGCTGAGGTGAGCTTAAAGAAAAATTGCGTCCAGCATAACCTCCTAAGGTTATGGGCGATCGCCGCATCTTATCTTCCTCTCTCATGGAATTGAAGTGTGAAACCATGGTTTCTACATCTCAATATCCGGGTGCATCCACTTTTGTAGATGAGGCGGGCAATGCCCGCCTCATCTACAAAAGTGGGCTTCCAAATCTGCAAAAGCTAGGATGCACCCCAACATCCTTGGGGTAAAAATGCCCTATACGGCTTTGCGACAGCGTTCTGGCTCAAAAGCAAAGTACGTAATGGATCTTTACGCTAAAGGCATCAGAGAAAGTCCGGAATCCTACGGTCACTACGTGAAGTTTAGAGAGTTCCTGTGTAATTCTACACAAAAAACCCAAAATCCTTGTGGAAAGCGCACTTTAGCTTCTCACCGGGATTCGGTGTTCCTGAATCGTCTCCCCAAAAGTAATCACGCTGCATGAGTGAAACTATTCGTCGCCAGCACGGTATGGGTTGGCTCCGAGATTATCCCGACCATCGAGACTTACGGCTCACCAGCAAAGCTGTTCGTCCTCTGCTCGATACCGTGATGGGCCGCTCTGCCCGGTTTATTGAGAATCGTCAGTTCAAAAAGTTAGATCTCCCTTCCTTCGTAGACCTCCGGCCTGGGTTTTCCCCGGTAGAAGACCAGGGCAAGATGGAATCCTGCACCGCCCATGTGGTGACGGCGATCGCCGAATACCTGGAGCAAAAAGCGACGCAAGAGTATCGCCACCGCTCACGGCTGTTCCTCTACAAAACCACCCGCAACTTGCTCAAATCGGAGGGAAACGTCGGCGTCTTTCTCCGCACCACCATGGGAGCCCTGCGGCTCTTTGGGCTGCCCCCCGAAGAGTATTGGGCATACGAAATGGGCCAACTGAATGTAGAGCCTCCCGCCTTTTGCTACGCCTTTGCCTCCAACTACAAGGCGATGCATTACGTCCGGTTAGATGCCCCCGACACTTACGATGATGAATTACTGCTAACCATCAAAACCCAGTTGGCAGCCGGTTTTCCCCTGGCCTTTGGCACAATGATGTTCGATGCTCCGTTGCTCCATGCCAGTCGGGCGAATACCCTGGGGCAACTGCCCTTCCCCGTGAGTAGCGATCGCCCCCTGGGTGGTCATGCCATGACGGCTGTGGGCTACGACGACTCCCTGGTGATCGAGCACTTTAAGCCGGGTGGCATTAAGAGCAAAGGGGCCATTCTCGTCCGGAATTCCTGGGGTACAAGTTGGGGTAAAGAAGGCTACGGTTGGTTGCCCTACACCTACATTCAGCGGGGCCTTTCCGTGGATTGGTGGGTGCTCCTCAAACAAGATTGGGTGGATACGGGTGTCTTTGGGCTCAATGCCTGATCCCGCTATTCCTGGAAGTCGATTTGGCCCCTTTCGTCAATAGTTTCGTTGTCGCCTTGAACGTCCTCAAAAGACGATGTTGAGTTGAGGACTGTGAATTCAATCAATTGTGGGATAGGTGCCCTGACCCGCCCAGATGGACAAGATGCCCGTCCCTCAACAATCACAGCCGATTGAACTCGCATTTCTGAAACAGGCACAGTTCTGAAGCCATTTACGAGACAGGTCGCATCGAAATTCCAGCTTGGGAGAATTCGTGCAGATCCCAAATGTTGATAGCCAAAGGCATCTGCACGAACATTCTCCCCACAAAGTTTCAACTGTCATGGTCAGCCAGAGACAACGGTCGAGAGCCGTTCCTGGGGTTGCACCATCGGTTGGATTGTTCGCACGACGGATAATCCTGAATCCGTCTCAGTCAACTGAAATCGTCACGAAAGGAAACATCATGACTCGCATTCGCAAGCAAAACGAAAACCCCAACAACGAAGAGTCCAATCTGGAAGATTCTCTGGTCGTGCAACCGGCTGATGAGGCGATCGCTAGCGGTGTTGATCGGTTAATGGAAGTGATCGAGCAAACCGTTGAGAATCTGGGTGACGATGATGCCGAGCGGCAAATGCTGCGGCAGGGTGTCACCACGATTGTTCAAGAAACTCTGCTCGACTTCCTGCGACCCCAGGATGGCAGTATGGAAGCGGCATCCATGGGGCTGATTGCTCCCCTCAACGAGAACACCAAGCTGGGCACTGACGGAAATCAGACCTCTAAGAATGCCGTTGACCTGGCAGTACGGGGTTCCCAGGAGGTCGGTATGGCCTTTGTGAATTTCACCCAGGGCCTCATTAGCGGTACGTTCAACTCCATCATCAAAGCCACCATCGACCAGATGAAGGCTTACAGCGACATGGTGGCGGAGATCACCAAGAGCTTGAAGGAGTTCGCCTCTGACAACGTCTCTGATGATGCGGTAAATGAAAAGCTGGAGCAGCTCACCCTGGTTGAAGGGGACGAAAAGTTTGAGCTGAAAAAAGGCGAACCTCGTCGGGCTTACCATCTCAAGCGTTTGTTCTACCTGGCTCCTGTCACCGGCGGTTATCGAGCGGCGATTCTTTATGCCTTTGGTGTTATTGATTCCAAAACCGCCGAATTCAAAGAGGACGAAGTTAAAGCCATCTTTGAAAAAGAAGACTTTGATAGCGTCGGAGGGATCGAAGTTCGGGGTTCCAAAATCTATACCGACGATGACATGGCCGACATTGTAGCGGCCATCAAGCATGGCTTAGCCCGCGATGGCATGAACCAACTGCGGCAAATGGCGCGGGAAGGCATGGCTCGGATCGTCATCACCGAAGGTCAGATCGACACCAAGCTAATCTTCCAGGTTTCTTCCCAGGAAACTAACACATCCCGGACCAGCAACACCGATCGCAATAGCTACGGTGGCAATCTAAAAGCTGGAGCTTTCTGGGGATGGGGCAGTGCCAGCATGAGCGCGCACTACAACCAACTCAAGGTCAGCACGGTGGATCAAACCTCGGTGGGGAATATCGAAACCCTGACGCGCATGAGCGGTCAAGTCACCCTGAAGTTCAAGACCGATTACAAACCCCTGAATGACAGCAGCGGCTCCGTTAAAGAGTCTGATCTGGCTCCCATTCTCTAAACCGGCTGCCTAGCTTAGCGTTAAGACACCCGGTGTTTCCAAAAACACCGGGTGTCTAGCCCCTACAACCACACGACCTCTCCGCAGCACAATGCCTTCGATTTCCTTTCGCAATTTGGTGGAACTGACCGTGGGGGCGATCGCCGACATCCCTGCCACCTACGACCCTCCCCCCGATGTTCTGGCGGAACTCCTGGCCGAATCCTCCCTGCCTTCCCCACCTCCCAACACTCCCTGGCCCCATCTCAATCTGGATGAGATTACCGTGGAGATTCCCGTCCATTTCCACGTCTCGCCTGATCAAGCTGACACCGGCACTAACCCCCGCCTGATGACAACCCTGCCATCACCCCTAGTGCCCAAGTCGGCAACAGGCTTAAGCCGTTTTAGAATGACCCTGACGTTTTACCCCGGTGCGTAGCCCTGTGGAAGATCGCGATCGCTCCCTCACCCCTAACGATTCCCCTGCCCTCCCCAACGAAGAGTGGGAATTGTCTGAACTCATCCAACTGGTCACCGCTGAGCTGGATCAGGCCCAGGACACCTTAATCCTCAAGTCGCAAAACCGTCGCCTATCGATGATGGTGAACCAACTCAATCTGGATCTCCAGGTGGACGTGCGCCGTGACCCGAATGGTCGCCTCCTGTTTCGCACCACGGCTCCAGGGCACTCGGGAGCGACGGTACTGAAGCTAGGGTTTACCCCTGCCCTCGATACCCAGGTGCAGGAAACGCGCAAATCTGTCGACCTGGAAACCGATGAACTGGAACCGTTAAATACGCTGCCTGATATTCAGGAGAGCGAAATTCAACGACTCAGAACGGTAGGCATTCATTCGGTCAACGACCTGTATGGTGCGACCCAAACCCCGGCCATGCTGACAGAAGTGTCGCTCAAAGCCGGAGTGGATGAAGCCCGGTTGCGCCTGTGGCGACAGTGGCCGTTTATCTCGGATATTCAGCCCGAAAGCGGCCCTGCTGGCAGCATTGTGGTAATCGATGGGGGCAACCTTGGAACCCCTGAAGATACTGTAGAAGTCTACTTTCAAGATCGGCTGGCGAGGATGATTCAGCGTACCAGTACCCGACTGACGGTGGAGATGCCCAGGAGCGTCACTGGCAGTGGTAGTGTGATCGCCAAAGTGAACGACCAGCGCACCAACACCAAACCCTGGCGAGCCCATGTCGTGGATCTGGTGGTGCAAACCATCACCCTGAAAACTCCAGGGGTTCTCCGGGTGCAGCAGGCGATCGCCTTCCAGGCAACTCTAATCAACCAGGGCACCCTCAGTATCCCCAACATCCCCGTCCGTTGGATCGTGACGACCACCTCTGGGCAACCCCCCATCGAATACAGTTTGCAAGCTCGCCCAGTTGACGATGATTTCCCCACACTCCCCAGAACTATCATTCAGGAGAACTATCTCCACGGCCCATTAAAAGCCCAGGAAACCTCTACCGATCCATCCCTGGAGTTTACGGCGGCCTTCACGGCACCTGGCACCTACTGGGTCAGCGTCATCATTGACCCTGACAACACGCTACAGGATCAGTCGCCCACTAATAATCGGTTCATGCTGGAGTTTGTGGTGCAGCCTGCCCTGCCACCCCCGCCCGAATTCAATTCACCCCCCAACCAATTCACTCCCAAATCGGGAAGACCGGGCGATCGCATCACCCTTCAAGGCCGCAACTTCAACCAGGGAAGCCCCATGGTTCTGTTTGGCACGGTTCAAGCCGCGATTATCAGTACCAGCGCAACGCAAATTGTCGTCCGCGTCCCTTCCATCTCTCCCCGGACCACCTCAATTACGGTACAAACCTCCGTTGGAACCGTTACCACACAAGATTCCTTCACCATCCTCAGCAGCAGCTATTACGGTTCTGGACAGGCGATCGGAGGGAACTTGCTATGAGCCCATCCATTACCCGCTCGGTCTGGTCCTTCTGGACAAAACCCTTCCGGGCCCATCGACAAACCATCTGGCTCAGCGAAAAGCACCATTTACTGGCCTGGATTCTCTCCCTGGAAACAGCCCGCAAGCACTATCCCGAAACCGCTCTGATCACGGACGACGAAGGCGCACAGATGCTGGTGGATGGACTGGGGCTACAATTTGACGCCGTCTCTACGGAGTTAAACGCTCTGCATGATCAGGACCCAGATTGGTGGGTTCTCGGCAAGCTGTGGGCCTATCGCAGCCAGAGCCATCCGTTCATCCATGTAGACAGCGACGTGTTTCTCTGGAAGGCATTGCCCCCGGATCTGGCCACGGCCCCCGTGCTCACCCAAAACCCCGAATACTTTGTGTTTGGAGAACATGACGCCACCTGCTGGTGGTACCGACCTGAGATCTTTGATCAGCGCGTCAGACAGACGGGCGGATGGCTACCCGACGAATGGCACGCCTATCTTGTGCAACGCTCTAACCGGGCCTACTGCTGCGGCATTTTTGGCGGCACCCAGGTAGATTTTATTCGGCACTATGCCGACCTGGCGCTACAAATCGCCACCCACCCCCGCAACCAAGCTGCCTTTGAGCACATGGACAATAAGCCAGGGGATTGCCTGCTGATTGAGCAATACTTTCTAGCGGCCTGCGTGAACTATCACCGGCAACACCCCAACACCCCCTTTCCCGGCGTTGCCATGGAGTGTCTGTTTGCCACCCCTGAATCGGCCTTTTCAGAAGAACAACCCCAGCAACTGGGCTACACCCATCTAATCGGCAATGCTAAGCATGACGTGGCGATCGCCCACCGCCTAGAACAACGCGTCGCTCGAGACTACCCCGAGCAATACGAACGGTGTTTGCAATACGTTGCTCACCTAGACTAGTACGCTGAGGCGGAAATCCATCACCTATGTTTTGTGTGGGGTGCGAAGCACCCCACACAAAACATAGGTTGCGAACTTAGGCCGCAGGCTACTAGCTTTTGCTATCGCGCTAAAACCTATGCGATAGGGACGTTGTATGCCATATCCCTACCACAAAGGTTTCAGTATGTGAGCTTCTCCGCTCACAAAATCCGTTTGAGTTTAATTCTGATAGGCTACAAAGATTGGGGCCAAATGGAGTTAGCCGATGGATCAACAGCTTATCCAAACATTAGTCAATGGGGTGGCCGTGGGCAGCATTATTGCCCTGGCAGCCGTGGGATTAACCTTAACCTATGGCATTTTACGACTGGCAAATTTTGCCCACGGGGACTTGATGGCCCTGGGTGCCTATTTCACATGGACAGCCAATGCGCTGGGGATCAACATCTGGCTAGCGACGGTCGTAGGTGCATTGTTGACGATCGCCGTCGCCCTGCTCCTCGAAAAAATCATATGGTCGCCCATGCGCGATCGCCGCGCCTCATCTACGACCTTAATCATCATTTCGATCGGCCTCGCCCTGTTCCTCCGCAACGGCATCATTCTGGCCTGGGGAGCCGCTAACCAGCAGTACGATTTGCCCGTGCTAGCGGCCCTCAACCTCGGTGGCATCCGTATCACGATGACTCGGATTATTGTGGTGGGTTTGGCGATCGTCGCCATGCTGGGGATGCACTACCTGTTACAGCACACCAAGGTCGGCAAAGCGATGCGCGCGGTCGCCGATAACGTTGACCTGGCGCGAGTGACCGGCATTAATGTCGATCAAGTCGTGATCTGGACATGGATTCTGGCCGCAGGACTCACCTCTATTGCAGGCTCCATGTATGGACTGATTACAGCCGTCCGTCCCGACATGGGATGGTTCCTGATTCTGCCCATGTTTGCGTCGGTGATTCTGGGGGGTATTGGCAATCCCTATGGGGCGATCGCCGGCTCCTACGTCATCGGCATTGCCCAAGAACTTAGCACCTACCTGTTCTCAGCAGAATACAAGCTGGCAGTAGCCCTGGTGCTGATGGTAGCCGTGCTGTTGATCCGACCCCAGGGGATTTTTAGAGGCACAATGTAGTCTTTGTGAAATGGGTGCCACCCACAAATGGCACTGAAATAAGCCCAAACCTACGTTAGAGAAAGGCCGGGGTCTGCTTCAAAACCCCAGCAAAGCGAAGCGACCTGACACCTCCTATGCAAAACCTCCTTGCCGAGGGGGGTCTGGGGGGACGGGCAGCCGTCCCCCCAGTCGGGGGGTTTGGGGGGCGACGCGCCCCCAAGCCAGGTTTATGCAAGCATCCCAGCTTATGTCAGTGCCATTCGTGCTACTCACCTAATTTCAGTAACCCAAATTCAAAATAAGCCGAAGTGCCCATTTTGCGCGCGTTAGCACGCAAAATGGGCGTTTTCAAGAACGGCACGAAGCGCCGCCCTCGAAAACACCGTCAGCTCAAACTGAGATTCCGTAGAAAGCAAAAAAATCCCCCAGAGCAGAGATCCAGGGGAAACAAAGGCATTCGTTAATCCAAAAGGATTATTGAATAATTCCAAAATAATAAGCCGCCACGAGGAAGTTAATAGCCAGGAGCAGCAAGGCCCAGCCAGCGCGGAAAGTATAAGGGGGCTTCTTAGTTTGTGCTTGTTTGGAAGTCATTGCGATTGTCCTTAAAAATCAATTCAACCGTGAACCTCTGTCGCCATTATTAACCAACCTGTACCCATTGCTACGCTCACAGACAAAACTCAATATTTTGGAATAATTTTGCCTGGCAACTGCTCTGTAGATGGGCGCAAGCTAAGTGTGCTCCTATCTACAAATCTGGACGGATGATTACGCCTCTTCACCAGCATGGTAAGAGCTCCGCACCAATGGTCCCGATCGCACATGGGAAAAGCCCATATCCCGAGCGATCGCCCCCAGGTGCTCAAACTCCTCGGGTGCCCAATACTTCTGCACCGGCAGGTGATCCAGTGAGGGGCGCATGTACTGGCCTAAAGTGAGGCGATCGCACCCTACCGTTCGCAGATCTTGCAGAGCTTCAACGATTTCAGTCTCAGTTTCGCCATGGCCCAGCATCAGACCAGATTTGGTGGGAATCGTAGGGTTCAGTTCCTTCACGATGGCAAGGACATGGAGCGATCGCTCATACTTAGCGCCCCGACGCACCACGCCCTGCAGCCGTTTTACCGTTTCCACATTGTGGTTATAGCAGGCAGGGTTTGCAGTAACTACCTGGGTCACTCGCTTCCGCTGACCCGCTTCGCCTGACAATCCACCCCAAAAATCGGGAGTTAACACTTCGACCTGAGTCGCTGGATTAACCTGGCGAATGGCTTCCATAGTTTGCACAAACCAGTTGGCACCTCCATCTGCCAGGTCATCCCGTGCCACAGAGGTCAGGACCACATAACGCAAGCCTAGGAGCTGCACTGCTTCTGCCACTTTCTGAGGTTCCTGCGGGTCGAGAGGCATCGGTGCATGCCCCTTATCCACCTGACAAAAAGCACAAGAGCGCGTACAGGTCGGCCCCATCAGCAGAAACGTTGCAGTCCCGCTGGCATAGCACTCGCCCCGATTGGGACAACGCCCTTCCTCACAAATCGTGTGGATTTGCCGCTGCTTGATAATTTGTTGTACCGTTGACAATTCGCTGGCCTTACCGATAGGCCGACGTAACCAGGCAGGCAATTGCACCAGGGTAGGGCGCTTTTCGTGCGGCGCTTCGCTAACACCAGAAGAGGCGTTGCCAGTGGAAATGGAATCAGGGGGAGTCATGGAGCAGACTAGGTTTTTGTCTTCCTGTCAATCTATCGCTGTTTAACGTGAAGCGGTGTCAAATGTCAGAACCAGTCTAATATTTTTGAAGATTTTAGGTGAGCAACATGCAGCATTGCATGGTGGGCTACAGCCTGAGTTGATCTGGTTAGGACGTTTAGTTTTTGAGAAGCTACACGGAGCGCAGTTTTTCAAAAGTTAAACTGTCCTAGTTCCGGATGCATAGCGCTATACAACTGTAAGTTGGAGTTGCACTGCTAGCAAAAGCGTGCTGTAAAGCCGCTAGCAAGAATGTTTTTTGTGCGCCTCACGCACAAAAAACATTCTCTAAAACAGATTCTGGAAGCGCTGACGAGCTTTGTCTAAGGCCCTTTGTATTCGATCAAGCGGCTGGTCTTACCCAGCAGGCGATTGCGATAAAACTGGAGCTGCCCCAACACATTCGGAAATTTGCCCAAAACGCAGGAACCCGCATACAGTGCTGCATCGCTGTTGGATAGCCCAGTGCTCTGCATATAGCGGTAAATCTTGTAAACCATTAAGCCATAGCCCAACAGTAGTACCAGGCTCAGACCATGGGTCAAGAAGGCCAATGCGATCGCCCCGCCGGGAATCACTAATCCCCACAGCCAATTGCTGCGCGTTTCCCTCACCCAATGCCGCTCCGGTGGCTGACCATGCAAGGAAGAGCCTTCTGCATAGGCATGGCCTGCCCGCAGCGATCGCTTCCACCACTGCCCAAATCGTGTCATCTGGGCATCGTGCAGGGTCATCTCCGCATCCAGGCGGTAAATCTTCCAGCCCTGCTGTCGGAGCCGCACACACAGTTCGGGTTCCTCTCCAGCAATCAGAGCGGGATTGTAACCGCCTGCTTTTTGCACCGTCACAATCCGCATCAAGGCATCGCCACCACAGGCTTTCGCCTCCCCAACGGGAGTGTTCCACTCAATGTCACAAAGCCTGTTGTAAATCGTCTGTTCCGGGAAGCGTTCGCGACGGCGACCGCAGACGACCGCCCACTCAGGGTTCGTGTCTAAAGCTTGTTGTGCGGTTTCGAGCCAGCCCTCAACGACCTCGCAATCCCCGTCGACGAATTGCACATAGGTCAAATCAGGACAGAGGGTCAGCAATCGTTCCAGCCCGGCATTACGAGCCCGAGCTGCCGTAAAAGGAATGGAGAGATCCAGATCCACCACATCAGCGCCCAGGTTGCGCGCCATCTTGACACTGCCATCCGTTGAGCCCGAGTCTACATACACCACCTGCCGAACTCGACCGATGACCGACTTCAGACACTGCTGCAGGCGATCGCCCTCATTACGCCCAATGGCGACTACGCCAATCTCACTCACAGGGTTCTTCTCCTGATGCACGATGTTGCATGAGTAGGTATTTTCCTCAGTGTTCCCTGATTGAGCGGGGAGGTGATCACGGTTTCCCTACCTGATTGGATCGGCCATCCCGTCCCCCCAGATAAAATTCCTCACGCTAGAGTTGGAGAATACGTTGCAAGTCCACTCAACTATGACTAAGGCGGTCTTTTCGGATAAGCAGTTTTGGAACAAGCTGACTCGCTTTGCCACCAAAGCGGGACGTGAAGTGGTGGAAAAAGCGTTGACTCTGTATTTTGCCGCCCAACGACCTGAAACACCTCTCTGGGCCAAAACAGTCATCTATTCCGCACTGGCCTATTTTGTTCTGCCGATGGATGCCATCCCCGATGTCACTCCAATCGCTGGGTTCGCCGATGATCTGGGCACCCTGGCCGCCGCTCTAGCCACCGTCGCAATGGCTATCACCCCGGAAATCAAAGAGACCGCTCATCAAAAAGTGGTCGATTGGTTTGGAGAAGAGCTTCCTGAAGAAGAGGAGCCCATGCCAACCGATGATCCCATTCGCGTCATCACTATCGATTAATGCTGCCGGAAGGGATGCTCCGTGTCCCCGTCATCACATCTGCGTGAGCGTGTTGATTAAGCAGCAACTCTCGTTTTGGAATGAAGCCCCGAAATAGCCTACCTTCGATAGGCTGTTTCAGGGCTTTAAGCTCATCAGGAGAACTACCGTGATTCAGGGCAGATGGGAAAGGGGCACTTCGTGCCCCTTTCCCCGCATCCTGTCCACAGGCTTGAAACATCACCGGCAGTAGCGCTGAATCAACACGCTCAACGTTATAGTGATAATGTTCTGCTACACAGGCGGAGGACTGGAAACATGGTGCGAATTGCAGTGGTGGACTATGACATGGGAAACCTGCATTCGGCCTGCAAAGGATTGGAGAAGGCGGGTGCCACAACCCTGGTAACTGACGTGGCCCGCGATCTAGAGCAAGCCGATGCGGTTGTGCTACCTGGCGTGGGAGCATTTGACCCAGCGATTCAGCATTTGCGATCGCGCGATCTAATCCATCCTATCCGTGACGTCATTGCTAGTGGCAAGCCTTTCCTGGGTATCTGCCTGGGTCTGCAAATTCTTCTAGAAGGCAGCGAAGAGGGACGCGAAGCAGGTCTGGGTATTGTGCCTGGCATGGTACGACGCTTCCGCCCAGAACCCGGAATTACGATTCCCCATATGGGCTGGAACCCACTGCAAGTAGTGCAGTCGGATCTGACCCTATGGCAGGAGCTACCTAACCCCTGGGTGTACTTCGTACATTCCTTCTATGCCGACCCAACAGATCCAGTCGTCGTTGCGGCAACCGTTACCCATGGCAGCCAAACGGTGACGGCAGCGATCGCCCGCGACAACCTGATGGCCGCCCAATTCCACCCTGAGAAATCCTCGACGACAGGTCTGAAAATTCTCGCCAATTTCGTAACGCTGGTGCAGCAGAAACAGCTTGCGGGGGTTGCCTCCTAACTCGTTTTTTGTGCGCTTTGCGGACGAGAAACAATCTTGAAACCATTGATGTTTCGTGTTCTATGCACACGAAACATCAATTCTGTCTTTAGACCCCTATTTCTAAATCCATGAGTTTGCGCGTCTACGGGAACCGCCCTCTCAAAACGTTACCGGGGCAGGCAACCCGTCCAACTCCGGCACGAGTACGGGAAGCGCTATTCAACATCTGGCAGGGAGCCATTCCAGGGTGCCGCTGGCTGGATCTGTGTAGTGGCATCGGAGCCATGGGTGCAGAAGCCCTGGGTCGAGAGGCCGCTGAAGTGGTGGGCATTGAACAATCAGCAAAAGCCTGCACAGTGATTACCGAAAACTGGCAGCGCATTGCCCAATCTGGGCAACGATTTCGACTGCTACGGGGGGATGTTGTGCAAAAGCTGCCAACCCTGAAAGGGCAAAGCTTCGATCGCATCTACTTTGACCCACCCTATGCCAGCGAGCTCTATCTGCCCGTCCTTCAAATTATTGGTCGAGACCACCTGCTGGCTCCCGATGGGGAATTAGCCGTAGAGCATGAGCCCAAACGCTGGTCAAAGGAAGCCTGGGCGGAGTTACTGGCACAAGTAATGCCCCTGGCGGTATGCCGGGAGAAAGTTTATGGCAATACTGCGGTCACTTTTTTTGCTCTGGACAGCCCATAAAGAAGTACGCCTCACAGTGGAGTACCTTCCAAAACAAAAGCGCCGGGGCGATCGCCCTGGCGCTTTTTAAATACAGATTGCAAACCAGAGGCTTACAGGCCAAGCTGGTTACCACGACGGTATTGCAGGTAAGCCGCAACAAACAGCCCTGCCAGCGTGATGGGAATCAGCCCCAGAACGATACCAGAAAGTAAGGGTTCGACCACAGTATGCTCTCCTTAAGAATCACCTTGATCTTATAGCAAGATGCTCATCGAGAAAATGGAGCCTTCGAGTTCCCAGCAATTCTCAGTATGGAATTAAGCCCGAAAACCGCTTGCCGAAGGCAAGCGGTTTTCGGGCTTCAAAGCCAAGATTGCGCGCCTGACGGGCGCGTAATCTTGGCTTTGAAGCTCATAATGAGAACTGCTGTCGAGTTCCAGACCTAGGGGAAAATGCTTCGCAGCTTAGCCCCTATCCTGAAATGGCAGACGTTACAGAACTTTAGATCCGCAAGAGTTCTTTACGCCAATACTTCACACACCGACACAGTTAACAGAGATATCTATATAAAGGCATAGCTTAAAATAGAAAATTGAAGGCACTGATAAAACGGCAAAAGCCCAAAATACGCCTTATCAGGCTCCAAAAACCAGTTGTTTTGACAGCTTTGCGGAATCTCTGCCCAATGGATGAGGCCGTACACATATTAAATAAATCTGTGTAATCTCCTCATGCTATGCAAAAAACCTTAATCTAAGTTATAGATTGAGAAACACTCCACCCACCTGGCTTTGACTAGAGAACTCTTGGATAAACAACAGGTAATGGACAACCGGGCCGAAAGCGTGGCATCTTCGTCATCCTTTCCCATCCGGCAAGTGATGTCCGTTCTCTTTGGGATTCTGGCCATTGTCAGTATTACGATCGCCGGAATCCATTTTGTTGACCGCGCTGATCCCTATGCGCGGGATGTTTTGTCGCTGCATGGCGATGCCAGACGGGGTACGGAGATTTTTCTAATGAACTGTGCCACTTGCCATGGTGCTTATGGCAAAGGGGAAGTTGGGCCCAGTTTACAGAACGTCTCTTCGCGTAAGTCTAAGGTTGGGCTGATTCGTCAGGTTGTAAGTGGCCGCACGCCACCCATGCCTCAATTTCAACCCACTCCCCAAGATATGGCCGATCTGCTTAAATTTCTCGAAACGCTATAAAAGTTTAATGACCCGTAATCCTTTAAGTAAGCCATCTAGCGATGCTGAGGTAGCTTACTTAAGGGACTTACATATTTTTGTCAGGTCTAGTGCATTACTTATATATGGGCAGGGCTTTGCTCCGTTCTCCCTCGCGTACAAGCTATTTGGCCTAGATTTTTATACTTGAGTGCAATGGGCATCAAGCACTACTCGAATCTTCGAAGCGATAACCTACGCCGATCACAGTTTTAACAAAGACGGGGTTAGAAGGGTCCGGCTCAATCTTCTTGCGCAGCCGAGCAATATGAGTGTCTACCACCCGTTCATCCCCAAAGAAGTCACTGCCCCAGAGCTTTTCAATCAACTGAGCCCGGTTCCAAACGCGACCGGGGTAACTGACAAAGGTAGCCAACAGGTCAAATTCCAGAGTTGTCAAATCTAGTGCCTCAATCTCTTGCGACAGCAGATGACGTTGGGCCAACCGCTGGTCTAAATCCACCGTAAAGTGTGGCGTCTGGTAGGTGTGAGACTGCCCACCCTGGCGCAAATTACGCCGTAGCAGTGCCCGCACCCGAGCGACCAATTCGCGGGGGCTAAAAGGTTTCACCATGTAATCATCAGCTCCAGTGGATAAGCCGATAATCCGATCCATCTCATCCCCTTTGGCCGTCAGCATCAGGATGTAGGGATCCTTTGCACCAGGTTTTTGACGAATGCGCGCACAAACCTCTAACCCATCCAGCCCGGGTAACATTAGATCCAAAATGATGAGGTCCGGCTTCACCTCATGGAACAGTTGCACAGCACTAAGGCCATCGCGACAGGCACGACAGGTAAACCCTTCTTTTTCCAAATAAAGCTGAATCAATTGAGCAATCTCAGCTTCATCTTCAACAATCAGAATATCCATGGCTCTGGTAACTTTAGCCCTTGAGGCCGTTGCTGAACGTATGCTAGCAAAGGAAGACGTGTTCTTAAATAAGGGGTTTCCGAATGGCATTATCGGGTATCTACCAAAGCTCAAAGCCTTCATGTTGTAGATACTACGCTGCAATACGAAGGCTTTAGGCTTTGACAGGAGGAGGTTCTTTAATGCGCTGGGAGATAGGTAAACAAGTCTGCTAGACTTGCGAAGATTCGTTTGCGTCGGCGTGTTCCATCAGACTCAGGGGACAGGGAGGGGCGATGACGACAACTCAATTTTCTGAATTGCGTAGTCTAGAGAAACAGTTGCAAGAGAACCTGCGGGCCGTCTTGCCTGAGAGCTTGCACTGGCCTGTGCAATGCGCGGCAAAGGAAGGAAAATTGTTGGTGGCAGTGCAGCATGCGCCTCAAGAGCGCGTCAATCAGTCGCTGGTCTTCAAAGTTCTAGAAATGGCTATGCGGCAAGAGCCAAGTATTCAAGCTTGGATGGCGCGATCGCCCGACCTCTATGCCGTCCACTTCTATGTACGGCGGCTAGGTGAGATAGAGCCCTATGGCTTTTACCGAATGGCCTGGGACTCGGTCTTTTCCAGCGATGGGATTGCTTCCGCTCCCACTACAGGCATTCCACCCTTTTCTCCATCCCCGGCAATTCATCCCATTTCGACAGATCCCCAGTCTGATCTGCCAGAATCCCCAGCCTTGGCAAGCCCGGCATTCTTAACAGTATTACCGACCCCCACGGATGAACCGCGGCTGGAGGTGGTCGATGTTGAAGCCACAGAAATTCCGGTGCGGTGGCGGTTGCCCTGGAAGCGGGTGCGAATTCCTCGTATGGTAGTAGCGGGAGCGATCGCCGCTGCCGCCATGCTGACCGTTGGTGGAACCTACGCCCTGACACGGCCCTGCGTTGTAGGCCGTTGCACTGCCCTGGACACGGCCCAACAGTTACAAACCACCGCCTCTGAGAAGATGACCGCTGGGAAGTCGGCCCAGGATGTGGTCGCTGCTTATGAGTCTTTGGTGGAGGCGAGTTATCTACTGGCTCGCATTCCCTCCTGGTCACCCCACTACGAAGTGGCTCAGGGATTGCTGAACACCTATGAGATCGATGCCCAAAAACTAGAACGGGTGGTACTGGCTCAGCGTTTAGCTATGCAGGCCGCCGTCAAAAGCCAAAACCCGCCCCATCCCCTCTCTGTATGGCGTGAGGTGCAACAGGGTTGGCGGGCCGCGATCGCCCAACTCGAGAACGTCCCCCAAAACAGCCCCGTCCATGATTTGGCGCAATATAAGCTCAAGGAGTATCGGGCTAATTTAGGCCAGATTGATCTTCGCATTCGGCGCGAAGTGGAGGCCCAGGAGCGGGTCACGATGGCTCGCAAAGCCGCGAAAGAAGCTGAAACACGACAAAGCATCGCCCAATCTGATGAAGGGTTGGAGCGCATACGGGCCACCTGGCAGTCGGTGCTGGCAATATTGGCTCAGGTCCCCAATGGAACAATGGCCTATGCCGAAGCGCTGCAACTGTCAGAACTCTACCGTCCTCAGTTACAGGCCGCAGAAGATCGTCTGCGGTTAGAAGGCCAAGCCAACAATCGCTACGACCGCGCGATCGCCCTCGCAACGGCTGCCCAGGCCGCTGAACGCCGCAATCAATGGGGAGAAGCGGTCGCACAGTGGCAACTGGCCTTAGCCCAACTCCAGCAGCTAGAAAAAGGCAGCACCGCCTTTGAGCGGGGGCAATCTCTTAAGGCCTCCTACCAGGCAGCTTTGACCAATGCTCAGGAACGTCTGCGGGTTTCCAGCGCCCTTCAAGCCGCACTTCAAGAACTGGATCCCCTCTGCGGGGGTCAGCCCCGCGCCTGTACCTACGAACCTGTTGATAATCGGGTACAAGTCCGCATGACCCGAGCCTATGAACAGGCGCTCGACCAGGCTATGGCCAATTCTGGTGCTCCGCTCGACGATACCACTCGCATGAGCTATATGAATCCACTACTACAGGCGATCGCCTCCGTAGGAGAGTTCAGCAACGCTCCGATCGAGCTTTACGAAGCCGAAGGAAATCTCTTTGGGATTTATGATCCGCAGATGAATGGATTTGTACCCCAGTTGAACCGATAGGATTTTGTGCTGTACCAGATACGGCACAAATTCAGGGCTTACGCGCCCACCATATTTGGCACATTTGTGTTGGGCGTGCGAAGCACACCCAACACAAATGTGTAAGTTCTGACTAATGGCGTGTAAATTGGGCTGCCCCATTAAAAAACTGCCGGTAGATACCTTGGGTCACCAGCAGGCTGGCGAGTAAATCTACAAATGCCAGCATGAACATAATCAGCATTTGATAGAGGGCGGCATTGAAGGGATCAGCCCCGGCCAGTATTTGCCCGGTAATAATGCCGGGAAGGGTGACGATACCAATGACCGTCATGGCATTCAGGATGGGAATTAAGCCCGCCTGAATCGCATCGTTACGGTACTGCTGCGTTGCTTGAGCAGGGGTAGCACCGAGGCTCAGGTGTGTTTCAATTTCTATTTGGCTACTGTTGAGATTGGTGACCAGGCGTTCCCCGGCGATCGCCGCTGCATTCATCGCATTTCCTAACAGAATGCCGGCCAGGGGAATCAGGTATTGAGGATCAAACCAGGGTTGGGGACGAATCACCAACAGGTGAACATAGGCCAGAGTCAGAGTTGTGGTGCAGAACAGCACTCCACCAAGTAAGGGTAAGAGCTGGGGGAGCTTGCGGCTAATCCGGTTACGGGCCACCACCGTCGCCGTAAACATCATGACCCCAATAATTGCCAGCACCAGCCAGGAGTTTTGGATACTGAAGGCGACCGCCAGAAAGTACCCCACTGCCAATAGTTGAACAATGGTACGTCCCGTAGCAACTCCCAGCTTCCATTCGAGGCCCAGGTGTTGCCACAGAGAGAGCCCCACAGCGATGACCATTAAGCCCAAAGCCCACCCCAGCCGCGCCAAATCGAGTTGGATTGTTTCCTCCACCCTATGCCTCCACACCCTTGCGAGACGCGAGTATACCAATTCCACAGGGAGATGCGTCAAGTGCATCCCACTTTTGTCAGCAATTCTCAGTATGGGTTTCAAAGCTGAGAGTTTGTGCCCGAAGGGCACGAACTCTCAGCTTTGAAACCCGAAAATAGCCCGCCTTCGGCGGGCTATTTTCGGGTTGGATTTCAAAATGAGAATTGCTGCACTTTTGTAGGTGAGGTAGTTTTTGCCCACCTCACCTACAAAAGCCCGTCCACTCAAAGTGGATGGGGATGGGGTGAAAGGGGCACCTCGTGCCCCTTTCACCCCACCGCCTAGAACATCAATCCAAAATGAGAATTGCTGAACCCCTGTGCCGTAGAACCTATAAGTGAAGGATAAAACTGCCAGTTGGAAAACTGGCACCTGAAACTGTCCACCCAGGAGATACGTCAATGCGCCAAATCTGGGAATATAGCGAGGGATTACCCGATGGGCGAGAAGAATTCCATGAATCTAACCCGCCCCTTGCCCCCAGCTCCCATGGGTGACCAGGTCACAATCCAGGCAAATTCCAGGATTGGGTGAACGTCCTCGTTATTGGTAAATTGGCGTGAATTTTATTCCCCCCTTTGATCTGACCCGGCAATATCGAATTATTGGTGATGAACTGAGTAGCACTGTGCTGGAGGTTCTGGCTTCGGGCAAGTATATTAATAGCCCTATTGTTCAGGCCTTTGAAGAAGAATTTGCTGCTTACACCGGCACAGCCTATTGCGTTGGCTGTAACTCCGGTACTGACGCGCTCTACCTGGCCCTACGCGCCCTCAACATTGGCCCAGGGGATGAAGTGATCACCACGCCTTTCAGCTTCTTCGCCACTGCCGAAACCATTAGTGCCGTTGGGGCTACGCCGGTCTTTGTCGATATCGAGGCGGATTCGTTTAACATCGACCCCACGGCCGTTGAGGTCGCCATTACCTCCCGCACCAAAGCGATCATGCCGGTTCACCTGTTTGGTCGTCCGGCAGATATGACCCGGCTGATGGCGATCGCCCAATCCCATCAACTTCCGGTGATCGAAGACTGTGCCCAGGCTACAGGAGCCTGTTGGGATGGACAAAAAGTCGGTAGCATCGGGCTCATCGGGTGCTTCAGCTTCTTCCCCACCAAAAACCTGGGGGGTGCTGGCGATGGGGGAGCGATTACAACCCAGGACCCCGAGATCGCCGATCGCATCCGTATCCTAAAAGAGCATGGCAGTCGCGCCCGCTACTACCACGAAGCCATCGGCATCAACAGTCGGTTGGATGCGGTGCAGGCCGCTGTGCTTCGAGTCAAGCTGCGGTACCTGGAGGGGTTCAACTGGCAACGGGATGCGATCGCTCATCGCTATCACGAGTTACTCAGCCACCTACCTGGCATTGTTCCTCCGGCGAATACCGTAGGTGGACGCAGTGTTTGGAACCAATACACCATCCGCGTGTTGAGCGAGGGGAAAGAGGGACGGCGCGATCGCCTGCGCCAGCAGCTTCAAGACCAGGGCGTCAGCTCCATGATCTACTATCCCGTTCCGCTCCACCAGCAATCGGTTTATCAGCATCTCAACTACACCCCGGGCCAACTACCCGTCACGGAGCAAGTAGCCCAGGAAGTGCTCTCCCTACCGATGTTTCCTGAGCTGACCGCCGAGGAACAGGAGCACATCTACTATGTGCTGAAAGGGAGCCTGTTGGATTAATTGGGCCAATCTCATCCATGGATATAGCCTTAATGAACCTCAGTTCGGGATAAGCTGAAGTGCCCATTTGGTGTGCGAGAAGCGCACACGAAAACCTCCCTTAACCCGAACTCAGATTAATTATTTCAGGACTAACGCAAGTCCCCTATTCGTAGTGCAGTTGTGGTGTGGGTGGGGTGCGAAGCACCCACCCACACCACAACTGCGTAAGTCTTTTATGTTTGAAAAGCCATGCAGAAGGCTTTTCAAACATAACCGGTTACCCGTTTAACTTGGCGGCAACGGTTGCAACCTTCACCCCAATTTCTTCAACCAACTTCTGTTGCTGAGGATCTTTCAAGGTTCCATCTGGATTAAAGGCTTCATAAGCTTTCGTGACCGCAACCTGGTCTGGCAAGACCAGAACACGAATGTTACCGAGAATTGATCGCAAATGAATCAACCCCCGCAATCCACCCAATCCGCCTGGAGAGGCACTCATCAATCCCGCGACCTTATCCGTAAAAGCGGTTAAGGAAAGGGGCGGCTCACCGTCTGTGGGGCGAGATGCCCAATCAATGGCATTCTTCAGCAACGGTGTTACCGAGCTGTTGTATTCGGGTGAAGAAATGAGAAAACCCTGGTGGGATTTCATTAACTCCTTCAGCTTGAACACATTCTCAGGAATTCCCCGCTCCTTTTCCAGATCCTCGTCATACAGTGGCAACGGCAGATCCCGAAAATCCAAATAGGTCACCTCGGCTCCCGCAGTTCTCGCCCCATTGGCGGCAATTTGCACCAGACGCTTATTCAATGACTCTTTCCGGGCGCTGCCTGAAAACGCCAAAATTCGAGGGGTATCACTCATAACAGAAAATTTCTTGACACTGCCCCCGATTATAAAAATCGGAGTGAATCTCTCTGCACATTCTTAAGAAGGAAGTTAGGATTTATTTTCTGTATCAGAAGCTCCAATACAACCACACAATTTTCCTAACCTGAGTTCGGGTTAAGGGCGTTTTCGAGTGCCGCGCGTTGCGCGGCACTCGAAAACGCTCATTTTGGCGTGCGCAAAGCGCACGCCAAAATGAGCACTTCAGCTTATCCCGAACTGAGGTTTCCTACGATTCACGCGTAAACAAACCCTTGACGCACGCTTTAATGCACCACACGGTCCCTCTTCCTAGCAAACTGGATATAACAGGCGTTTTTGCATAACAGTATGTGGAATTTTGGAGAGCGGGGAAGCTGGAACTGGGGCGATCGCACCTACCTGATGGGCATCCTCAACGTCACCCCCGATAGTTTTAGCGATGGGGGCGACTTCAGCACCCTGGAATCAGCCCTGCATCAAGCCCACATCCTTGTACAGAGCGGCTCTGATGTGCTGGATATTGGTGGCCAGTCCACCCGACCTCAAGCCGACGATATTTCCCTGGAAGAAGAACTCCACCGTGTCATCCCGGTTATTCAAAGCATTCGTAAGGGATCTGAGCACCATCCACCACTAACGGTTCCCATATCAGTCGATACGACCAAAGCTGCTGTTGCTCGGGAGGCGATCGCCGCTGGAGCCGATATCATCAACGACATTTCGGGTGCGGTTTACGACCCCGATATGCTGCCCACCGTAGCTGAGCTCGGTGTTCCCATCATTCTGATGCACATGCGGGGTACCCCAAAAACCATGCAGCAGTTGACCCAGTACGACGACCTCATGGGCGACATCTATAATTTTTTGGCACGGCGGATAGAAGCGGCACTTGCCAGCGGTATTTCCCAAACCCACATCGCCATCGACCCCGGCATTGGATTTGCTAAAACCTATGCCCAAAACTTGAAGATTCTACGGGAACTGCCGAAATTGAAAGCACTGGGCTACCCCATTCTGGTCGGCCCATCACGCAAAGCTTTCATTGGTCATATATTGAATCAGCCCGATGCCAAACAACGCGTCTGGGGCACGGCAGCCGCTTGCTATGGGGCGATCGCCGGAGGAGCCGACATTCTACGAGTTCATGACATTCGGGAGATGTACGACGTGTCTCGCGTCGCGGACGCAATCTTAAGAGGATAACCGATACGAGCAGGTCGATAGAACCGAACAACTAGCCACTCTTACTCAAATTCCAACGTAAAGTTTTGTAAAGCAGTCAAGGGCTGGCTCTACTGAAGCTTATTAACTTTTGTATCATAGATGATAGAAGCAAAAACGTTCATCTCTCCTGGAGCCTGGCTAACGTGCTGGAGAGACAGAAGTAAGGGAACACCCCGAAGGAACGTGCCTCATCCTGGTTACGCTTCACTACCTGGAGGCGAAGTTGTTATGTTTACGAACTTGATGGATGTCTTTTCGATCGTTGGAGTTATTGCGATCGCCTGTTCTGTATTAGCGCCTGCTTTAGTCTGGTCGTTGACATATCGTCCACAGCCTTCTGAGCAAGGCTAATCTATGTTCTTTTAGTCACGTAGCCTGATGCAATTAAGTTAGGACAGATTACTTGCTGAAAAGTCGGGCAAAGCACAGCTTTTACAAGAATCCTCCTGGTTCTAAGGGCGTAGTGCTATAAAGCTAAGAAATCCCCAGGTTCTTAAAGAATCTGGGGATTTACCCTATTACGATTAAGCAGAACCACGCCTTTACAGGACACGCTTCAGATATTCCTGTTCCGTTACCAAATCTTGAACCTGTGCCACCCGATCCAAGTACACCTTGCCGCTCAGGTGGTCAAACTCATGTTGAAAAATACGCGCGACAAAATCTGTGAGTTCCTGCCGCACCATTTTCCCATCCCGAGTCATATAGCTAATTTCGATCGCCCGGTAGCGCGGCACTTGCCCCCGCAAGCCCGGAATACTCAAGCACCCTTCCCAATCCACAACAACCTCATCATCGTGGCTGAGGAGTTGAGGGTTGAGCATAATCACAGGCTCCATCAACGGAGCTTGTGGATAGCGAAGATTTGGACGTGATGCCACAATCAGTGCCTGGAGCGATCGCCCTACCTGTGGAGCCGCAATCCCTACACCATTTCCCTCTAGCATCGTCGCCAGTAGCCGATCTAAAAAACCCTGGAACTCCAGATTGTGGAGATCCAAAACAGGTTGCGCAATCTCCCGCAAAGCAGGATTTCCCAATTGAGCAATTTCAAGCAACTCAGGCATAACGGTAAAGTCACTAAAGCTTTAACAGAACACAAGAAGCAGCCCCAACAACACATCACAACTCAGGGGGCCCAACAAGTACTCGTATTGTAAGCACAAGGTTCAAGCAACGTTTTCAACCCGTCATTGGAATATACAAAACCTCTGAGGATATGATCGGCGCATAATACGCAGGGGTGCGGCCAGCAATGCCCATTTTGGCTTTGAAGTCCGTAATGAGAATTGCTGTGGTGCGGCGCAATATAACCCTGCATATTATGGTTCTTCAGCCAGATTTGATAGCGGATTTGATAGTAAGATTAGCCTTGCCCATTTCGGAAGAACTCGCCCATGCCGGGAGCTTGCATCGTTGGTTTAGGCCGCTCTGGAATCGCCGCAGCCCGACTACTTCATCGGCAAGGCTGGACCGTCACTGTCAGTGACTCTGGTAACGCAGATACCTTGCAACAAACCCGACAACAACTCGAAGCCGAAGGCATTACAGTCCTACTGGATCACCGCTTCACCCCCGATCCCGCCTTCCAACAGGTTATCGTCAGCCCCGGCGTCCGATGGGATCTCCCTGCCCTCCTACAGGCGCGCGAGCAGGACATCGAAACCCTGGGCGAAATGGAACTAGCCTGGCGATCGCTCCCCAATTCCCCCTGGCTTGGCATTACCGGCACCAACGGCAAAACCACAACCACGGCCCTGATTGCTGCCATCTTCCAGGCTGCGGGCCTGTGCGCCCCTGCCTGTGGCAACATCGGCTTTGCCGCTTGCGAAGTCGCCCTCAAAGCTCAGGCTGAGGGCCACTCCCCCGACTGGATTATCGCTGAAATCAGCAGCTACCAGATTGAATCCTCCGCGACCCTCGCCCCCCGCATTGGGGTCTGGACCACGTTCACTCCCGACCACCTCAGCCGCCACTACACCCTGGAAAATTACTACGCCATCAAAGCCAAGCTACTGAATCACTCCCAATCACAAATTTTTAACGGGGATGACCCTTATCTGCGGCAAGTCGCTACATCCTGGCCCGACGCCTATTGGACTAGCGTGACCGGCAAAGATACCCTACCGGGCCAACCCACACGGGGAGCCTGGATTGAGGATGGCTGGGCGATCGCCATGGGGGCTCCCATCGTTCCCGTCTCGGCCCTCCGTATGGTCGGTAGCCACAACCACCAAAACTTGCTGATGGCTGTCCTGGCTGCGAAGCTGGCTGGCATTGAAACGGAAGCGATCACCCGGGCCATTGAGACCTTCCCCGGTGTAGCCCATCGCCTGGAACATATCTGCACCTGGCAGGGCGTTGCTTTCATTAACGACAGCAAAGCCACCAACTACGATGCCGCTGAGGTTGGATTAACAGCCGTCGAAGCTCCAGCCATCCTCATTGCCGGGGGCGAAGCCAAAGATGGCGACGACACTGGGTGGCTCAAAACTATCCAACAAAAAGCGGCCGCTGTGCTTCTCATTGGTAGTGCTGCTCCAGCCTTTGCCCAGCAGTTAGAATCCATAGGGTACACTACGTACGAGATTGTAGAAACGATGGATCGGGCGATCGCCCGCAGCACAACCCTGGCTCAGCAATACAACGCCCGTGTTGTACTTCTTTCTCCGGCCTGTGCCAGCTTCGATCAATACCAGAGTTTCGAGCATCGTGGCGACCACTTCCGCGAACTGTGTAAAGCAGCACTAGTCTAGCCCCGGCCTCTACCAAACCGGCCCCACCGTTTTTCCGTGACAAAGCTTTGCTTTGTCGTGCCCGCCATAAACCTGCTTACTGCGCCACTTGGTGTAGAAAGTTCCATTTACCCCGTACAGCGACGCAACCACCTTTTTTCTGAAGGGCTTTAAGAAACAGGTTCATCGAGAAAAACTTCGTTGGATTTGCGTTGCGATCGCTACATATCCCCCACAATGCGTTACCACTAAAGACGATGGGAGCCGTGTGCCCACCCCTGATACTCCATTCCCATGCGAAACCATTTCAACAAGCTCGTTCGCGATCGCATTCCTGACTTAATTCGGGCCGCAGGTAAAACTTGCGACACCGAGGTGCTGTCAGAAACCGACTACCGCCAGGCTCTCCGTGCCAAACTGATCGAGGAAGCCCAGGAAGTCGCCACGGCCCAGGACGAAGACCTGATCACCGAATTGGCTGATGTTCAAGAAGTTTTGATGGCTCTCATGGCTGCTTACAAGATATCCCCGGAAACTGTCCGCAAAACCCAAATGCTTCGCCGTGAAGCTCGAGGTAGTTTTCGTCAACGCATTCGCCTACTCTGGACGGACGAGAAGCTTTAGTCATCCAAAACGCTCAGTCGATTACAAAAAGCCTAGAACTCAGAGGAAAGATGCGCTTAGCGCATCTTTCCTCTGAGTTCTAGGCTTTCTGAGCATGCAAAGCACATTCAGAAGGCGTATTTGCAATGATTGGCGCTAGATTTTTCTTCTAAGGAGTAAGAAAAATTCACCTTCCCAGGCATACACTGGAGGGCGTGGCTTCTGGATTATCCCCATGAATATCCTGTTTCTGCACAACAATTTCCCTGCCCAATACCGCGAACTGGCAAAAGCTTTGGCCCGTGACCCTAACAACAGAGTGGTCTACGGAACTAAGCACACGGAAGATGTGCAGCTACCCGGAGTCATCAAAGTCAACTATGCTCCCAGTCGTGACCCCCATGCCAGCACCCACCACTATGTTCGCTCCTACGAAAGCGCTGTGCTGCACGGACAGGCGGTCTTCCGATTGGCCGATCAGTTAAAGAAATCAGACTTTGTACCTGATGTCGTTTGTAGTCATGCTGGCTGGGGCAACGGCATTTTTATCAAAGATGCCTTCCCGGATACAGCCTTACTCTCCTACTTCGAATGGTTTGGTCATGCCAAGGGCACTGACGCCGACTTCGATCCAGCCTTTCCATTGGACATGGATGATCATCTTCGCATTCGGGCAGGCAACGCCACCTTACTGGTCGATTTGTACAGTTGCGATCGCGGCATCAGCCCCACCCACTGGCAAAAGTCCCAACTTCCCCCCGAATTCCAATCCAAAATCGACGTCCTCCACGACGGCATTGATACTGACTATTTCTTCCCCGACCCTAACCAGAAGATGTGCTTCCCTGAAATTGGGTTAGACCTTTCCGATGTGGATGAGATTGTCACCTATGTATCGCGGGGAATGGACGCCTATCGGGGTTTCCCACAGTTTATTGAGGCGATCGCCCTACTTCTAGAACGACGGCCTAATTGCCATGTGGTGATTGTGGCAGGCGATCGTATTGCCTATGGCCCCGCTGCCCCCAAAGGCAACAGCTTTAAAGAGGTGATGTTAGAACGGTTCCCCTTGGATATGAATCGGGTTCACTTCCTCGGCACATTACCCTATGGCATCTACAAACTCATCCTGCGAGCATCTTCCGTTCATGTTTACTTGACTCGCCCCTTCGTTCTCTCCTGGTCATTTATGGAATCTCTCTCATCCGGGTGTCTCGTTGTTGCATCTGACACACCTCCTGTTCGGGAGATGGCTCAAGACGGAGTCAATGCATTGTTGGTGGACTTCTTTGATACGAAGGGAATATGCGATCGCCTCGAATACGCCCTGACTCATCAAGACGAACTTAAACCTCTCCGCGAAAATGCCCGCAAAACCATTGTGGACAACTACGCACTATCTGACTTGCTACCAAAGCACGTTAGCCTGATTCAGACGCTAATGCGCCGCTAGGGTAACCAGAGTTCAGGTTATGGCTTTTTGAGGGCGCGCTTTGCGCCCTCAAAAAAGCCCATTTTGGCGTGCGTAAAGCGCACGCCAAAATGGGCACTTCAAGTTATCCCAAACTGAGGTTAGGTATGGTGTTGCCGATACCAGTTGATCGTATTCTGCAACCCTTCTCGGAAGGGAACTTCAGCAACGAAGCCAAAGCGAGCTTTGGCTCGCTCGGTATCCAGGCAACGGCGTGGCTGCCCATTGGGTTTATCCGTTTCCCAAACCAGTTCGCCCTTGTACTCCATCAGTTCGCAAATCAGTTCGATTAAATCTTTGATGGAGATTTCGTAGCCAGTGCCTAAGTTAACAGGATCAGGGTCATTGTAGAGCTGCGTACCCATCACAATGCCTCGGGCCGCATCTGTGGAGTAGAGAAACTCACGGGTCGGGCTGCCATCGCCCCACACAGGGATGGTTTTGTCGCCCCGTTGTTGAGCTTCGTGGACTTTGCGAATCAGGGCCGGAATGACGTGGGAACTGCGAGGGTCGAAGTTGTCTTCGGGGCCGTAGAGGTTGACGGGCAGTAGGTAAATGCCGTTGAAGCCGTATTGCTGACGGTATGCTTCAAGTTGCACGAGCAACGCTTTTTTCGCGACACCGTAAGGAGCATTAGTCTCCTCAGGGTAGCCTGCCCAGAGGTCATCCTCTTTGAAGGGAACGGGGGTGAATTTAGGGTAGGCACAGATGGTGCCAACACAGACGAACTTTTTGACGCCAGCCTGGTACGCCGCATGGATGAGCTGCGTGCCCATCATCAAGTTGTCGTAGAACAGCTCGGCAGGTTTTTCGCGGTTGAGACCAATGCCGCCGACGTGAGCAGCCAGGTGAATGACAACGTCTTGTTGGTCTACAGCACGCTGGCAAGCGTCCATCTGGCGCAGGTCGTAGTCGCGCGATCGCACCACCGTAATCTTGTTCGCATCAGCCCCAGCTTTGCAGAGCTGATCGATCACCTGCTTCCCCAGGAAACCTGCACCACCAGTTACCAAAATTCGTTGCTTGCTTAAATCCAATGCTGTTGCTGTCATGGGGTTCTCCTGATCACGATACGCTGCTGCCAATGCCACGAACGGTGGCTTGGTCCAAAACAGCTTGAATGCTGTGGCCGTTCAGAGGAATCAACCCAAGGGCTTTGAGGTCAGCCTCGACCATCAGGTGAACCAGTTGCTCGAATGTAACGGAGGGTTCCCAACCTAATTTCTGTTTTGCCTTACTGCAATCCCCAATCAAAATATCGACTTCCGCAGGACGCAGATAGCGGGCATCAAATTCTACATAGTTCTGCCAATCCATGTTGACGTACCCGAAAGCCAGGTCTAGAAACTCACGAATGGAATGGGTTTCATTGGTTGCAATGACGTAATCATCGGGTTCATCTTGTTGCAGCATCAGCCACATGGCCCGGACGTAGTCTTTGGCATAGCCCCAGTCGCGCTTGGAGTCGAGGTTGCCCAGGTACATTTTTTTCTGCTGGCCTGCAACAATGCGAGCCAGGGCGCGGGTAATTTTGCGAGTCACAAAGGTTTCGCCACGGCGAGGAGATTCGTGGTTAAACAAGATGCCATTGCAGGCAAACAGGTCATAGGATTCCCGATAATTTACAGTTTGCCAGTGGGCATAGACCTTGGCACAGGCGTAGGGGCTGCGGGGATAGAAGGGGGTTGTTTCTGTCTGGGGAATTTCCTGAACCTTACCATACATCTCTGAAGAGCCCGCCTGGTAAAACTTCACCTGGAGATTCGTGCGACGTTGGTAATCGCGGATGGCTTCTAGAAGGCGCAAGGTACCCATGGCTACCGTATCAACGGTATATTCAGGCGCATCAAAGCTCACTCGAACGTGAGATTGGGCACCCAGGTTGTAGATCTCGTGAGGCTCGACTTCCTCAAGAATGCGGCGGAGGGTCGTGCCATCGGTTAGATCGCCGTAGTGCAGGAACAGGCGGGCATGCTCACTATGCGGGTCTTCATAGATGTGGTCGATGCGATCGGTATTAAAGGTAGACGTACGGCGAATAATGCCGTGAACTTCGTAGCCTTTTTCCAACAGCAGCTCACTTAGATATGACCCATCTTGCCCTGTGATCCCAGTAATGAGTGCCCGTTTCCTGTCTGTCATACCTTAAGTTCCTAGATTGTTCTCGTTCTTAGATGACCAAAAGCCGCAAAAAGTTGCACCGGGATTAAACAGCCAAAACTTCTAGCCCCACTTCAACGTTCCCAGTCCGTCGGGTCGTTTAACCCATTGAGTCTATCATCCAATTTCCACTGCTCACGACGAGCCTTGTGACACGCTACCGTGGGACTATACTCATTAGAAATATTCACATAAATCGGCCCTGGGATCAGGACGTTGAACAGACAGGAGCATGACAAGCATGTTGGAAGCCTATCGGAAGCATGAAGAAGAGCGGGCAGCTTTGGGGATTCCGCCATTGCCCCTGTCCGCTGAGCAGACGTCAGAGTTGTGTGAATTGCTGAAGGCTCCTCCCGCGGGGGAAGAGGAGTTTTTGTTGAGCTTGTTGCGCGATCGCATTCCCCCCGGTGTAGATCAGGCAGCCTATGTAAAGGCTGGGTTCCTGACGGCGATCGCCCACGGTGAAACCACAAGCCCCCTGATCAGCCCTAAAGAGGCTGTGGAGCTACTGGGAACGATGATGGGCGGATATAATGTGCGATCGCTCATCGACCTGCTCAAATCTCCCAATGTCGAACTGGCGGAAACCGCCACCGCAGCCCTGAGCAAAATTTTGTTGGTATATGATGCCTTCCACGATGTGGAGGAACTGGCAAGCTCAGGGAACAGCTACGCACAGCGCGTAATGCAGTCCTGGGCTGATGCGGAGTGGTTTACCAACCGTCCCGAACTGCCTGAAGCGATCACCGTGACAGTCTTTAAGGTGCCCGGTGAGACGAATACTGATGATCTCTCCCCTGCACCCCATGCAACGACTCGTCCTGACATCCCGCTTCACGCAACAGTAATGCTGGAGACTCGCCTGGCGGGTGCGTTGGATACCATTGTCGAGCTGAAGCAGAAAGGGCATCCGCTAGCCTACGTTGGCGACGTCGTCGGTACGGGTTCTTCGCGGAAGTCAGCCATCAACTCGGTGCTGTGGCACATCGGCCATGATATCCCCTGCGTACCCAATAAGCGTGCGGGTGGGGTCATTCTGGGCGGCAAGATTGCGCCTATCTTCTTTAACACCGCTGAAGATTCAGGGGCACTGCCCATTGAGTGCGACGTTACGAAGATGGAAACCGGGGATGTGATTACGATCTATCCCTATAAGGGCGAAATTCAAAATGAAGCGGGGGAAGTAATTTCGACCTTCAGCTTAAAGCCAGAAACTATTTTGGATGAAGTGCGAGCGGGGGGACGGATTCCGTTGTTGATTGGGCGATCGCTCACCGACAAAACTCGCGCCGCTCTGGGTTTAGAGTGCAGCACCGTATTTGTCCGGCCACAGGCTCCTGCTGACAGCGGTAAAGGTTTCACATTAGCTCAGAAGATGGTGGGTAAAGCTTGTGGTCTTCCGGGTGTACGGCCTGGTACTTCGTGCGACCCCATCATGACCACGGTAGGTTCCCAGGACACCACTGGCCCTATGACTCGCGATGAGCTGAAGGAATTGGCCTGCCTCGGCTTTAGTGCAGATCTGGTGATGCAAAGCTTCTGCCATACCGCTGCCTACCCCAAACCTGTCGATATCAAAACTCAGAAAGAACTGCCTGACTTTATCAACTCACGGGGAGGTGTATCCCTGCGAGCTGGCGATGGCATTATTCACTCCTGGCTGAACCGGATGCTCCTTCCCGATACCGTGGGTACTGGGGGCGACTCTCATACCCGCTTCCCCCTGGGAATTTCCTTCCCGGCAGGTTCGGGTCTGGTCGCATTCGCGGCGGCTCTGGGTGTTATGCCATTGGATATGCCGGAGTCGGTGCTGGTGCGCTTTAGTGGAAAACTGCAACCGGGGGTGACCCTGCGGGATGTTGTGAATGCCATTCCCTATGTAGCGATGCAGCAGGGCAAGTTGACGGTCGCCAAAGAGAACAAGAAGAATGTCTACAATGGGCGCATTCTGGAGATGGAAGGGCTGCCCAACCTGCAACTGGAACAAGCATTTGAACTAACGGATGCTTCCGCAGAACGCTCCGCCGCAGGTTGCACCATTCAGCTCAGCCCTGACACCGTAGCGGAGTATCTGCGGTCAAACGTCGCGCTGCTGAAGAATATGGTGGCCCGGGGCTATGGCGATGCCCGCACAATTCTGCGCCGAGTTCGCAAGATGGAGGAGTGGCTGTCGAACCCCAGCTTGATGACGGCCGATGCGGATGCCGAATATGCCGACATTATTGAGGTCAATCTCGACGAAATTAAAGAACCTCTGGTGGCAGCTCCTAACGACCCCGACAACATCAAGTTGATGTCGGAGTGTGCCGGTGATCCCATCCACGAGGTGTTCATTGGTTCCTGTATGACCAATATCGGCCACTACCGCGCCGCTGCCAAGGTGTTGGAAGGAGCTGGCCCCGTGAAGGTGCGTCTGTGGATTGCACCGCCGACCCGAATGGATGAACAGCAACTCCGGGAGGAAGGCTACTACGGTATCTTTGCTGCTGCGGGTGCTCGTACAGAAATGCCAGGATGTTCGCTCTGCATGGGTAACCAGGCCCGTGTCGAAGACGGCGTGACAGTTTTCTCTACCTCCACCCGCAACTTTAATAACCGAATGGGTAAAGGGGCTCAGGTTTACCTGGGCTCAGCAGAACTGGCTGCCGTGTGCGCTCTTCTGGGCCGCATTCCTACGGTCGAGGAGTATATGGAGATTGTGACGAAGAAGATCGATCCGTTTGCTTCGGATCTCTATCGTTACCTTAACTTTGACCAGATCACTGGATTCGAAGACCAGGGGCGTGTGTTGTCGAAGGATGAGGAAGCGAGCCTGGTGGCTTCGATTTAGGTTATCTCGCAGCCATTTTCATTAAGACAAAAAGAGTAGGCCAGCGCAATGCGTTGGCCTACTCTTTTTGTCTTAATGAAAATGGCTACAGCGATAAAAGAGGCGATCGCTTAATCCCATAAGCAGCGCTCTCATCCATACTCTCCAACAGTTGATTTGTGTGTACAATCTCCACAAATCAACTATTTTCTTTTAGGGCAATGGCAAAACGCAAACCGAGTAAAGCGAAGTATCAATGGGTTTACGATCCTCCCAAGGCAGCGAAGCCGAAAGTACCCGAGGAAACGAAACGATTGGTTCAAGAAAAGTTTGACGAGATCATCGAAACTCTATACAAACCTACCTATATCAAACCACCGCCAACCGATCACGATTTCAACTATTTAGTGGATCTCTACGGAAAGTGGTACCGTAATTATTTCTACATTTGCGGTACTTATAATTGCCCCAGCCCACGGGCGATCGCACCATCATTCGAGCATCGGTTCAGCCGTTACGAATATGTTGGCGCCGACCAATTTAACGTAGCCTACATGCGCCATACAGATAAATGGTGGGAATTTTTACAAGGGTTAACGTTGGAGCAGTGTTTAGAAGAAGCTAGAACAAATGCAATTTTGCAGCCCTATTAGATCCTCCTTAAGGTGGTTAGTTTTAGCGTTTTGAAGCTTTGAAGCCAGCTACTCCATGCTAGGTTTATCAATTTGAAAAAGTGGGATGTATCCCCTCATACTTCCTGTACCGCATACTCTACCACCCTTGTCGTAGGGACATTGCGTGGGGAGCATGTCACTTTTTCTATAAGCAATTATGCTTAATCACTGTACAATGGCGAACCAATTAACCCATTCAGGTAAGCACAACGATGAGCTAACACTTGCGGGACGTTTTCA